>NZ_VUMP01000005.1:0-454280 GCF_009696115.1 Eubacterium sp. BL-380-WT-2B
AACCATAATATAAGGCTTTACTCCCAGTTTCCCGAGGCTATTCCTTTCCATAGGGCAGGTTACCCACGCGTTACTCACCCGTTCGCCACTTTCCAGTTCTAATTTCACCCGAAGGATCATTCAAAACCTTCTCGTTCGACTTGCATGTGTTAAGCATACCGCCAGCGTTCGTCCTGAGCCAGGATCAAACTCTCAATAAAAAGTTTATCGTTTAGCCTTTCGGCTTCTTGATCTGGTTCATTTGATGATTTTTTGAAGTGTTCATCGCACTTGCGTTTTTATCCTTTGCTGATTTTCATCAGCTGGAATTTCAGGTTTTATGGTACTATTCTCTTTTCTATGACCCTTCTCCGAAGCGAGTTATACTTTGGAGAATTATATGTTTTCCCGCAAGTGCTTTTCTCGCGAGAGAACTTTTATAGTATACCATCAAACGACTTTGCCTGTCAAGCTTTTTTTGAAATTTATTTTTAAATTTCATTTTGCTGAAACTTTAAAAGCGTTGTGGCTGCTGTTCTCTCAAGACAGCTTAATTATTATAGCGCTCGCCATTCTTGATGTCAAGCTTTTTTTAAACTTTTTATACCTTTTATTTTCAGCAAAAATCAAAGGCATAAAAAAGCCCCGCGATATCCTATCCTCCCAGGCAGTTGCCCACCAAGTACTTTCAGCGCTAAAGGGCTTTACTTCTGTGTTCGGTATGTAAACAGGTGTTTCCCCTTTGCCATCATCACGAGATTTTTATTATTATAGTTTTATAACACGGTTTTGTCAAGCATTTTTTCAATATTTTTGCAATTTATATTTTGAACCGATATCCTGCCCCCCAAACGGTCTCAATATAGCGTGGTTCACGATTGTCTGTTTCGATTTTTTCGCGAAGGCGGTTTACGTGGACAGTAACTGTTGTGGTATCTCCCACTGCATCCAGGCCCCATACTCTTTCAAACAAGGTTTCTTTATTAAATACAATATTAGGATTTTCTGCCATAAACAAAAGAAGGTCAAATTCTTTGTTGGCCAGGGCCGTTTCTGCTCCTCTGAGATAAACTCTTCTGGCGTCCTTATCAATCCGAAGCCCGTTTATCTCTATTATATGGTGCTGTTTTCTTTTTTCCTGGCTGGTCAGCCGTTCAAACCTGCCAATATGCGCCTTGACACGCGCAACCAGTTCTGCCGGACTAAAAGGCTTTACCATATAATCATCCGCGCCTAAACCAAGGCCTCGTATTTTATCGACATCATCTCTTTTGGCCGATACCATTATAATCGGAGTTTCCTTTTTTTCACGGATTCTCCTGCAAATCGTAAAGCCGTCTACACCTGGCAGCATTAAATCCAACACAATCAAATCAAAATCATCTCTCACCGCAAATAAGAGTCCAGTATCGCCGTCAGCCGCTAGCGCTACCTGGAAATCATTGATTTCCAGGTAGTCTCTTTCTAACTCTGCAATTTTGCGGTCATCCTCTATAATCAGAATTTTTTTCATCTTAGTCCTCCGCTATCGGCAGCAGCATAATTACTGCCAGCCCTCCAATTTCTGCGGCTTCTGCGTAGATGCTGCCGCCAAAACCTTCAATAATCTCACGGGAAACTGAAAGTCCTAGCCCACTGCCCCTTTTCAAGCTGCTTCTGGCAGGATCGGTCCGATAAAAGCTGTCAAAAATTTTTTCAAGCGCTTCTTGTTCAACTCCCGAGCCGTTATCTTCAAAGTGCAGCGCTACATTTTTCTTTTCTTCTGACAAGATTATTTTCATTTCTATATTTTGTTTTCCAGCGTATTTAAGGCTGTTTTCAAGCAAATTCCAGAGCACCCGCGCAAACTGTGTCCGGTCAATGGTCACAAACCTTTCCTCTTTCAGCTGATCATCCAACCGGATTTTCACTGTACTGCCCTGCACCTTCAAGCGCGCTTCCTCGCAAAAATCCGCAAGATATGTTTTTACCGAAATACTTTCCATCTGAAAATCCATTTTTCCCATATCCAGCTTGGAAAACAGAAACAGGTTATCTACCAGCCCTTCCATATCACAGGCGGTATCGTAGATGGTGCGCAGATAATGCTTTTGTTTTTCCGGAGTGTTGGCTACACCGCCAAGAATACCGCCAGCATAACCTTTAATGGAGGTAAGCGGCGTTGACAGGTCATGGGATATTCCGGCGATCAGTTCTTTCCTGGAGCTTTCATAACGCTGCTGCAGCTCAACAGACTCTTTGAGCCGAACCCGCATTTCTTCAAAATCGCCGCACACCTCGCCAAGCTCGTCTTTACTGTAGACTTCTACAGGGTGGTCCAGCACCCCGTCCCGAATCTCCCGGGCACCTTTTTGGATACTTTTGATAGGATGAATCATCGTTTTGTAAAGCTTCCCGGCCAATACCAGTCCAGTTACCACTACAATGACCACCGCGATACCAGCAACCACTGCCGCACTGATCTTAATGGCAAGTTTGATATTATCCCAGTTATCCCAGATCGCATAGGAGCTCTCTCCAAAATCCATCTCGCTGCTGACAACAAGCAGGCGTATTCTCTCGCCGGCCTGATTGGTAACAGGCATAAGGTATACGAGCCCTTTGTCATTCCTCAGAAACAACGGCTGATCTTCAATATTTGCAGTCCCTGTGATTTCCCTGGCCTCTGTCTCAATTTCATCGATGGTAACACCATCGGTGAGATAAGGCAGATCTCCCCCGGTTACAGCGATTGACGCCCCAAGTTTTTCCAGGGCAGCCGCCAGGGCGGTCAGATCATTCTTGTCTTCTTTATCTTTTCCAGAGATTTTCTCACACATGGAATCAAAAGCCAGCTGGAGCTGATAGGTCGAAACGGTTCCATCTACTTTAAACAGCATATTGGCCTGGTTTTCCGGAAGCATAATCATCAGAAGGCTAAACACAGCACCGCCGACAATGGTCAGAATTAAGACAACCGGGATGATGATCATCATCATATTTGAGAGAATCAGCTTTTTTCTTATGGACCAGTCTCTCAGTCCCATGCTCTGCCTCCTTTATTTTTAAAATACAATGTCGGTTTGATGGCGTTCCACTTCAAACCGCTCAATTATCACCCGTTCAAAGTCATCCTGTATATCAATAATGCCTGCTTTTTCTTTGGCGATCTCCACCTGCTGCTCAGCAGTATTGATGCCTGGCAGATCCGGCAGCAGCAGAGCGCGGTTTACACCCTTTTCCACAATAATACCGTATTGATACGGGTCCAGCTCGCTTAAATTTTCAATATATTCCGGTCTCCCTAAAATATCCACTGAAATCTCCAGTTGATAAAGCTCCTGGGGCTCAACTGGCAGGAAACGCGGGTCATAGGCACAGGCTTCGATGGCATTGCGCACAATTTCTTCCGCGATATTTTCCGTTACCGCCTGGGATGTTCCCATGCATCCCCGCAGCTCACCGGATTTATAGATCGAAACAAAGACACCGGCCTGCTGGCTTTCCAGGGCTGATTTTACTCTTTGATCCCTGATCTCATCCAGATACTGTCTCCAGTTAAACTTGCGTCCTTCCTCTACCCATGTATCAATAGTCAGGCGTGCCAGCGCCAGATAATCGTCCTCCGCCTTCAGTCTTTCCTCATGCTGCCTGACCATGTCCCGTTCATACCGGGTAATGAGGCTTTCGTTAATCGGGTCTTTTTCCTCGAGCGCAAAATCAATAAAGGCACTCAGATAACCGACACCGAAGGGCCCTTCATAAGAAAAGAGACTGGAATGGGTTTTTATGCTGTCGGTTGCACCAAGCGCCATAACGATTGACCGGAGTCCGCATTGGCCGGCAGGCTCATAAATTTTAGGCGGCAGAGTTAAAATGGAATAATAGTCTTTACACTCTATACCCTGGACGATCTTTTCATCAAATACCGGCCCCATGACATTAAACTGGTAAGGTCCTTCATTTTTAAGGCAATGGGACAAGTCGGCGCTGGCCAAGATCAGGGCATCCTTCCCATAAGCTTCAATGGCTTCACGCAGAACACGCCCTGTTCTAAAAAGCTCAATGAGACTGAGCTCTCCAATGGTAATGTGGACCAGCTTATAGTCCTGATAATACTTTTCGATATAATAAAGCGGAACCATGCAGCCGTGGTCCAGTTTCCGCTCAATGTCGAATTCCTCGGCTGTTTTCTGGTTCAAAAAGATACTTTGACAGTCTGACTGAGCAAAGCGGCGGTTCATTTCCTCCAGCAGCCCCATATCACAGCGCTTTTCCAGGCGGATTTCCGGCGCGCCGTACTCTGACATATCCCCTTCGAGCCTGGTTTCATAAATGACACTGACGCCGTCCTGAAAAACATTTCCATGAGGGGTAATACAAACGATCACTTTTGGTTTGGTTTCTGCTACCTTTAACGCCAGATCGCGCATGCCGCGGACAGTCTTTTCCGCCATCAGTTCTCTGCCGCCTCCAACCTCAGGTATAATCACCGGAGGATGCGATGCGATTCCGATTCCTTTTAGATACATATGATGGTTCTCCTTCTATATTATTCTGTGAATTTGCTCTATTTATAAAAACATTATAACCAACCCGCCACTTCCCTACAACTCTTTATTTTTATCAAGGAATTTTAATGCCGTTTATGGTAAAATAACTTTATTAAAATGACCAACAAGGAGGTTAAACCTTTTATGTCAGACATGTTGAACCATTACTGCTGCGGACGTGAGGCACTCGATGCGCTTCCAGAGCACAGTACCATGAACGCCATTATCCTTAACCATTACGACGCATATCGTCTGGGTACTCAGGGCCCGGATTTCTTTTATTACCACCACCCCATGCCATGGAAGGGCGCAAGGCCTTTGCACCGCTATGGTAATCTCATCCACAAGAAAAGAGTCGATGCCTTTTTTTACTATGGTTTTAAGTACGCCTTTACCAACGAGCGGGACCGGGACATTATCCTGAGCTATCTCGCTGGCTTCAGCTGCCATCATTCTCTGGACGTGGCCACCCATCCTTATATCTTTTATAAAACCGGTCACTGTGAGAGTACTATTCCCGGAAGCCGAATCTACTCTTATTACCACAAATACTTTGAGGTTCTCCTGGATGTTGCCCATTATCAATATGAATACCAGAAGCTTGGCTGCTTCTTTCCCCTCGAAAAGCTTTTTACACCCAGTCCAAGAACGCTTAACGCACTGGAACAGTTTTTTACCTTTATTATGAAGTATATCTACGGTGAAAACACGCCGAGGAACTGCATAAAAGACACAGTGGAAGACACCGCCCAACTTGCCAGACTTTTTTCTGACCCCAACAACCGGAAAAAGCATTTCCTTCAGCCCATCGAAAGACTGATCCAGGAAGACCGGCTGGTGACCCGCGTCTTCTATCCGCTGTACACAAATGAATACCTGGTGCTTAACGTGGCAGAAGAGCCCTGGCAGCATCCGTGCACTGGGGAAATCTTCACCGACAGTTATCCACAACTTTTCAAGCAAGCCGTCAGCGACACCGTGCGTAAAATCAACATGATGGATAACTTTCTTGACAACGATAAGGTCACCGTATCCGAGGTTCACGAAATGTATGAAAACAAGTGCTATGACCGGGCTATCTCTTGCGGATCGGATTTAGAAATGACACATTTTGATATTATTTTTGAAAAGCACCCACAGCTTTAACCTGAGTTATGCACAATCTGTGCATAATCAAAAAAGAAACAGTGCACATCTTATCCACAAACACCGCAGAAATTGTGGATAAGTCTGTGGGTAAATTACCGTAGGCAAATGTCAAGAATAAATGTCCGCTTTTTTTAAAATTTAAGGAATATTTTCAAAGAAAGTGTGGATAACTTCCGTGGCGGTATGATAATTTAATATTTTTCTGGGGCGGTCATTAATGCGGTGCTGGGTCTCCCAGATGTAACGATCTGGAATGACACCAATGTCTAATCCCTTTGGAATATACCAGCGAATCTTACCGTTATAGTTTTCATTACTGCCACGTTCTGAAGCAGTGTAGGGATGACAGAAATAGATTGTTGTCCGCTTTCGATTACCTGTGATGGAACGTTCAAGGCTTTCATAGTCCAAAAACTCTGAGCCATTATCAACGGTGATGGTTTTAAAGATCTTTTTAAAATCCTCACCGTAAGTTTTTTCAAGCATATCCAGAACTCGTATGACCTCCTCCTGTGTTTTGCGCTGCAGGCGAAAAATGAAGGAATAACGGGCTTTACGTTCTGTTAAGACTAACAATGCATTACCCGCTTCTCTTTTCCCAAGAACACAGTCCATTTCCCAGTGCCCGAACTGTTTTCTTTTCAGAATGGAAAGCGCACGTTTTTCAATGCTTTTTTCAATGGGATGTTTTTTTGGTTTAATGGCTGTTTCTTCTTTTTTATGATGAATGTTTTGAAACCGTAAGTTTTTATTGGAAATGTGATTAAAAAGGCCTTGATGTATCGCACGGTAAAGTGTTCGCGTGCAGATGGATACTTTATATTTTTTGCCTTCTAATTTCATACGGCCAAGTGTAATATCCGGGGAGTAATCTTTCATTAAAATAGCCTCTTCAATATCCTGCATCAACTGGGCATCACTGAGTAGCTTATGCTTTCGGCCTTTTCGCTTCCGATTGACTTCATAAACCTTCTGTGCGGTCTTTGCCCGGTATTCATAGTAGGTTTTGAAATGCGCGGCTTTAAGGGCTGTTTTTCCACGAATTAACTCCCTTCGAATCGTTCGAATACTCTTTTCTAACAACTCAGCCATTTCCCTTTGCGTCATCCCAGCTTTGACATAGCCTTGCAGTTCACAGCGTTCTTCATACGTAAAATATTTTGCCATCTCGTTACCCCCTATAACGTATAAAACAATATTTTATCACAAAACTGTCCTGGCTGCGGCGCTGATCCGAGCCAATAAACCCATCATTTAAAAGCTTAACTGATGAAATCCTTCCAGGTCATTATCATCGTCTTGAATCATCTCATAAACCAAGGTGATCCGGCGATTAAAGGCCGCCCAGGTTTCCGGATAGCTGGCTTGCACCAGTTCGTATTGCTCCCTTAGTGGGATATTGGTAATGATATACACCTTGGTAAAACAGGCGATCCGGTTCATGTAACGGCAGGGAAGTTCCAACGGATACCCATCCAGGTAATTAAGCATTTCCTGAATCTTAAGCGAGCTCCGGAACTCCTCAAAAATCACAACATCCTGCCCCTTATAGCCGTCAAACGGGTGGTCATAATCCGTCACACGATACACATTTTCATAGCCGAATTTCTCCATAACGGACCGGGTTTTTCCGGTTCCAGTAGCCCCCCAAAGGTAAGTGACTTCCAGTTCCCGAAAGATGTTCTTGTATTTTTCTTCCTTTACAATCTGGCGGGCCTTTTCGATTTTGTCCAGGTTCATCATATAGGCCGGGTTTTCTTCCATGATGTCGTAATTCGTCATGCCTTGTTTAATCATGTCGTATAAATCAATCAAATCGTTTCGCTGTCCCTGACGTTCTACAGGCATATCGCCAAACTCCTCATGGGTATCCACCAGGTTGGTTTCTTTCTTTTTATCCTTTGCCCACTTCCCTTCTTTGAAAATATAATCCCGGTTCTCCTTACTGGTGCCTTTGGCCATTTCAAAATGAGCGCCCTCAAACTTCTTTTTGATGGTCGAGAAGCGAACACAGGATGAAAAGGCCCCAAAGATGTGTGTATGGTAGGTGCCCTCCTCACCGATCTCATCGGACATGCACCAGTAAACAAGGGATTTGAACGTTGCTAAAAGCTCACGAATATACTCATGAGTAAAACCCTTTTGCGCCGGATTATTAATGGTAATCTGCCATTTCCGGCTATTACTGTCACGCATAAACATCCCCCCTATTTATAACGTTTTTACTTATAAATGCGTCAGAAGTTAAGGCTTTTTTGAAATTGCGTCAAAATTGCGTCAACTTTGCACATGGTTTACAATGGCGTCATTCAGCCATCGACTAAAATTTGCGTCAAGCGTCAGAGGTGCGCTAAGGTAATACTAGCTTAGCGCACCGAGCCCAAACGTTACAGCCGATCCGCTTTATGCAAAAATCGTACGTGTTTCAGGAATCCAAATAATCATTAAAATCAAAAACACCATTAGGATAAAAGAGAGAATCCCGAAAAAATTAAAAAGGAAACTCAAAATAGAAGAACGTTGTGCTAAATAAGATGGCCCAAGCAGGATGACGGCCATCCCCGATATTAAAGCGACGGATAAAAAAAACTTAAAAATTAAACAAAAGTCCATTGATAACCTTCCTTTTCTTGTTAATACAGCCGATCCGTAACCGCCGACTGAAACAACTTACTTTGTGCTGCCGTTGTTCGGCTGCTTTGGTAGTTATGGTGAAAGAGGCTCCCGGCGTTCAGATGCTGCCGGGCGGCTCGTTTCGACACTTAGTAATAATATTTCTTTTTGTTCACTTATTCAAACACACACCAAAGGTGCTTCTATACCTAAAACGCCTAAAACCCGGATATGGGGCATTTCACGCGAAATACGGCTATTATGAAAATAATTAAAACGAATAATATTATTATATATTGAGTGCATATCTACCATTTAAGCGTCATCAGCAGTAGGCGGGGTTCGCTCCGCTCCGTCCGGCACGCGACGGGGCCCCGCCTTCGGCACCCCATCCGGGTGGCGGGCGGTGCGGCGCTTTTTCCCCTTTCCGTACGTTGTTGACGGTGCTGCGGTTATCTCGGTCGCAAGAACCAGCGCAGCCAACTCCGCATTAGCCTTGCGGTTTTTAGTACCAGAAAAATCATAGAACGTATCATATAAGCTCCCTACTTTCTTTGAGTATAGAAAAAATTCACTGCCGTTTTTTTCGTTGTTAATGGCTTTATTCCGCTCGATGGCCACAAAGAGCGGGAAGGGCAGAAACATAAAGAATGAAAAACGGTTCAACTTTCGGTGTACCAGTTCGATTTCAACGTTGTCCCTGATCTGGCGGTCGAGCTGGCGCAGGTTCTGGCAGACCAGAACGATGTCATAGCCAAGCTTGCGGTGCTGGGCGAAGAAATCGCAGAAAGCCAGACGGTCTTTACTGCTGTAAGTCCGACAGTTGAACTTGATGGACGCTTCATCAATCATGACAAGGGTCTGGTTTTCGGCATCAGTGGGATGATACATAGTAGCGAACTGGTACAAGTAATCTACGGTGATCTGTTCGTTTTTTACGTAGAAATAACGGCCGTTTCGGTGCTTTTCCGGGAGGTTGTTTACCTTGATTGGGAAGTTGGCAATCACCTGTTTTCCGGCCTTTAAATACTGCAATATGTGCCGTATGGAGTGCAGGGACTTGCCGGAACCGGGGGTGCCGGTGTAGGCGGTTATCATTGATCATCATCCTTTCGTTTTTGCTCAAGCCAGGTCAGCAGAAACAGGACGCCGAAGCAAAGGGAGAGGTTGACCAGGGCGACAATAAAGAAAATCGGGGTGTACTCAACGGGTATGATCATCATTTTTGTCCTCCTGCTCCGCGTCGTCAAAGACATCGAAGGTGTCGATTTCGTCATCATCGAAAAAAGCTTCATCCTCCGCATCCTCTCCCGGATATGGGGGATATTCCCGTTTTTGTAAGCCGTCCATAAACAGACAGCCAATACAGAAAGCGCCTGTAGGAATCGCAATGATTAATAAAAGGTTTTGGAGTATTTCAACAAAGAGTAACATATTTTTTCCTTTCCGCAGACGGCCGATCAGTGGCGCCGGGTGCTGTGCGCACGTATTCCGGCGCCGCCAAGCGTTGTCTGCTATGAGACAATTTTAAAAATCCGCAGTATGATACTAATAACGTACCAGGCCACCATGGCAATGGCCCAGACGGCCAGAATTCCGAGGATTTCCTTGACCGGAAAGCACCAGTTAATATAGCCGACCACCTCGGACGGTAAGGATAAATCCAGGTTATTAAAGGGGCTGTCGGGCAGGATGCCAACGACCAGGTTGACGGCGGAAGCGATGAGCCAGATCAGGAAGTTTATGAGCATAATGAATAAATCGGCAATCATGGTTTCAACCTCCTGGGGACATAAAGCGCCGGGTCAGGAAGAACAGCCCGATGCAGAACAGAATCACAAAGCCGGATTTGCAGATGCCGGCAATGTTGGAATAGGGCTCCAGGTCGATTTCCATAGGGATATCTTGATACCCGACCTTTGATAATGGGATGCTGACGTCAAACTTTGGGGTGATGGGGTCAGCCTGGATCACGCCCAGGATTTTTCCAAAGTCTGAAGGCAGACTGAACGGGAACTTTGCCCCGAAGGTACCAGATTCCATGTTTTGTAGTGGGCTGAAGTCCAGGCTCTGGGTGGGGACAAAGGCGGTTTTGAGGAATTCCAGCAATCCGGCTAAAAAGTTTCCAATGGGATTGACCCAGCCGGAACCGTCGTACTCGGGCGGCGTAGGGGTCGGCTCTGGTGGTGTAGGGGTTGGCTCGGGGTCGGTTGTGGGTTCTTGATCGGGCACTACGTCCTGATAGCCGGGGAGGTCTGGGAGGTCATCGGTAACGGGATTGTAATCCTCGGGCAGCTGCGGGAGCTCGTCAGGGGTTGGAGCAATGATGAGGTTCTCGGTCGAATTGTCAACATAGTTTGTAATATTATTTATGACAGTTTGGGGCAGGCGGGTTGGGAGTTTTACTTTGTCTGGTAACTTGTTTTTAAAATCTGGTCGATAGATAGACGTTTGATCACCTGTTGCTAAACCTAAAAATTTTGTAAGAATAAGATCATTATCTAAACCAACAGACCAATCCGGAAAAGGAGACACAAAAAACGAAAAACCAAATGAACCCGGTCTATTAATACGATAATTACTGCTGCCAACAATATCGACATAGAAACCGGCATAACGTTTACCATCTTTTGCTATAACATTATTAACAACACAATTTTTATATGAACCATAATCCTCGAAGTACCAACCTGTTAACGGAAAGTACGGTATTTTTATAGTAGGCCACATACCTTCTGTTGTTTCTGGATTAAGAGTAACATAAAGACGGTTGTCACCATAAGTTCCTAAGAGAGTTCGACCTTGGGATTCGTCTTCGGGAATGGTTGGCCATACCACATCCACCACCCCTTTTAGGACAGCGTATAGGGCTTTCCCGCTGTATTTGCTCCAGTTGACTTCCTCACCGTTTAAAAGTTTCTGGTTGAGGTTTTGTAAAGCGTTCATTTGATGGTTATAATCGTCTGGATCGGGAAATGCCGTTTGGAGGTTTGCTGTCCATTGTTCATTAATCCGATTCATTTGTTCAGGTGTATATAAAACATTGGTTTGTACATAACGACCTGCTATCATTCCAGTTGTTAGCAATGCGGTAATTCCCAAAAGAAACGGTGAGGCTTGCACCTTTTTTGGCTGAAAAAAGGGTGCAAACCCAATATATATGCATAGTAATAAAGCGATAACTTTAAAAAATATATTTTTGCTAATTCTTATATTCATTTGAAATCCTTTCAATACACCAAGATATTATCTTTACTTTTAACACTATTAAAAATATAATAAAACAATAATACATAAAGAGAGGGCTCATATTATGATATTTTATTTATTTGCACTTATTGTTCTTTCACCTTTTATTCTATTTGCTTTACAATTTATCATCGGTAAATTTAAATATGATAAAACAGAATATGCTCTACAAACTAAGAGTTCTTTTTCCTCTGTCCGTTTCGATAAAGGCAAATACGGAGAATACTTAACCTATGATAGGTTAAAAAAACTTGATGGCCATAAAAAGTTTTTGTTTAATTGCTATATTCCAAAAGGAAATAATGAAACAACCGAGATCGACTTAATAATGATTCATAGCACAGGCATATACGTCTTTGAATCAAAAAACTATAGTGGTTGGATTTTTGGAAGTGAATCACAGAAGAACTGGACTCAAACACTTCCAAATGGCAATAAAGTCCGAAAAGAACGTTTTTTCAATCCCATTATTCAAAACAAAGGTCACATCAAATGGCTAAAAAACTATTTATCAAATGAAGTTGATAGTATATACCACTCAATTATTGTTTTTAGTGAACGCTGTACTTTAAAAAAAATCGAATTGCAAACAGATGCTTGCAAAGTCGTAAAAAGAGAAAATGTTATCTCTACAATTAAAACAATCATAGAAAATACCAGTACCGTTTTATCAGATACGCAAATTGACTTTACTTTTCAAAAACTATTTCCGTTAACACAAAAAACAGAAGTTGAAAAAATGCAACATATTGAAAACATAAAGAACAATTATAATATTCTCTAAATTAAAAAGTCTGTCTGCCAACCTAAAGAGGAAAGCCGACAGACTTTTTTAAATAAGGGGGGAAATGTAGAAGGAATCTGCTATCTTGTTGCAGATTTGAATACACGCTTGCCTAAATTAAAGGCAAGAATACCAACGATAATCACCGCGCCGGCGGTGAAGATCGGCACCAGCATACCACCCATTTCAGTGGCTGCACCGGTAAAGATACCTTGGATCGCATCAGTCATTGACGGTGCTACTTCTAATACAACAGGCATAGAAGTCTCTCCTTTCTTCATAGATTTATTGCAGATTTGAACGCATTCCAAAGAGAACGCATTGCAAATGCCAACAACCATAAACCCGTACCCATGGCAAAGCCGAGCATGACGTACTGAAAAAACAAGGTTAATTCTTCAACACTCATAGCCATTTACTCCATTCGATCGAAACGATCAAAGACATAATGCCACCGAAAAGCAGGCCTGCCAGGGCGATTTCCTGAGTAAGCAGGTTACCCATGTACTTAAATTTCTGGTAATTCCAGACGGACGGGATTACCATCGGTATCACAGAACAGCAGAACCGGATTGCTCAAGGCCTGTGCTATATCCACGCCGCTTTCATCGACCAGGTCACGGGACAGCCATTTCTTAAAAGCGACATAGCCGTTAACACCTTTTTTCTTACCAAGCAGATACAAGGTGAAACCGCTGATGTGCTTCCCATCCTTTGAATCAAACTCCACGTCACGATATCCAGCTAAAATATACTCCATACTAATCTCCTTTTCTTTCTTTAATTAAATTTTGAATCATAATAATTTCTTCCAATACATCGGATAACTGTTTAAACGTCTTTTCTTTTAAAGATTCAGAAGGAACCGCTAAAATATAGCCATCCCGGAATTGACCCGCACCAAAGTTGACGATGGTGTCAATAAGGTGCTGAAATTCATTTTCGATTTTACATGCCCCCTTTAAAATTTTGTAATAAAAAACGTTGCATAATCAAACGACACACTTTACTCTATTCAAGCGGTCAATTAATTGTACAACGCGTAGTAAATTACCGTAAGACCACAAAAGGCCGGGAATTACACTGCTGTAATTCCCGGCCTTGTTCTGTCGCTATTCGATTGTTCTTGTAAAAGAGAGGGGGATTCTCTTACAATGCTAATGATACGCCCCCGCCCTTAATTCTAACTTAAACATTTTTCAAATTATAGAAGGAATTGATCCCGCCGTAAATGGCTGTCTGTCCCAAATATTCTTCAATCCGAAGCAGCTGGTTGTATTTTGCCACACGGTCTGTACGGGACGGCGCACCGGTTTTAATCTGGCCTGCATTCATAGCGACTACCAGATCGGCAATGGTAACATCTTCGGTTTCACCGGAACGGTGTGAAACGATGGCGGTATAGCCAGCACGTTTTGCCATCTCAATGGCGTCCAGAGTTTCGGTCAAGGTCCCAATCTGGTTAACCTTGATGAGAATCGAGTTGGCAACGCCAAGGTCAATCCCTTTCTTCAGGCGTTCTGTGTTTGTGACAAAGAGGTCATCGCCAACCAGCTGGATTTTTTTGCCAAGGCGCTCTGTCATGATCTTCCAGCCTTCCCAGTCTTCTTCGTCCAAACCGTCTTCGATGGAGATGATGGGATATTTAGTGATCAGGCGTTCATAGAAGTCAATCATTTCATCTGTTGTCAGCTCCTTACCTTCACCCTTTAATATATATTTTCCACTTTCCTTATTGTACATTTCAGAGGCCGCAACGTCCATCGCAAGACGCACATCATCGCCAGGACGGTAGCCGGCTGCCTGGATGCCTTCAATGATAGCTTCAAGGGCTTCCTCGTTGGATTCAAGATTTGGTGCAAATCCGCCTTCATCGCCGACACTGGTTACCAGCCTTTTTTTCTGGAGTACCTTCTTAAGATTATGGAAGATTTCCGAGCCCATGCGCAGCGCTTCAGAAAAATTCTTTGCACCTACGGGCATAATCATAAATTCCTGAATATCCACATTGTTGTCGGCGTGTTCACCGCCGTTTAAAATATTCATCATTGGGGTTGGCAGCGTCTTACCATTGACGCCGCCTAAATATCTGAACAATGGCAGTCCAAGAGATTCTGCCGCGGCGTATGCGTTGGCCATGGAGATTCCTAAAATGGCATTTGCGCCCATTTTTCCTTTATTGGGGGTACCATCAATGGCGATCATGGCTTCATCCAGCGCAACCTGGTCTAAAGCATCCATGCCAACCAGGTGTTCTGCCATGTAATTAACATTTTCAACTGCCTTTAAGACACCCTTTCCCATGTAACGGCTGTCATCACCGTCACGCAGTTCGACTGCTTCAAAGGCACCAGTCGATGCGCCGGAAGGCACCATGCTTCTGCCCATGGATCCATCTTCCAGGTAAACATCGACCTCAATGGTTGGATTTCCTCTTGAATCCAGCACCTCACGTGCCATGATATCTTCAATATATGTACTCATTCTTTTTCCTCCTGTATTGGTTTCCTATTTCGCTATCTTTAATTATACCCACTTTTTCTTTGATTATCATTAATTTTGTTATTTTTAACTAACTTTTTACATAAAAAAATCCTCCTGCCCATCCAGGAGGATTGTCTATTTAAAATAGTCCTGTTATCTCTCAGGAGCCACAGCCGGTTCGCCCTCTTCATCCAGCAGAACGGTTAGCCCGGCGCCGCCTTCACCATAACAGTAAAGATAAGTAATACCAGTCTCTGTATCTTCTATGATCTTCGTTCCCGCGCCATCGTCGGATACTTCATGTAAAATAACCTTAAAACGGTTTGACTTATTCTTTTTATTTTTCATCTTGAGTTTTTTGCACACTCCTTACATTTTTTAATATTATATCAGAGTCTCTCTGCTTTTTCGAGATTTTTCTGAAATTTTACTGGTTATTAACCGGTGTTTAAGCGAAACTTAAACCTGAAAACCCTATTCAAACCGATTATCAATGATTCTGACGGATTTCTTTTCCGAGCGCGGCAGTGAACCGATGAATCCTGCTTCAGGGATCACTGTAATACCGATTTTGGATTTGAACTGATAATTAACTTCCTTCTGGATCTCCTCCTTGTCAACACCCTGCTCCACCTCAAACCGCAGATGCACGACATCCTTGCCGTTCTCATTTGCCACGATGGCCTGATATTCTGAGCTGACACCGTCGATTTCCTTTAGCAGCTCGTCGATCTGCCCTGGATAAATGTTGACGGCCTTTACTTTGACCATGTCATCGGTTCTTCCCACAATGCGGTCATGCCTCGGGTGTTCTGAGCCGCACGGGCATGGCCCCGGAATAAAACGAGTGATATCATGGGTGCGGTAACGCAGCAACGGCCCGCCTTCTTTGTGCAGGGTTGTGAGCACCATTTCCCCATAAGCGCCTTCCTCCACCGGCTCCAGTGTGTCGGGATCGATGATTTCCATAAAGAGGTAATCATCCCAATAATGCATGCCGCAGTGATGATGACAGTCGATGGAAATACCCGGGCCATAGATTTCGGTCAGACCATAAATATCAAAGATTTCAATCCCCAGCTCATCTACGATACGCTTACGCATTTTATCACCCCAGCGTTCTGAACCGATAATTCCACGCTTCAGGTTAATTTTATCCTGCAGACCCTGTTTAGCCACCTCTTCTGCCAGCACCAGAGCATATGAGGAGGTGCTGGCCAGTACAGTGCTCTGCATATCCACCAGCATTTTCAACTGCTTTTGGGTATTCCCAGGCCCCATGGGAATGGCCATTACTCCAAGCCGTTCTGCCCCTGCCTGAAAACCAATACCCGCCGTCCAGAGGCCATAGCCCGGTGTGATCTGGATACGGTCTTTATTGTCCATGCCCGCATAACGGTAGCAGCGCTCAAACATAATGGCCCAGTCCTCCACATCCTTTCTGGTATAAGGAATAATGACCGGCTGCCCGGTGGTGCCAGAGGATGAATGAATACGCACCACTTCTTCGTCCGGCACAGCCTGAATTCCCAGAGGATATGCCTTTCTGAGCTCATCTTTGTCACTGAAGGGCAGCTTTCTGAAATCCTCCATGTTTTTGATATCTCCGGCCTCTACGCCGCATTCTTTAAACTTTTTCTGGTAAAAGGGGCTGGAGGCTTCCAGCCGGCTGATTAAGCTCTTTAGCTCTTTTAACGGTTCTCTGATCATCTCTATCTCCTTGCTTATTCTACAAATAAAAAAGACCCATCCTTATCTTATAAAGGATGAGTCTGTTATAACCCACGGTACCACCTTTTTTCGCATAACTGCGCACTTTGTCTAAGATGCCAGCACACCTTCTCCGGTTAACGCCCTCGAAACGTTGTGAAATACTCGATCACTCTTTCATCACACCCTCAGATGCCCATTATGCCATGCTCGTTTATTACCGGTTTCCAGCCCCCCGGCTCTCTGTTAACACGTCACACGCTTTACCCCATCTTCAACGGTTTTACATTTGTTTACAGTATACCGTTCGTCCTGTTTCTTGTCAAGTTTAATCCTGCAATCGGATAATTTTATTGGTGACACAGACCTTTATGTTCAGTTTTTTACGGCCGCACCCTTCAAAATCAATGGTCGCCATATCCTTTTTCATCTCCAGAATGATACCCTCACCGAAGCCCTGGTGCGTCACCGCTGCACCGGGGACATACGCTGAGCAGTCCACTTCCTTCAGCTCTGCCTTTCTGACAATGGATACGTCAAAAATGCCGAAGCCTTTCCCCTGGGCTTTGGATGTCTCTCCGATCACACCGCCTGTAATTTTTTTGCGCGCGGCCTCCGGCGCTTTTTCTCTCAGAAAAACGCGGACAAACTGCGATACCGGGCGTCTGTTATGCCGGCTGTTCTTTTTTCCCACCGAAATAAACTCCAGCTCACGCCTGGCGCGGGTCACGCCGACATAAAAAAGACGAACCTCCTCACAGAAAAGCCGCCGGCCCTCCTCACTGTCATCAAGGGCTGCCATCGATGGAAATTCGCCTTCCACCGCGTCAATGATAAAGACTTTTTCAAATTCCAGTCCCTTGCTGGAGTGGATCGTCGAAAAGGTCACATCTGCTTTTTGATGCAAAGCTGAGCCCCGCAGAGCCTCCTGCAGTGCGTCCAGACGTTTCAAAAAGGCGTCCATGGTACTCTCCCTGCCCGCCAGTGTTTTTAGAATATCCAGCTTCTGGTTCAGCTGCTCTTCCCGGTAGCCGCAGGAAACCCGGTAATCCAAGTGTTCCCGGTAGCCCATATTCCAGATGATAAAGTCCAGCCCCTCCTGGGCGCTCATGGAGGCCAGACGCTTAAATGCCGCACGGATATTTTCCACCTTTTCCACAAGCCATTCAGGGATTTCATCAAGGGACAGCAAAGCCTCAAAAACATCCTGTCCGGATTCGCTGAGCTTTCCAGCCTCCAATACGTTTTTTCTTGAAATATTACAGTTCATCTTATAATATATTTTTTCAAAAGTTTCAAAATCTGATGGATCTGCCGCGAGAGCCGCGAAGCTTCTGATGTCCTGCACGATAAAATGCGTAAAAAAGAGAGGATTATGCTCCTTAACCGCATAAGGCACTCCCTCCCGCTCAAAAAGATCTGCCAGCGGGATGACCGACTCGTTATTGCGGTAGAGCACAGCCGTTTCTTTGCCCTCGTTTTTGACCGATTTAAGGATAAACCAGTACTGGTCCTCCACAGATTTTACATATTCATGGACTGCCGGCACCCCCTTTTCATTATCTGTCCGCATGTTTTTAACATAGCGTTCCTTGTTAAGCCGGATAAAACGGTTGGCCGCGTTCACGATTTCCTGGGTGCTGCGGTGGTTGGTTTCCATGAGCAGCACCTCACCGTGAGGGTAAGTCTCCTTAAAGCTCAGCAGCCCGTCAGGATAAGCCCCGCGAAAACCATAGATACTCTGGTCCTCGTCGCCCACCATAAAGACATTGCCATCCTCTCCTGAAAGAAGCCGGATAATTTCATACTGAATCTTCGAGGTATCCTGGGCTTCATCAATATTGATGTACTTGTACTGGCTGGTAAAAACCTTTAGCAGCTCAGGGTTCTTTTTTAAAAGAAGCCAGGCGTATTTGAGCATATCATCAAAATCCATCAGATGATGCCTGCGTTTATATGCTTCATAGGCCTTAAACAACTTTGGAAAATCCACATCACCCACTTTCATCTCCCCGATTTCTTCCTCAGAGAGCAGCATATTTTTGCAGTAGGTAATGGCCGACACAATGTCCACAATATCATTCTCCGCCGGATAGCTCTTAAAAAGCTCCTGAAAAAGTTCCCTGATAATGCTTCCGGTATTCTCGACAATCTGAAAAGCCCGGCGATGATATAAACGTTCATAATGACGGATAACCGACAGGGTAAAGCTGTGTATGGTACTGAACCGCAGGCCTTCCGCGCCCTTTTCGCCAAAAATTTTCAGATAACGCCGGCTCAGGTCACGGGCGCCGGCTTTACTGAAGGTCAGTGTTAAAATGGATTCTGGAGGTATCTTTTTCACTCGGATCATATAAGCAATCCGGCAAATGACCACGGTGGTTTTCCCGCTGCCTGGCACAGCCAGAAGCAGTGTAGCCCCAGAGATCCTGCCAACAGCCTCACGCTGCTGGGCATTTAGCTGCAATCGGTACTTTTTCATAAAAATGTCCAGATTTTCCATGGCTAACGGATCTTCTCAAGCAGTCCGAGAATCCCCGCTGCTGCCTGATGCATTTGTTCTGTATTTGAAATGTCCGCCGGGTTATCTCCCTTCTGCGCGCCATAATCACCAAAGCCCGCGTGATTGCCGCCCTCGATCTCTGTCATGACCGCTGCTCCTGGATAAGCGGCTTCCGCTGCCTTCACCTTATCCAAATCCGCGACACCGTCATCACTTCCCCAGAGCGAAACCACCTGGACCTCTGTATCCCTGATACCATCATCCGCCGGGTAGGCCGCCAGAAAAAAGATTCCCTTTACTTTAGTTTTCGCCTCTGCCAATTCCGGCGCCATGGCACCGCCCAGAGAGTGTCCGCCAACGATCCAGCTTTCAATTTCCGGATGCAGTGCCATGATCTCACTTCCCCGTTCTGGCGAGAGCACTGCCAGATTCATGGGCATTCTGACAATATAAACCGGATAACCCTGCTCCGCAATTTCCAGAGCCAGAGGCGCATAGGCCTCAGGGGCAACAAAAGCGCCGGGATAAAAAATGACGCCCGTCTCTCCTATTCGCTTTTCTGGTTCAAAGGCAATGGTTCCGCCTCCCTTTACCACTACTCGGCTGTTCCCCTTCAAAGCCTGCTGTGCTGCGGCTTCTGGCTGATAGGACATGTGATTGACCGCGATCCCTCCCGCCGGCAATAAAAACAGCAGCGCTGCTGCGATGCCGACAAGAGTCTGTTTTAACTTTTTATGTTTCATATGCTTTCCTTCTTACGACTTTAAAATTTCTTGGCTTGACAACTTTTCTTGTCAATGATATACTTTTTGACAAGAATTCTTGTCAAATCAATTCTCTGGTTTCTCTATTATACCCGATATTCAAATCGCTGACAAACCGGAACCGAAAGGAAACAACCATGATCACAGTAAACAACGTTACAAAAAAGTACGGAAAAACCAAAGCCAACAACGACCTCAATTTTACCGTCGGAGATGGTGAGATCGCTATACTCCTGGGACCAAACGGCGCTGGTAAATCAACCATTATCAAATGTATCTGCGGGCTGCTCCGGTTTGAGGGTACCATTGAAATTAACGGTGCGCCCTGCCGGTCTCTTGACGCCAAGCGCCAGCTGGGCTATATTCCCGAACTTCCTGCTCTTTACGATATGCTGACGATCGAGGAGCATCTGGAGTTTATCGCCCGGGCCTATGGTCTCACTGACTGGAAAGCAAAAGCTGACGCTCTTATCGAACGCTTCGAGCTTGACGACAAGCGCAAAAAGCTCGGCAAGGAGCTGTCTAAGGGAATGCAGCAAAAGGTCAGCATCTGTTGTGCTCTGTTGTTTGAACCGAAGGTCATCATTTTTGATGAACCCATGGTGGGTCTTGACCCCCATGCCATCAAAGAACTGAAGCTGATTTTTTCTGAGCTCAGAGATCAGGGTGTTTCACTTCTCATCAGCACACACATGATCGATTCGGTGGAGGATTATTGGGATGTGGCCCATATTATGATGAACGGCGAAATCCGGGCAACCCGGCGGGCAGAGGAGGTCACTGAAGCCGACGAATCTCTGGAGGCGCTTTTCTTCAGCATTACCGAAGGGGAGGCTTAGGATGTCCAGTATTTTTTATCTTTGGAAAACTACCTTTAAAAACCGTCTTCTTGACCTGAAGAACCACCCCAGCCATCTGGTCGTGACCATTCTCGTGATCCTTTTTTTCGGCTTTGCCCTTGTGTCAACTGTCTTTACACCCGGAGAGGATACGCCTCTCGCGCAAAGCCAGAATCTCCCATTACTGGGCGCGATCCTTATTGGTCTGTTTCTGTTCCTGCTTGTCACCCAGATACAGAAGGGGCTTTCCTCCGGGGGGAGCTTCTTTACCATGGCAGATGTCAACCTGCTCTTTCTGGCGCCGGTTTCTCCGAGAAAGATCCTGGCCTATGGCCTGGCTAAACAGGTTGGCATGTCCCTGCTGC
This sequence comes from Eubacterium sp. BL-380-WT-2B, assembly GCF_009696115.1. Taxonomy (NCBI): domain Bacteria; kingdom Bacillati; phylum Bacillota; class Clostridia; order Eubacteriales; family Eubacteriaceae; genus Eubacterium; species Eubacterium sp. BL-380-WT-2B. The sequence goes on from NZ_VUMP01000005.1 coordinate 20,972, forward strand.
TGGGTTTTTTTATCCTGTTCCAGGGGACTACTCTCCGGACAATCTTTGGCGTTGGCACACCCGGGCTCATCGCCCTTTTTGTTGGCTACTGCCTGTTTCTGGTGGTCGGTGAAATCCTGGCGCTTGCCATTTATTCCTATACCCGGGGAGAGGACACCCGCCGCCGTGTGGTAAGGGCAGTGCTCTATTGTTTCGGCTTCCTGATGGCCGCCCTGTTTTTGACCTCGCTTTTTAAAACCCAGAATTTCTACGAAGCGCTGCTCAACGCCGCAGATTCCAGCCTGATGGAATACATTCCGGTCCTTGGCTGGACAAAGGCCTTCACCATGGGGCTGATTGCCGGAAATTTCCTGAAGGCCCTCATCTTTCTGGTACTGCTCATCGCTCTGATCGGTCTGATCATCCTTTATATCTGCCGGAGCGAATCGGACTATTATGAAGATGTCCTTCAGTCGGCTGAAAAAACCTATACCACTAAAACCGCCGCCAAGGATGGGCGCATCAGTGACACCAAGGACGCATCCAAAATCAGCCGTAAAAAAACAGGCATTGGCCGTGGTCACGGGGCATCCGCATTCTTTTTCAAGCATCTGCTGGAAAACCGCCGCTCAGGTTATTTGTTTTTAAACCAGTTTACGCTTATCTGCACCGTGGTGGCCATTCTCGCCAGCCTGCTGGCAAAAGAGCATATCAGTCTGATGCTGATCTTCGGCATGCTGTGCTACCTTCAGGTGCTGACAGGGGCTATGGGACGCTGGGTCAAAGAGCTGACCTTGCCTTACATTTATATGATTCCCCAGAATCCGTTCAAAAAACTGGTTTTTGCCAGTCTGGAATCTGTGGTGGACAGCTTTGTCAGTGGTTTGATTATCTTTATTCCCTGCGGCTTGATTCTGGGCGCCCCCGCCGCTGAGATCATCGCGGTCATCGCTGCCCGTGTGGGGCTGGCAGCACTTTTGTCAGCCGGCAACATACTAATCGAGCGTATTCTTGGCAATATGCAGAGCAAGGTGCTGGTCGTGATGCTCTATTACCTGATCCTTGTTGTCCTGCTGATTCCGGGCGCCATCGCCGGCGTGGCTGTCGGCCTCGTTGCCGGGAATCTGGCGGCTGGACTGTTTGTGGACTGCGCAGTCAATGTCGTGATCGCTCTGATCATCCTGGCTCTCTGCCGCAATCTGCTGCACACCATGGAAATGAATATTCAATAAAACAAAAAAAGATGTGCTTAAAAGCACATCTTTTTTTGCATTAATGAGAACATTGCCACTGGCACCGTGGCGCTCGGTATCCAGTGGTACTACCTGATTTTGTAGTTCTTCGGAGAGCTCATTGATACATTCGGCTTCTTTATTATAGCGCTGCAGCCCTGGTTTTTAAACCCACCCGCAAAACATTCACGTTGCTAAGTTGACACATGTGTGAATATCAAAGCTTTTCCCCGCTGATTTTACTGATCTGGTCGTAGACCCATTCCTTGTCTTTGCTGTCATAGGGAAGCTGTTCCCAGTATTTATCCACCATCGCATAGAAGGTATTAACCGCCGAGAATACCTCGGTTACAATACGGGTGGAGAGGTCATTATCAAAATGGAAGTAGGCAGCCGCGCCATCTTTTACCCAGATATTGAGGTTTTCGATTAACTCAGGTGATGCCGGCGGCCTCAGGGCTATCTGTACCTTGGGATCGCTTTTCACAAATTTCAAAAAAAGAAACCAGCTCTTTAATAACATGCTTCCCAGCCACCTCCACCTTACGTTTCAGCAGCGCGGAAAAAACCGGTACTTCAATTACCGGCTGCTGACCCAGACTTTTAATATAATCGAGGCTTAAAATAATCCGCGTATATTTTTCCTTGGATAAAAACTGACTGAGCCCTACCCGGCAATTATCATAATAGTCGATAAGACGGTGTTCTTCCTCACTGCTCAGGCACAGGTCCATTAAAATTCCTTCAATAATATTTTTTCCTGAAGATAGGAATGACATGGAAGTGGCGATAACATACTGGTCTGTATCATTACGGTTAAAAGCTTCCATGTTTTCCCGGGTGAAATCATTACAGACCACGCGGCTCCCCAAATTTTTAGTCAGCGGCTGAAAACGCTCAAGATGTCTTTCCAGAAAATCATCAAACTGGCGCTGGCTCATGGGGTCGGTGTAAATGGCGGAATAGGTATCGCCGTTTGTGCCGTTTATTCCTACCAGCGTCTGTTTGCCCTTAATACTGAAAATATAGTCATAGAAAGGGCGCTCCATGTCGTAGGTGTAGTAAGCTTTAGCACTTGTGGAAAGCAGTATGGGCAGCCAGTACTCAAACATATTATAAATCTCTTCCTGTGAGCGGTTTAAATAGATCATGGTAATGAGCTTTGTTTTATTTTTTTCTGCCTCCAGAAAGCGCTTTTGTATTTTCCGTGTATCATTGTTATTTTGTTTGAAAACACGTGAGTCTGCGTCATAGCCCCAGAAGGTTTCCCCCTTCGGCAGGGACGCCAGTGTATCAAACATATCATCCAGTGCATCCATTTTACCCGTGATGCCTTTATAAATTTTATAGGTCGCGGTGTACAGACTGTTTCCGCTTTCCTTATCTGCGTATTTTGCTTCAAATTCCCTGTCGACCAGCCACCGGGATACGCAGCTTTCCAGATCCTGTTCTGTGTCCACAGCAATCCCCGGTTCCAGCGAGGAAAAGAACCGTTCCAGCGTATTCAAGCCCCGTTCTTTATTGACCTTTACAATGGCACGGATAATTTCTTCAAAATAAGGTGATTTAGGCCCCAGCTCAACACGTCCATTTCTCCATCGGCTGATAATCGTACGGTCAACATGGACAGTTCTTGCCAGCTGGGAACCCTGGATATAAAGCATATCCATCAAGTAAGCCAGCGGCGTGGCGGGTTTCTTTGCCATTTCCCTTCCTCCTTTTATAATTATTATAATCTACTTATTTATATACACTAAATGGTATTTTTAAAACAAAATGATGGCATATTCTCCATTTAAGTCATTTTTACTTTTAATTTTTTCAACAAATGCATCATCTTCTTTATTTTAATCTTTTAAATCTAAAAGTGCAAGCGTATTTTATGTACTAAAAAAGAGCACCCCTTAGGGGTGCTCTAAAAAGGTCTATTCTGATAGCTTATGCGCCGTAATAAATCTGATCCAGGAGTTCGCTGAACTGTTCTCTGGTCGGTGACAGCGGGTTGGTCTGAGTACAGACATCCTTCATGGCTTTTCCAATAATAATATCCTTGCTGGCCTTAAAATCTGCCTCGTCGATACCCTGTTCCTTGAGGGACGTCGGAATATTGATTTCCTTACAAAGGGTGATAATACTGTTGTACAGCATCTCCGCAGCGTCTCCACTGACATTTGGAATACCGATGGCGCTCAGGAGACGGTTATATAAATGCTGAGCTCTGCCACATTGTCCGTTAAAGCGAACAACGTATGGCAGACCAATGGCATTGGCCAAACCATGTGGCAGATGCCACTGCGCGCCGACTGCATGGGCAATACTGTGGGTAATACCCAGACCTGCACTGTTAAAGGCAATTCCAGCCATACAGGACGCGATCTGCATGCTGGCCTTGGCTTCCAGATTGCCACCATTTACATAGCACTCATACAGACTCTTGAATACCAGTTCTGCCGCTTTGGCCGCATAACAGCGTGAAAACGGATTGTTGTTGGTGGAAACATAGGCTTCTACGGCATGGGTTAAAACGTCCATTCCTGTAGCCGCAGTCGATGCAGGCGGAACGCTTTCGATTAATTTGGGTTCAAGAATGGCGGCGTCCGGCATCATGAGAATATCGGTAAGCGGAATCTTGGTATTGTTTTTCTTGTCGGTAATAACCGCGTATTCCGTTACTTCAGAGCCAGTGCCCGCGGTTGTTGGCATGGCGATGAAATATGGTTTTTTAATATAGTCTTCCTCGAAGAACATTTTTTTGAAATTGTAGCAGTAATAGATGATGGCTTTTGCCGAGTCGATGGCAGATCCGCCGCCAAGAGCAATCAAAGCATCCGGCTTTTCCATCAGGATGTGTGTCAGCCCCTTTTCAACAATTTCCGTGGACGGATCCGGTTCAACGTCAGAAAAAACGTGGTATTTGATATTATGTTTATCCAGAACATCTGTCAGCATTTTCAGCAGGCCAAATTTCACCATCCCTTCGTCTGTCACAATGCAGACCTGTTTAAAGTCATGATTTCCAACCTGTTCTATGGCGCCAATGCCATAGTAAATTGCCGGTTTTACCTGAAAAAACCGTATATCGTTCAATTTGCTCATATTACCCTCCTTAGTATATTCGTTCAATAGTTTGCATAATTCGTCAATTTGTATTATATCAAGTTTTTTGATGAGCGGAAAGGCAATAGCAAAATTTTGTTGTAAATGAACCAGTATGTATCTGTCCGATAAAAGTTTAACAAAGCTTTTTCTTTAAGTATTTATCCTGAAAACCATTTTTGTTTTACTTGACATTAATTTTCCGTTCCGATACACTGGGGTTACCCTCATTTTCTATTTGGAAAAGCAGAAAATAAGGGTATGTATCATGCATAAATACTAATGATTAAGAAGGAGCATCCCATGATTAAACACCTAAAGCCCTACCTCACAAAATACCGCCTTCCGTCAATACTGGCGCCGATCACGGTTATTGCAGAGGTTCTTCTGGAAATCCAGATTCCTTTTTTAATGGCTAAAATCGTGGACCAGGGTATCACAACGCGTGACCTGAGCTACGTTTTTCAAATTGGTGCCATCATGGTGCTGGTGGCCCTCTGTTCATTGCTTTTCGGCGTTCTTTCCGGGCGTTTTGCCGCCAAGGGTGCCATGGGTTTTGGCAGTGAGATCCGCAAAGCTGTTTTTGACAAAATCCAGGAATTTTCCTTTGCGAACATCGACCGTTTCAGCACCCCGTCACTGGTCACACGCCTGACCACTGATATTACCAATACTCAAATGGCTTACATGATGGTCATCCGTGTACTGGTGCGCGCACCTGTTATGCTGGTCAGCGCCACGATCATGGCAGCGGCCATCAACGGCGACCTTGTCCGTGTTTTTCTCATTGTCATTCCCATACTGGCCATTGCCCTGGCCACGATGTCCACCCTTGCCTTTCCGCGTTTCAATGCCATGCTGAAAAAATATGATGGCCTGAACGCTCAGGTTCAGGAGAACCTCATTGCCATCCGCGTTGTCAAAGCCTTTGTACGGGCCCGGTATGAGAAGAAAAAATTTGCTGAAGCCAATGACAGTCTCATGCGGGCGTCTCTTGCCGCCGAAAAAATCATTATTCTCGGTATGCCCATCATGATGCTGACCATGTACGCCACCATTATCGCCATCTTATGGTTTGGGGGCAACATGATCATCGGCGGCACACTGCTGACCGGAGAGCTCATCAGCTTTATTTCCTATGTGACACAGATTCTCATGTCTTTGATGATGATCGCTCAGGTTTTTATTATGATCGTCCTCTCCCGTTCCTCTGTTGCCCGTATTGTCGAAGTACTGGAAGAACCCATCAGCATCACGGATGAGACAGCCTCTCCGTCCCTCACGGCTGAGGATGGCAGCATCGAATACCGGAATGTTTCCTTTAAATACCAGGAGGACGCAGCCGAAAATATTCTGACAGGTATTAATTTCTCCATTGCCTCGGGCGAAACTGTTGGCATCATCGGGGGAACCGGCTCGGCAAAGACCACGCTGGTTCAGCTCATTCCAAGACTTTACGATGTAACAGACGGACAGGTGCTGGTCGGCGGCCATGACGTCCGGGATTACACCCTGGACCACCTGCGGTCCGTTGTCGCTATGGTGCTCCAGAAAAACGTTTTGTTCTCAGGTACAATCAAAGACAATTTGAAATGGGGCGATGAGAATGCCACGGACGAAGAAGTCATCGCTGCCGCCAAGGCGGCCTGTGCCCATGACTTTATCATGTCCTTCCCAGAAGGCTATGACACCTATCTGGGGCAGGGCGGCGTCAACGTATCCGGCGGCCAGAAGCAGCGTCTCTGCATTGCCAGAGCACTTCTGAAAAAGCCCAAAATTATTATTCTGGATGACAGCACCAGCGCGGTGGACACCGCCACCGACTCGGCCATTCGTGAGGGCTTCCGTCAAAACCTGAAGGATACCACCGCCATCATTATTGCCCAGCGTATATCTTCTGTCAGCGATGCGGATAAGATCATCGTGCTGGACGAGGGCCGTATCGACGCCATCGATACCCACGAAAACCTCTTGGAAAACAATGCCATTTACCGCGAGGTATTTCATTCACAGCAGAAAGGAGTTGAGGAATAATGTCAAAGAAAAAAAGCGTTCAAAAACCCAAAAACATCAAAAAAACGCTGCTGCGTATTTTCAGCTATATGGCAAAACGCAGGCTGCTGCTGATCCTTGTCATACTCTTTGTCTTTATCAGCTCTGGCGCTACTGTAGCCGGCACATATTTCTTAAAGCCCATCATCAATCAGGGCATTGTGCCTCTTATCGGAAAACCTCTCACGCCTGGGGCGCTCCTGCCTTTTATCCAGATGCTGCTGTTAATGGGTGGTATCTATCTGGCCGGCGCGGCCTGTGCCTATGCCTATAACCGGATGATGATCGTCATCTCCAACGGGACTCTTAATGCTGTGCGGCGAGACCTTTTTAACAGCATGGAGGACCTTCCCATCAAATATTTTGATACCCACACCCACGGCGAGCTCATGAGCCGTTATACCAACGATGTCGACACCCTGCGCGAGGCCATCGCCATGAGTCTTCCTCAGATGCTGACCGCCACTGTCACAGTGGCGGGAACCTTTATCATGATGCTGATCCTGAGCCCCCTGCTGACCCTCATCGTCATCGGCATGCTTGTGATCATGTACTTTGTGATAAAAATCGTGGGCAGCCGAAGCGCAAGGGGCTTCAAAGCACAACAGAAAGCGCTTGGCGAAACCAATGGCTATATTGAGGAAATGATCGAGGGCCAAAAAGTTATCAAGGTTTTCTGCCACGAGGACATTGTCAAAAATGATTTTGCTGAGCTTAATGACAAGCTGAGAAGCGCTTCTACTCAGGCCCATACCTACGCCAATGTACTCATGCCCATCATGGGGAACCTCTCCTATGTGCAGTACGCTTTGACAGCCGCCTTCGGTGCAGTACTTGTCATCTTTGGCAGCATGGACTTAGGCTCCATCGCTTCCTTTTTACAGTACACACGCTCCTTCTCACAGCCCATCACCCAGATTTCCCAGCAGTTTAACGCGCTGCTGACCGCTCTGGCCGGAGCTGAACGGATCTTTGAAGTCATCGACGCTGAGCCTGAAAAAGACGATGGTTATGTGACCCTCGTCAACGTCTGTGAATCGGCTGACGGGACATTGACTGAGTGTAAGGAAGTAACCAATACCTGGGCCTGGAAGCATCCGCATCACGACGGCACACTGACCTATGAAAAGCTCAGGGGCGATGTGCGTTTCCATGATGTTACCTTTGGTTACAGCGATGACAAAATGGTGCTGCACAATGTCTCTCTCTTTGCCAAGCCCGGCCAGAAGATCGCCTTTGTAGGCTCGACCGGCGCAGGCAAAACCACGATCACCAATCTTATCAACCGATTTTATGAGGTTCAGGAAGGCAAGATCACCTACGATGGTATCAACATTAAAAAAATCCGGAAAGTCGATCTGCGGCATTCCCTCGCAATGGTCCTTCAGGATACCCACCTGTTCACTGGTACTGTAGCCGATAATATCCGTTACGGCCGTCTCAACGCCACCGACGAGGAAGTCCACGCCGCCGCCAAGCTGGCCAACGCCGACTTCTTTATCCGTCATCTCCCCCAGGGCTATGACACGATGCTGACATCCGACGGAGCAAACCTGAGCCAGGGACAGCGCCAGCTTCTGGCCATCGCACGGGCCGCCGTCGCCAACCCGCCGGTGCTCATCCTCGATGAGGCTACCAGCTCCATCGACACCCGTACCGAAGCCCTCATCGAACGGGGCATGGATCAGCTCATGGAAGGACGCACTGTTTTTGTCATCGCCCATCGCCTGTCCACTGTCCGAAACGCTGACGCCATTATGGTGCTGGAGCATGGCCGGATCATCGAACGCGGCGATCATGAAGAATTATTAAAGCAAAAGGGAAAATATTACCAGCTCTATACCGGACAGTTTGAACTGGATTAAAAAAGAGGCCAAACGGCCTCTTTTTCGGTTTTGGTCAAAAAATTAAAACATACTTAATCACACACCCCGCATTGATAACCAGTCTCCAAACGTTACGCGGACAGCCAGCTCTTGTCAGAGAGTCCTCCGGCACATACGAGATCTTACTTACTGCTGCTTCCTTCCGGACCTGACAGGGTTCATAAGTTCATATTGCGAAGGGTCCAACCGTCAACACCGCTTATCCGCGGCAGACTCCAAATTCTGGCACCTCTTTGGGGAATTCAGCCCTGCTGTAGCGGATTGCAGGTTACAGGGCACCGCTAGTTCCCCGCCTAGTGTGATTAAGTATGTTTACTGCGAATACGCAGTGAATCTACAATATTTCATATTATACAGAACAACCTCTTTACTGTCAAGGGCTTTAAGCAGAAACAAGAATTGCCCAAACCGCTTGTGTTCTCCTGACGGTTTGGGCTAACCAAACTTTACTGCCTTTTCTGTTTCATCATTATTGCATCCCATCAATACCAACGTCACAGTCAGTATGCACTTCCCATGTGCCTTTCAATTATATAAAATCACATAGGTGTTTGCACATACAAAATCCCGAAATCCAGAGTCTTCTTTTTCATATTTTCTCTTCTAAGAACGCTTTGTCTCTCTTTTTTTCTACATTTTCTTTTTTCATAAATATTCCTGTAACGGGCTCAATGGCCACAGCAACCAGGATACCACAAGTCAATCCCAAAATCACACCAAGCAGATTCTGACCCCCTTGGGAAAAAGTGACTGTCAAACCAGCAAAGACAAGCGGAACTACGTTAAGCCAGGTCTTTGCCAGCGGGATCATGTGCACAGCACAAACCACAAAAGTAATAACCAGAGTGCACACGCCTGTCACCACACCTATATTTAAACCAGCATTCCTCAGAAGACCATCCATTTGCAGATAAAGCAAGGCCCATATAACCCCGCATATCATACAGCATAAATAATTTGGTGTTTTTTTAAGCTCTGCTCCGGATGCAAAAGTGACCCCCAATCCGATAAAAATAGGCCACATAAGATTTCCAAAAGGCCCTATTTGATAAATTCCCAGAACCAGTCCGGCCAACACTCCCGACACTAAGCTCATTTTCAGCAAATAGCTGGTATTTTCATTCATTACTTTTCCCCCTAGCTAATTAAAAAAAATACATAGCTGTAAACAAGCTCTTCCATTCCCTGCAGACTATCCATGGCATACTCTGCAGCCACCTCCGGTATTTCATATTTTTCAAGCGTATCCGCAGGATTTCTGTAGTATTCTGATTTCATCTGATCTCCCCCTATGCATAAACAGCGTACTCTTTGACAAAGCGGAGCACTGCTTTTAAATTTTCAGGATTAATATCCCGAACCGTTAATAAATTTTTGTCCAATGTAAAAATATATTTCCCACCCGGAGCCAGAACATCCACAATTTCCTTAGCTTTATCCAGACAGTCCTTCTCCGTTCCGGTTTTCAGCACACCCATAGGGTAAAAGCCAGCCAAAATATGTTTCTTTCCAAGCTTTTTCTTAATCTCTGATGGGTCACCCTCTTCAAAAATCATCATTGTGTTTTCCGGCAGATCAAAGAGGTAATCATAATAACGGGACCAGTCCTGCTCAACAAAGATCGTCGCGCCCACTCCTGCTTTGTCCAATGCTTCTACATATTTTTTAAAGGTCGGCCAATAGACGCGTTCAAAATCTTTTGTGCGCATATATGGCGCCATATGCAAAGGTATAAACGTTCTCTGATAACGGCTTGAATTTGGCTTGATCCCCGCTTTCACCATACACGGCAGCAGCGCTTCACAGGCAGCCTCTACCTTATCTGGGCAGCGTCTCATATCTTTGCTGATACCAGTAAAAGAACGAAGCTGATCAGACAAAACATCAAAAGGTGTGCAGGCGGCTGTGCAGGCCATATTATAAACGGCCTTTCCATGCTTTTCCGCAATTTTCAGATATCCTTTATCAAGTTGATCCATAACTGAATAAAAAGTAAACATCCCCTTCGCAAAGGCAGATTTTCCTTCAAAACCTTCTTTACCAAACTCATTGTAAATTTGCGGCAGCGCTTTGTCACAAATCGTTTTGAACGGATCTTCGATTAAATCATCATAGTCATTTTCATTCAGACTTGTCACCTCCGGGTGCTGCAAAAATCCATCTCCTCCCATGACAAAATTTTTTGCTCCCAGTACTTTATACATCTGTGGGATACGCACCATCGTTGCAAAAATTGAGTCTGTATCAAAATCTTTTGTTGTCTTTTCAATAGCCTCCAAATTTTTTTCAATACTATACTGTTCTCTTCTTAAATCAAATCCGACATAGCCCAAACAAAAAGAATTATCTCCTGAACTGAGGATCGGAACTCGCTCTGGCATTTTTCCATCAAAAACATCTTCAAACAGCTGATTTTTTTCTGCTGTTATTTTTCGACTATTCATATATTTCCCCTTAATTTTTATATTTACTTGCAAGTAATTACCTGTGAGTAAATATATCAGAATTTTAAAAAGTTGTCAATAATAATTTGCAACATGTTCAAAATTATGTTTTAATATTTAAGTACTTAGTCGGAGGTAAAATACATTGAAACGCAAGGAAAACGGCAATACTAAACAAAAAATTTACGAAACTGCAAAACGTCTTTACATTGAGCATGGGTATTTTAATATTTCCAACAAACGTCTCTCAGAGGAGTCCGGTATTAACCAGGGCCTGATCACCTATTATTTTAAAAGCAAAAAAAATATAGCTCTTGCTGTATTAACAGAAGACTACTATATTCTTTCTGGCTATTTAAAATATTTTATCACGCCTGAGGATGATCCTTTGATTTATATTGTCACCTTTATGAACGTCACCTTCCAAATTCGAAAACATGACCCCAAAGCCCGGCGTTTTATTTCTGATGTCATGCAAGAGGATCTGCTTGAAGAGTTTGCTTTTATTAATCAGAAAACAGAGTATTTGAAACTTTTAAAAAAAAGCAACTGTTCTTCAAAAAACTCAGCAACTCAGTTAAAGCTGGTTTTAGCGACGGTATACGGCACACAGCGTACCATTCAGCGGTTAATCAATGAAAGTATAGAACTCAGTTATGACGAGTACTTTCGGTATATGATTGAGATTCTGCTGTTCGCCTTGCGTCTTCCGGTTATACAGGATATGGTTGATACGTTGATCCACAAATCCGATCAAGCCACAAAACAGTTATTTGAAACATATCCTCATTTGCTGAATGAAGCGGATTATCTTTACAAAAAATAAAAAAAAGAGCTCTCGCTCTTGTTTTCATAATTATGGCGGACAGGGAGGGATTCGAACCCTCGGTACGCTATTCACGTACACACGCTTTCCAGGCGTGCTCCTTCAACCAGCTCAGACACCTGTCCGCAGATGCAGCTGCTCTCTTTTTTGAGACGCTATTTTATTGTAAGCACATTTAATAATTATAATGGCAAAGCATGCATTTGTCAATCCTTATTTCTCTAATTTTTTCAAAAATGGATTGCCGCAGGCAAATTTAGATTAAATAAAGACAGCAGGCGGATAATTATGGTAAAATACAATTAAAGGACAGTGAAATGCTCGAATACTTAGACTCGGTGGATGCTGTCAAGCAGTGGCTGCTCAGCTTTGGCGGCTGGACACCGTTTATTTATTTTTTATTTCAGATTCTCCAGGTCATTATTGCGCCGCTTCCTGGCGGCACGACCACTCTGGTGGGTGGCGCGCTTTTTGGCTGGATAAAGGGCTTTCTGCTCAGTGAAGCAGGCATTATGATCGGAACCGCCGCTGCCTTTGGCATTGCGAAAAAACTGGGACGCCCGGTTATTTTAAAATGGGTTCCATCCAAATGGACAGATAAGCTGGACAGCATCCGAGACTCCCGGCTGAACATGGTTTTATTTTTAATCTTTCTGTTTCCCGGCTTTCCTGATGATATTTTCTGTTATCTGGCCGGGCTTACCAAAATGAATTTTAAAAGCTTCATGCTGATTGCCCTGCTGGGGCGTACCCCGGGATTTTTGATGACAACGCTTATGGGGGCAGGCATCATGCAGGATAATCCGGTTCGTCTGGTTATTGTCCTCGGGCTGTACGGTATTTTTGCCGGCGTGTTGATTTTTAACAAAAAACGAATGGAGACCTATCTTGAAAACAGTAAAAAACGCAAAGGAGATCATTCTTAAATATGGACAATAAAGACGCCAAGCAGTGTCACCGGCTGTTTCTCAGTGAACTGGCAACCATGGTGGTCTGTGGCTATCTGGTATACCTTCTCTCCACCACTTTGGAAGGCGGCCTTGATATCCGGCTCATTCTGCCGGGAGCCGTTTTAATTTTCACTTTACTCCAGGGTTGTGGCTACTGGCTGTACCGTGACCAGGCTGCCTCCGGTAAATCAGTCAACCGGACAACGGTCCTTCGGATTTTTTCTCTGCTCAAACGGGTTACACCCTTTGTGATAGGGCTTTATCCCTTGTTTCTATTGGTGCTGCTGTTTGCAGACCGGGGCGCACTGTTTGTTCCCTTTAACCTTTTTGGGCTGATCCTGTTGTTTTTCTCAATCGCCGAATACGTTAATTACTATTACTTCAGTATGAATATCTGGAACTTCAAAACGCGCTCCCCATCGGATTTATCTGTAGAGCTGGCTGCGTTTAACCAAAAGGAGGAATGAAATATGCGCATAATTATTGATGGTGACGCCTGTCCTAAAGGCGTCCGGACGATCTGCGAAGAGACCGCTGTCTCTTATAAAATTCCGCTGTTGATGGTCGCCGACACATCCCACGACCTTGAGGGCGACGACGACTGTGAGGTTATCCGGGTGGACCAGGGACGGGACGCCAGCGACTATAAAATTGCCGGCATGGCTGAGCCGCAGGACATTATCATAACACATGACTATGGCCTGGCTGCCCTTGTTCTTGAAAAGGTCACGGCGGTTCTCAGCCCTTCTGGCTTTGTGTACAGTACCGCGAATATTGACGAGCTGCTTTATCAGCGCTTTTTAAATCAAAAACAGCGCCAGGCAGGACACGCTGCCAAAATAAAAAAACGGACGCCGGAAGACGACGCCGTTTTTAAACGGATGCTGATGACCTTTGTGGCACCTGTTAAGCTGATTCAGGAATAATTTAATCACCCACCCCAAGATCGGTGTTATTCATTAACACACAGATTTTGGGGTCTTTTTGCAGTTTAGGCAGGCTGTATCTGGCAAACCAGCGGATCAGCTCCGGGTCGGCCTTTACAGCAGTGCTGTTATCATTAAAAATATTGACATAGACACGTGAAAAATACTTTGCAGCGATGGCAATATCCTCCTCAAACTGTTCTGGTGACTGGCCGGTCATGCCAAAAAGCAGGCAGCATTCATCATAAACTTCCGCGATGGCAGAAGGTGCCTGGTTATAGCCCATTCCCTTGTGCATAACCGCTTCCCGGTATTGCTCGTCAAAGGTCTCAATGCCAATGCGCGGATGAAGTGAAATGCCCTCTTGGGCCAGTTCATCCTTCAAGAACCGTGTTTTTTCGTGAAGGAGCCAGTGGCTTTCCATATGCAGATGCCGGATTTTCTTTTGACGGCAGATCTCAAGCACCCTTTTTTGGGTTGCCTCTGGCAGTTCAAAGTATGAGCCTGAATTAAGCACCACAAGACGGCCAAACTCACCCGTCACCTGTTCTAACACGCGGCCGTTCAATGAAACAGATTCCGAATCCGGCCCGCTGTCCATATGGTAGTCACAGAAGCTGCACTTTTTCCAGAAGCACCCCCGGCCCATGAGCAGAACGATCTCCTGGGGCAGGGCGTCCTCAGGCAACCGGCTGTAGCGTTCCTCAAACTTCATTTTAAAGCCCCAGCGCAGCAGCCCATTCTTCTTCTTTAAAGCCTACAAGCACTTTATCTTCAAAGATCAGCTCCGGCCTTTTGACAAGCATACCGTTGGTGGACAGTATTTCCGCCATTTCTTCCCGGCTCATGGTTTTCACCTTGTCCTTCAAGCCCAGCTCCCGGTAAGCCATACCGCTTACGTTAAAAAATTTTTTTGGCTCTCCGCTGTAAAGCTCCATCCACTTCAGCAGTTCCTCTTTTGTGGGATTTTCTTCCACAATATCCCGCAGCTCATAATCCACCCCTTGGGCTTCTAAAAAGCGTTTGGCTTTCTGGCAGGTTGAGCACTTGGGGTAACATAAAAAAATGGGTTTCATTTACTTTCTCCTTGCATGATATATTCTCGGCAGCCACTCTCGGCTTCAATTTCTTCTTCCTTTACTTCAAAGCCCAGCCGCCTGTAAAAATTAACTGCCCGGTCATTTTCCGCATAGGCAGCCAGTGTGATCATTCCTTTGTAACGGTCAAGAGCGTATTCCATCAGCCCACGGCCAATGCCTTGATGCCAGCAATCTGGATCCACAAACAGAGCACCGATATGGCGGCCTCCAACCACAGCAATAAAGCCGTTGACCGCATTACCCTGTTCATTCACGTAGACTTCGGACTGGGGAATATAATCCTTTTTCACCACTTCGGCGTGACGTCTCCAGTAATCCTCCGGAATAAAGGACTGCCCTTTAATACAGGCGTCCAGCCAGATTTCCATAACCCGTTCAAGATCTGCTTCAGTCATTTTTCGGATCATTTCAGTACAGCTCCGTTCCTTCTGAGCGAAGCTTGCGCTGCCACTCGCCATAGAGCATTTCCAGCTCTTCACTGTAGTCTTTGCCGCCCTGATCATCCTCGTCATATTCCAGCTTTTCCAGGACCACCACCTCAAAGGCGTCCTTTCCAAAGCGTTTCCAGTCCTTGTTCAGGTCACGGTTACGCATAAAGGTTTCCATATTCAGCTGAAAAACATCACTGTTGATCTTTCCTTTAATATTGTTTGTCGCCTCTAAAAATGCTTTGCCTGTTTCAATATGACGGATAACAAACAGGCCCATTTCCGGACGGTAATTTTTATATTCTTCTTTCAGTTCCTTTTTACGGTCCATATTCATTTTAATACCCCATTTCTTTTAAAATGCGCGCCAGCGCAGCCAGCCGCTCACCCAAGAGCTCGCCGTCTTCCGCCAATGCCTGCGCAAAAAGCTTAATATCCTCATCAATCATTTCATTGTCTGTATCGACTGCGATGGTCATGGCGTCTCCCTGGAGTCCCACCCGGTCGATCACCGGATTTTCCGGGTCATAAAGCTTATCGTGGCGGTAGGAATCTTCTCTGAAATACTGTTCTGCCCGGCAGATCAGTATGGCCAGGTCAATAACCCGGTGTAGGGGCAGCTCCTCAGACTGTCGTGACCATTTTTCCCCGGTGTAACGCCATACCTTGGCGGAAGCGTCCACCCGTCCCCGGTCGTTCCACTGGGCCAGTCCCAGCGAAAGGCCCTTGGCATCACTGTCATAGGCCTTTCTTCCATCAATTTCCTCATAGTTTTCAACCTCAATAACAGGCTTATGTTTTAAATGTGTTGGTATCTTCATACTGCTTATCCTTAAATTTTATTTAGTAATTTACTAAATTTAGTAAATTACTACTTTCAATTATACGCGCTATTCAGAATTTGTCAAGTTTCTTAAAAACCCATCTTCTCAATCTCCACCACCTTATCGGCCCAATCCCGATAAAAGGCGGCTTCGTGAGATACCAGAATAACAGTGCCGTCAAAATCCCGCAGTGCTTCCTGAAGACTTTCCTTTGCCAGATAATCCAAATGGTTGGTGGGTTCGTCAAGAATCAACAGGTTGCAGGGTGACAGGGTAAGCTTGCAGAGCTTTACCCGGGACTGCTCACCGCCGCTCAGGGTGGTGATGGGCTGGAGAACATGCTCCGCCTTGACGCCGCAGCGTGACAGGGCAGATCGCGTCTGTTTCTGCGACAGCTTCGGAAAAGCTTCCGTAATGATTTCCAGCGGTGTCTGCCCCTCTCTATCCCATTTCAAATCCTGTTCATAATAGCCAATGACCACATTTCTCGCAAACTCAAAGCTTCCAGAAATGGGCGGAATTTCACCAACCAGAGTTTTCAACAGCGTCGATTTGCCGATACCGTTGAAGCCGGTAATGACCACCCGCTGGTTCTGCTCCAGCACAAAGTGCAGCTTTGGCAGTAAGGGATAGTAATACCCCACTTCCAGATCCTTAACCTCCAGAACCCGCTGCGCGGTGAGTCCAGTGGATTTAAAGCGGATCACCGGCTTTGTAAGGCCAGTCGGCGGCGCCATACGTTCGATTTTATCCAGTTTTTTCTGACGGCTTTTGGCCATGGCCGCGGTGGAGGCCCGCACTCTATTCTTCGCAATATATTCCTCAGTCCGTTCGATGAGTTTTTTCTGGCTTTCATACTGCCTGATATATTCTTCCCGTTTCTGTCCCTTCTGTTTCAGAAAGGCGCTGTAGTTACCATGGTACTTGGTAATGGTGCCAAACTCGATATCCCCGATACAGGTCGTTACCTGATCCAGAAAATCAAAGTCATGGGATACAAGAATAAAAGCGCCCTCAAAGCCTATAAGATATTTCGACAGCCACTCTACATGCTCTTTGTCCAAAAAGTTGGTGGGCTCATCCAGCAGCAGCACCTCTGGCTTTTCGAGAAGCAGCTTTGCCAGGATAACCTTTGCGCGCTGTCCGCCGCTCAGCGTCTCAAGAACCTTATCCATCCCGATGGCCGTAATGCCAAGCCCCGCGGCCACACGGTAAATATGGCTTTCAATGGCATAGAAATCCCGGTCTTCCAGGGTTTCCTGCAAATTGGCCGCCTGGTTAATCAGCTTTTCGCTGCTGTCCTCCGCCATTTTTTCATACAGCCCGTTTAACCGCTCCTCCATCCTGTATAAATCGGCGTAGGCCTGCTTCAGATACTCAAAGACCGTGATGCCCGCATCTACCTGGGCATACTGGTCCAGATGCCCTACAGAGGCCTTTGGGAACCATTTGATGAGGCCGTCATCCGGGATGACTTCCCCAATCAGGGTTTTGATCAGGGTACTCTTTCCCGCACCATTTTGCCCGACCAGACCCATATGCTCTCCATTGTATAAATCAAAGGAGGCGTCGTGATATAATACCTTGTCTCCATAGCTGTGAGACAGATTTTTTACTTCGAGTAAACTCATTGTGATCATTCCTTTCAAATCTAAAAATTCCAATAAAAAAGAGAGCGCACAGCGCTCTCTGCCTGAGGGGTTTTCTCCCGCTCCAAACAAAAAGGCTGCGGATGAAAACATCATCCACAGCCCGTTATCCTAAATTGCTGTCCTCCGGCAAAAAGTGTATGGAAAACAAAGCCGCCTGAGGCCGCCCGATAACACTTTTGACCGATGAACTGGTGGAGGCTATGCCTCCGGATTAAGCTCCGCACAATGTCTCATCGTTATCCATCTGTTCGGAGCCTTTGCAATTGTAAGTGTCATGATAAAAATTCCCTTCGCTAAAATCGAACGGTATTGATTATACTCCCAATTCAGATTTTTGTCAACTTCAGCTTGCCAGTTCCTGGCGTTTATCTGCTTTTGGGTTAAGAATAAACTTTTCCAGCGCATAGGCTACGCCATGCTCGTCATTGGTTTTTGTAATAAAATCCGAAATTTCCTTAACACGGTCAATGCCGTTTTCCATGGCTACGGCCAATCCGGCATGCTTGAGCATTTCATAGTCATTGTTGCTGTCGCCCATGGCCATGACCTCAGTGCTTTGAATATTCAAATGGCGGCACAAATGCTTTAATCCGTCCCATTTATTGGCTGTCGGGTTATTGATCTCCAGATTGTTTTCCACAGCTGATGTGATCGTCAGATCCGTGGTATTCTCAAGAACTGTTTTAAGCTCACTCCGGTTTTCCATATGGCTGAAAAAAATATTAAACTTTTCAACAGAATGGCTGTATAAAAAGTTAAAATAGTCTTCCGGATCAGCTATGGTGTGACGGGTTTCCCTGAAGAAATCCCAATAGGCTTCGGGTACATGAAATCTGCTCAGATCTTTCATGCAGTCCTCGATCACAACGGTTCTTCCACCCACATAGGCTTCGATCATCAAATCATATTGCCTGAGCACCTTCAGCACTGTATCTAAATCCTGCTTTGTCAGGGGATTTTCGTAAAGCGTCATCTTGCGGTTCAGGTCCGTTACCTGCGCACCGTTTGATGTAATGGCGTAGGAGACCCCATCGATGTCTGTAATCTCTTCAGGCAGTTCTCCAAACACTCGTCCGGTTGTCGGCACGACAATGATTCCCTGACTGACGGCCTTTTCAATGGTTACGATTGTCTCGCGCGCCAGTGTAATATCACTCTGAAGCGTGGTGCCATCCATATCCAATGCTACTAATTTAATTCCCATCGCTTTGTTCTCCTTGATTTTTATTCCACCATGATTCTATCACTTTTCCCTGATAATAAGAAGCCGCTTTTTGTTAAAAAACGGCTGAAAACCGTTGCCAGTTTATATCAAACCTTTTCAAAAAAGGCGGACAATAGAAACTTGAACATTAAAAAAGCAGGCTGACGCCTGCTTTTTTATCAATTTTTTACTTTGTCAAACTTCTGAACCTTGAAGGTATGTTCGCCATTCGGGAACACAACTTCCAGAAGCTTTTTATTGTCAGTGAAATTCATTTCGGTAAGTACAGGCTGGTTCGCCCCATTGACGCCCCACCCAATGATATAGGCGTCTTTCTCGTTGTCAACCTTCTGAGCGCTTCCAAATTCGGAGGAAGTGTAACCGTCCATGCTGTATTCTTTAAAATCAATGACTTTTTTGTTGGTTTCATCAAGCTTGTATTTGAGCACACGGGTTTTTCCAGTGCTCTGGCCATTGTCGAAAACAACCAGATAGCCATCGTCTGTTAGGGAGAGGCTGCTCTGACCAGAGGTTTTCTGATTATCGGCCAGGCCGAATTCATCACCCTTTCCAGAGAGCTTCCAGAGAATGTCCCCAGTGCTGCGGTCGATTTTCACAATGGTGTTGGCATTTTTAAAGGATACGATCAGGTTATTGTCTGACGGGTCCAGTATCATGGCATTGATATGCAGATAGTCCTGAGGTTTCATATTGCTGTTCGCAAAATCATTGCCTTTTTCGCTGAGCGCGTACAGCTCTGGATGATCAGTGGATTTCCATGTAAAGACTGGTTTCCCGTCCTTCACTTCCTGAATAACCGCGGCTACTACTTTTGAGCCGAGAGGATTTGGATTTAATTCCGCTGGAATATTATCCACAGTTTCTGCCACATAGGATTCCGTAATCCAGTTTCTATCCCCAAGAAGAACAAAGTCATGCCCATCGACCGGATCACCCATGACCTTTTTATCATGATTGGTTTCGTTAGGGTCCAGCAAGGAGATACGGGCGCCGTCACGTTTGACTTCCTTGTATTTTTCATCAAGAACCACACGTGTTCCCGGCAGATAATCGGCCAGCCCCATTGTGCTGACGTCCGGGTCAACGATCTGGTAGCTGTAGCGGATATCGCCGTTTTCCAGCTTATGCTGTCTGAAATCTGTGAAGATTTTGCCATCGGCCTGTTCGGGGGTCAGGGCCACATACCAGGTAACATTCCCGTTCTGGTCCAGCTTGTACATGGCGGCCTTCTCGGTGTCTGTCACATAAAAATCACCTTCGTAGGGGCTCTGGCCAGTCGCCAGCATTTCCGGCAGCTGCTTGGAAAGGGTTCTCAAATAAATTGTGCGGGTATCTTTACCGTTGGTTACCACCATCTCCAGCACTTCATTGCTGTCGATTTTCTTGACGGTCACCTTTGCTTTTTTATTGGTCTGAAGCTTTGCCTCATTGACCTCAATGGATGCTCCGGCATCGTTCATCAGAATAAACTCATTTTCATGTTCCGTTGTAAGGCTGGGGATATCATAGGTCGCCCCATCCTCATTAAGCGGAATCTCCACCGCATAGCCATTCACGCTGATGTGAACAATTCTGTCCTGCAGCAGCGTAATGTCTCTTCCGGCATACGCCAGAGCTACGCTGACCATAATGATAAGCACAAGCGCCAGGCCCGCAGCCACTGCGAGTACCTTTGCTGATTTGTTCATAGTTTACCTCCTCAATCATTTCCGATAATATTGATATCAATGTTATACTTATATATGTAACACCCGCTTGAAAATCAGCCGTTGCCAGCGGCGGGCGCTTCTTCACATAGAGCGTGCAGCTCTGTGTTCACCCTGTTCAGGTCGGTCTCATTTGCCAGAGCCACAATGGTGTCGCTCGGCCTTATTTTAGTGTCACCCTTGGGGATCAGTTCTTTTTCTCCCCTTCGGATAGCCACCAGCAGGCAGTTTTCCGGCCAGTGAATTTCCCAGATACGCTTCCCGACCAGACCGCAGCTGTGGTGTACAGAGACGGCGATCAGCGTTTTGTTGCTGGTTTCCGGAACTGGTTCTTCACCGCGTCTCGCGACAATACGGTCAAGCAGCATTTCATAGACCGGTTCAGATTTAAGCGCCGCCGCAGTGATCTCCGCGGCAATGGCGACAACCGACAAAGACAGGAGATGGGTAAAGGAGCCCGTCATCTCAGAAATCAGGACGATTCCTGTAATAGGCGCACGGACAATGGCGGTAAAGTAACCGGCCATTGCCAGAATAATAAAGTTATTGATGAGCTGCGGATCCATCCCCATTGCCCGGACAACGACCATACCATAAAATCCACCGATGTATGCGCCCAAAACTAAAAGCGGAAAAAAGATACCACCTGGCGCACCGGAACCAAAGCTGAACATGGAAAAGATAAACTTCACCACCAGCAGCAGCAGGATCATGGTCAGGGGCAGATTACCCGGCGCCAGAAGCTCGATCATCATATGTCCGCCGCCCAGCACCTGAGGCAGTGTAAAGCCCAGAATCCCGGCCATTAAAAATGGAATAACCGGACGGAACTCAGCTTTTAAAAAGGTCATCCTGGCGTACAAATCCTGGGTACCTGCCAGCACCTTATTGTAAAAAGCGCCGCCTGCTCCCAGAATAATTCCCAGAAGGATAATAAAACCGTAATATTTCAGCGGTATCGAGGAGTCCACCTGAAACTGGAATACCGATCCCAGGCCAAAAACATATTTTGAAACAAAGTCCGCAGTGACGGAAGCCGTCATGGCAGAAAAAAGCACGGTTGCTGAGAAGTTTTTGTGAACCTCCTCCAAGGCAAACATAATGCCAGCCAGCGGCGCGTTAAATGCCGCTGCCAGCCCTGCGCTTGCCCCGCAGGTCATCAGGTAGCGTTCTTCAATGTTAAGGCGTTTAAAAATCCTCGAAAAGCCCTTGCCGCCCATGGCGCCAAGCTGCACAGACGGGCCTTCACGCCCCAGGGACAACCCTCCGATAATGCAGAGAATCCCCCCTATTAATTTTCCGATGATAACTTTGAGCCAGGGCTCTTCAAAATATCCCTGAAGCTCTCCTTCTACCTGGGGGATGCCGCTTCCAGAGATCATCGGCTCCCACTTGACCATTCTCCCGACAATTACCGCCATAACGATAAGGGCGGCAAACCATGCCGCAATGGCCCAGTGGTGTTCACCCGCGTAGGATAAAACAAAGCTCATGTTCTTCTCTGAAAAGTTCAGGGCCAGCCGGTAGATAATCGCGATACCCCCTGCGATCATGCCGACAAATATCCCCTCCATAGCCAGAAGGTATTTCATATTACGCGTGTGGGCTATTAAATTTTCTGTGCTGTTCTCAACAGGCTTAAACACTTCTCTCACCTTTAAATTTCCTTAGAAATCTTTATAAGTTTACCATAATTTGAAAAAATATACAAATATTGAGGACTTTTTACGCCTTCTATAAATGGTTTTTCTTAAAAAATTTAATACAAAAATAAGAGGCCGCCGCCGCTTTACCGGGACTGCCTCTTAAAATAAGGAAAAGAAATGTGTATTAGGCTTTTTTACTAAGACGCCAGCATATTCTCAAGCGCCTGTACCTCGTCACCAGTCACGCCCATACGGCTGCCATCTTTGCCAAACAGCATGGCGTCACTGCGATCAAAGGCCAGATCTATCTGCGGCGGCAGGTTATTCCAGCAGGTCGGCGTCTTGACATTAACCTTGCCAAAGCGCGTCTCTAGATGATATATGGACTCTCCGCCCAGCTCTTCCTTTGACAGAACAGAGGCTGGCAGGCAAAAGGCGTCCTCCCTGCCGGTACTTCCGATTTTAATATTTTCCGGACGTACCCCAAGATAAAAATGGTTCATATCAATAATATTAGCGGGCGGCGCGCCAATAAACTGCGCCACAAAAAGGTTGGCAGGGTTGGTGTATATCTCCTTCGGGGTTCCCTTCTGCATAATCTCCCCCTGGTTCATGACTACGATATAAGTTCCCATGGACATTGCCTCAACCTGGTCGTGGGTGACGTATAGAAAGGTATTTTTGACCTTTTTATACATTTCGATGAGCTCAAAGCGCATCTGAGTTCTGAGCTTAGCGTCCAGATTGGACAAAGGCTCATCCATGAGAAAAACCCGCGGGTCTTTGACAATGGCCCGGGCCAGCGCCACACGCTGACGCTGGCCGCCGGACATCTGGGCGGGCAGCTTTTCTGCCTGGTCCGACAGATCAACCATCTTCAAGACGTCGTCTACCATTTTTCTGCGTTTCTCTTTTGGAATTTTCTTAATCTTCAGTCCATACTCTACATTTTTAAAAACACTCATATGGGGATAAAGGGCATAGTTCTGAAAAACCATGGCGATCTCCCGGTCCTTCGGCTCGCTGTCGGTCACATCTTTATCGTCGATGAAAAGCCTGCCGGATGTAGGCGTCTCAAGACCTGCGATAATCCGAAGCAGCGTTGATTTTCCGCAGCCCGACGGTCCCAGCAGAATTGTAAAGGAGCCATCCTCTATTTCCAGAGAGATATCCTTTAGTACCTTGGTTTTATTAAAGTTCTTCACGAGATGCTCTATCGCTATTTTTCCCATGCTTTATACTCCTCTCACAAGCCTTTTCTTCAGGTCTTCTGCCTCTCCGGCAGAAAGGCCAGCTTCCAGAAAATACTGCCTGGCGCTTTTGAAATACCGTTCCAGATAGTCCAGTGTTTTTTCCATATATTCGGGTTCTGAGCCCAAAAGCCGGGCTGCCACCAGGTCCATCGCCTCACTTTTGGGAAGACCTGGGGGCTGCATCCGCCGGAATTTTTCACGCATAAGCTCCGCACTTTTAGCATAGCTGTCCACTATGAGGCGCCGGTCTACTCCCGCAAGTTCCAGCAGCAGCGCCGCGGTCACTCCGGTTCGGTCTTTGCCCGCAGTGCAGTGGAACACCACGCCGCCGGGCGCATTTAAAATAATCTGGCCAATTTTTTTAAATCCAGCGGACTGGTTTTCCAGCAGGTCAATGTATAATTCCGTCAGCGTTGGCAGTTGTGTGATATTTTCTAAATCAGCAGCACTCTGGTTCATAAGGGACAGTGTAATATAGTCAAAATCCCCATCTGAAGCTATCACGTCCGGCACTGCGCTTCGCTCCTCCGGCGTTCTCAGGTCAATGACTGTGGATATTCCCAAATCCTTCATGCAGGTAACATCCCGCTCGGACAGCTCACCCAGAGCGTCCGCCCGGTAGGCTACCTTATAGCAGGTAGTACCGTCTCTCCCTGGAAAACCGCCGAGATCTCGAAAGTTGTGACATCCATCCAATTCGATCTGGTATTCTTTATAGTCAAGCATGGTTTACTTAATCCCCCATTTCACAAAAGAGTCAACAATCTGCCGCTGCATAAAAAGATAGAGCAACAGAATGGGAATACATGAAATTGTAGTGGCCGCCATCAAAGCCCCCCACATATTGGTATCTGAGCTGACAAAAGTCCGCAGGCCAATCTGTATCGGAGCATTCTCCAGCTTTGATGTAATGAGCATGGGCCACATATAATCGTTCCAGGAATTGATGAACAGTAAAATTCCCAGGGAGGCCACAGAAGCCTTAATGTTTGGCAGAATAACGCGGGTCAGGATTCCCCACTCACTGTCGCCGTCCATACGGGCCGCATCAATGAGCGCTCTGGGAAAGGCTTCAAAAACCTGAAAGAGATTCAGAATCGCAAAGGCTGTGGCTGCCGTCGGCAGCACAATTCCCAGCAGGTTTTCCTTCAGCCCCATATTGACAATGGTCACATAGTTGGGAATCATGATGGCCTGCACAGGTATGAGCCAGCATAGACTCAGCAGCCCATAGATCAGCTTTTTACCTTTGAAGTCCCAACGCGTCAGCGCATAGGCCGCCAGCAGGCTGGTACACAGCTGCAGCGTCGTCATCAAGACCGACATGACAATCGAATTGCCAAGCATCCGCCAGATAGGCATGCTCTGAAAGGCGTAGATATAATTGTTAAAGGTCGGCGCTGTGGGCAGCAGTGCCGAGCCAAAAATCTCCGCTTCATTCTTAAAGGAAGAGACAATCATCCAGTACAGGGGAAACACTGCGATAAAGCTGAGCAGGATCAGCAGCGCGTGCTTTACTCCGGCCGAGGCCTTGCGGCTGGCTTTTATGGTTGTTGCTTTCATAGTGGCCTCCTAATTATCATAAAATACAAACCTGGCCGAAAGCCGGTTTAGCAGCAGGGCGATGATCCCGAAAATAATGAAGAAGATTACCGCAGAGGCTGAGCTCATGCCCACGTTCAGGGATGAAAAGCCGTACTTGTACATCTCATAGTAAATATTGGTGGTGGTACCGTACGGGCCTCCCTGCGTCAGCAGATCAATATAGGCAAAGGTCCACTGGCTGGCAAAAAGAATGCTCATCATCATCATAAAAATGACAGTGGGCGAGATCAGCGGCAGGGTGATGGTCGTAAACTGGCGCAGCTTGGATGCTCCGTCAAGACGGGCCGCCTCAAAGTAATCCCGGTTAATTCCTGTCAGTGCCGCCGAAAACATCAAGGTGCTGAAACCAATCATTTTCCAGCCTGTGATGAGCAGAATCGTCATGCGCGCCACGCCTTCTGTCAGGAAAAAAGAGATATTGGTATCACTGATTCCCAGACCCACGATGAGTTGATTGATAAGCCCGCTGCTGGGGTTCAGCAGCCACCGCCAGATGGTGGCTGTGGCAACCGGCGCCATAATCATTGGAATAAAAAACAGGGCGCGGTAAAAATTCTTGGCCTTTGACGGAAGGTCGTTGGTGGCAGACGCCAAAAACAGCGGAATAATCACCGAAAAGGGCAGCAGGCCAACGATATAAAAGACGGTGTTTCCAATGGAGGTAAAGAAATCCTTGCTGGTCAGCAGCTTGGTAAAATTGGAGATACCCACAAACCTCGGTACGGTTCCCGGCACCATTCCCCAGCTGTGAAAGGCGTAGTAGACAGTCTCTGCCAGAGGCCTGTAGAGCCAGAAGGCAATGAGCACAAGTGCGGGCAGCAGAAACAGCCAGGGTTTATAATTAAACTTAAATTTCGGCCTTGGCTTTATCCGCTCACCTGCCCTTTCAATATCCGGCGCCAGGGTATAAACCTGGGCCGGAAGCTTTAAAAATTTTTTCATCTGCGCATCACCTTATTGTTAATTGTTCTTTAGAAGGTCATTCATCTGTTTGGCAGCGTCCGATAGAACATTCTGAACATTGCCTTCAGTGATGGACTTGACAGTGGCATCAAGGAATACCTGATACTCTTCCTTTGCTCCAGTTCCTGGCCAGATGGTCACCGGTTTGATCCTTTCAAGCTGCTTCAGGTTTGTTTTGACAATGGGGTTGGCGTCCACAAAATCCTTGAGATAGGCCGGATCTTCGGTAATATCCATTCTCAGCGGCAGATAGCCGATTTCAGAAGTGATGATGGTGTAGCCTTCCTTTCCGGTAGCATATTTGATAAACTCCCATTCAGCCGCAGACTTGGTCGGATCATCTGAACGGACTGCCAGGCAGCTCCCGGAATTGACCGGAACAGAGGCTTTATCACCAAACTGCGGCATTTCTGCGCCTAACAGCTCCCAGCCGCCGGCCTTTGCCGCGCTCTGGTAACCGCTGAGCAGGGAGGTGGACTGGAGATTCATTGCCACGTTGCCAGCCATAAAAGCATCCATGACATCCTTGTCGCTGCCTTTTACGGCTGCGCCGCTGCTGTAGAGCTTATTCCACATTTCATAAGCCTCAACAGCTTCCGGGCTGTCAAACTTCGCCTCGGTTTTATCGCTGCTCAGCACCTCACCCCCGTTTGAAAAGATCAGGCCCTCGCTGATCCAGCCATTATCCGGCGCGAGGCCAAAACCGTCTTTACCAGTTTTTTCCTTGATCTGTACCGCTGCTTTGTAGACGTCATCCCAGGTCTTTGGCAGGTTTATGGTATCCAGGCCTGCCTGTTCAAAAAGCCCTTTGTTGATGTAGAGGATCGGCGTGCTGAAGGTAAAAGCCAGCCCGTACATCTGCCCGTCAATTTTCCCGAGTTCCAGAGCATTTGGAATCATCTGACCTGTATGCTCTGCCAGCTCATCCGCAGGAAACAGCTCTTCGTAAGATTTAAAGCCAAGGTTCAGCCGGGAAGCGTCCAGCATTCCAAAAGCGTGCTGGACAATATCCACCTCCATACCCGCGGCGATATCCGCGCTGTTCTGGCTCATGTTGTTGTCCACAACGCCCTTAACGACAACACCCTTTTCCTTACCGACTGTCTCATTAAAGCTGCTGATTAAATGCTCCATGCCCGCTTTCATGGTTGGGTATCCCAAACTGTAAGAATAAAAGGTAATCTCGGTGGGATTGTTGGGGTCAAGCTTTCCTGATGACGCATTGACACCCGAATTACTTCCGGCTCCTCCGGCGCCTGTACTGCCGCAGCCTGCCAGGGTTGTGCCTGCGACCGCTGCTGACAAAACAACGCCTAAAATGCCCTTAACAAATTTATTCATCTCATTGCTCCTTTTCTTTATGCCGCTTACGCGTTTTTCATCATCTGTCCAAGCGCTTCCAGAGGGATAGGCTCTGTAATAGGCTGGTCATTCGGCGGATAAGACATGGTCTCAACCCGAAGCGTACGGTCTGTTACCGTGCAGAGATTAAAGCCTGCTGCCGGGGTCATGTACATCCCCTTTTCATTGATGGCCACACCAAAAGCGGTGCTCTCAGCTGTATAGGCTGGTACGCCGTAAAAAGTGGTATTGATATTTTCATGCGTGTGCCCGCTCAGCAGCGCCAGGACATTTTTTCCGCTGATAATCTCTTTAAGCCGTTCGGAGCCTTCCACGCCAAAGGCGCTGACCCGTTCGTCTGCCCACTCGTCAAAGGCCGGGTGGTGAAAAGCGACGATATGCCCGCGGGGCATTTTCTTTTCCAGTGCCTTTTCGAGAAATACAAACTGCGCCTCGTCAAAGCGCCCGGAATGATGCGTGGCATCACAGCCAACGCTGGAGTCCAACACGATGAGCTGGAGCCCGTCAAATTCTCTTGCATAGCATACAGGCTCTGTGTCTGGCTCTCTGTTTTCATAGCCCTCGTGGAAAGCTGCCACCCTGTCATGATTTCCAAGAACCGGACAGACCGGCGTGCCATCAAAATATTCTTCCAAAAGCATTTTCAGGTAACGGTATTCATCTGCGCCGCCCTCATGAACCAGATCACCAGTCAAAAGAACAAAGTCCAGTTTTCCGGCATTACCCCTGAGCCAGCCGGCAATTCCTTCAAGAACCTCGCAGGGCTTTTTTTCCATATGGCACACCATGTCCTTAAACATTGAGTTGCCATAGTCCTTTAGAATGTGTAGATCGGAAAGATGTGCGAAAGTGATTGTCTTCATCATTTTCTCCTTTTTAGATATTTATCGATTTGAATACTTGTTTTTCTACCGTAATTATTATATGATAATACCAACCTCACCGTGTCGGACACCTGTAGTATACTACTCGTATTCGATATGAAATATCACAAACCCGTTAATTTAACGTTAATAATCGGTTAATGGAGAAAAGGACTATGAAAATTCAAAACAGAGAAGAAGACGCCTACAGACAGCTCAAGGAAAAAATCCTGGCCGGCGTGCTGATCCCAGGGGATATTTTATCCGAGGCCTCCCTGTCCCAGGGGCTCGGCATGAGCCGCACACCAGTGCGCTATGCCCTGAAACAGCTGGAGTACGAAGGTTTTATTATCTATCATAAAAACCGGGGCATCTCCATCCGGGAAACCTCCAGCCGCGAAATGGTGGATATTCTGGAAATGATGATCCTGTTTGAGCACAGCGCTGTTAAAAAAGTCAAAAACGGCGAAACCATTTTTGATATTGCCGCCTTAAAGCGCCTCGGTGATGAGGCCAAGATCCTCCGGAATGAGCGCCAGTACGCGTCCTATATTGAAAAAACCCATCAGTACAACAGCTGCTTTATCGCCAGCGCAGGCAACAGCCAGCTGACCGTTGTCTATAACACCTCCTGGGAACGCGTAATCAGCACGTCTGTTTACAATAAAATGACACATCCCACAGCCATCCCGAAGAAGACACAGACTACCGTCGGCTTTATTCATCAGCTCAACCAGTCCATCACCGATGAGGCCTATGACCACACCGACCATCTGCTGGATGAATACTTTGACTATGCCAGAAACCAGATTCTGTATTATGGGCAGATATAAAAAACAGTCTTGAAAGCAATCGCTTCAAGCCTGTTTGTTTTTTTCCTCTTGGAATACAACATAAACCGACAGCATTTTATTCTCAAGGGAAGCACTCACCGCACCCTGCATTTTTTCCGCCAACAATTTCACAATGTAAAGCCCCAGTCCGGCACTTCCGCTGTTTCTGCAATCATCCCCTGTGTAAAAGCGCTCAAAAATCCGCTCCATATCCGGAGGTGTGTCAGGCCTTACCTCATTGACAACTGTCAGGATTATTTCTCCGTCTCTTTCCTCAAGGGCGACCTTCACCCTGCCTGCGGTATACTTAAGGGCGTTGGACAAAAGATTCTGGACAATGCGCCCCAGAGCTGTGGTGTCTCCCGCAATATACAGGCTTTTATTCCCAAGGTCAACATCGGGCTCTAGCTCTGCCGCTTCAAACCGTGGAATAAAATCCACCACCGCTTCTGAGACAATATTGGTAAAATTAACAGCTTCCTCCGCGAGCTCCGACTGGCCTGATTCTATGACGGAGAGTTCAAAAAAGCTTTCAACCAGCTCCCGCATGGCGTTTGCTTTTTTTAGAATTATTGTGGCTTTTTCCTGCTGCTCCCCGTTCAGTCCGCTGCGCTCAAGCATCTGAATATAACCGATGATCGCTGTCAGCGGTGTCCGCAGGTCATGGGAAACACCCGCAATGGAATCCTTTAGCCGCTGCTCGCTCTTTCGCGTGTCAATGCGCAGCTGCTTCTGAAGCTCCATATTCTCGTTGATCTGAGTCGCCAGCTCGTTTAGCCGGGCATCCACTAAAGTCAGACTGATCTTCTTCTCAGACCGTCCGGCGGATAAGTCCTCCAGCTGGCGGCTCATACTCCTTATCTCCCGCCGCATAACCACTGTCCGAACCGCTAATACCGCCACAGCCACAGCTAAAACCACGATGATTCCAAACATTGACTCCACGCTTTCCTTTTTGTTTTATTTTATCTCTCTCTTCCTGAACACAAAATATCCAGCGCCCAGGAGTAAAGCCGTAAAACCAAGACATGCTGTCAAAATCAGGATAACCTGGGATATACTCAAAGGTGTAAAAACCGCTACCCTCGCCATATAAGGCGGAAGCCAAAGCGGCGGCATCCTCCTTGACAGAAAAAATATCATCCCAAAGGACTCCAGAATAATGGCCAGCGTTGCGCAGGCCGTTGTCTTGGCCGCGTCCTGAAAAACGGCCATTAATAGGATTGAAACGCTGAAAACCGCGCAGTTTGCCAGAAAAACCATACCGGTAACTCTGAGAAGATACTGGGCAAAAGGCTCTGCAATAATGCCTTTGTCAAACCCCTGCGCCGCACCGGTGACAATGAGTCCCGCAAAGGGATAAAAAAACATCACAATATTGACAGCCAGCAAAAACACAAGCGCCTTGCAAAAATAAACAGAAGTGCGGCTGTGCCCCGCAGATACAGCCAGCGCCAGCGTTTTATCTGAGGCGCTCTGCCCGAGCATCAGAGCGCTCATTGCCCCAATGACAATGAGCCACATGGTGGAATCATAGACCATTCCTCCGAATACAGATAATCCATCTGCCATCGGGACACCAAAGGGGTTCGTATCTCCAATATATCCCGAACTCATCAAGACCCCAAAAACAATACTGATTCCAGCCATCAGATAGAACAGCCTGTTACGGACAAGCTGGTAAAACTCCATTTTGATTAAAGCAAGCATATTGTCATCTCCTCTACTTTAACTCACGCTTTGAAAAAATCAGACAACCCAGGAAAGAGGGAAGCACAAGAAAAGCAAAATCGATCCCTACGGCTGTCAGCCATTCTGCCATCCCCGCTCCAGAAGAATACATCTGGTTTAAAGGCATACACCACTGCACTCCTTTCAACACATCGCCGGATACTCCCATAAAAATATGCAGCATCAAAGCCAGTATTGAAAACAGTGTTGTTTTTGCCGAGTCTCTGAATATTGCCAGAAACAGCGGCGCCATTCCACACATTGCATAACCTGTCATAAAAAAAGTTACGGCTATTTGAAGTCCATTAAATTTTGGAAACTCCCCAGTGAAGTTCAGGGTAACAGCTGCGACCATCACGCCCGCCAATATGTAAGCCATCATAGCCAAGGAAATAATCATGAGATAAATCAGTATTTTACTCAAAAAAACAGTGTGCCTGCCACTGCCAGCCGCAACTGCAAGATTTGGTGTACGCTCTGCAAATCCCTGTCCCAGATAAATGACGCCAAAAATCGAAGCAAGAAAACCCATTGGAACCGCTTCCGACATCATCTGCAGGATCAGCTGCACACCGCCATTTCCACTGGTAGCAGCGCTTGCCACAGCCTGTCCCTCTGTTTCGGACGCGCCGATGAACAATCCAGCAATAAAAATACCCAACAGCAGTCCCCCGAAAAGCCGGCTGTGCCTGAGCCTGTACCATTCCATCTTCAACAAGTTAATCATGGTACACCTCTACTGCAAAGTACGTCTGGAAAAACATAAAAAAGCTCCTGCTCCCAGCACCCCAATCCACGCTGCGCCTGAGCCTAAAATTAACCACAGCGACGCTGCTGGGAGAATCTCAGTCATGAGCAGACGTTCAGCCGCCATGGGAATCAGGACATTCAAAAAACTTAGTTTTGCGCCGTAAAGATTTAATACGAAGGTCAGAATCCCAAAAATAAACAGGCTGATGCCAATCGTCTTTGCGACATCCCGGCATAAAAACCCCAGAAGAAGACCTGTTGCCATTGAAGCTGCGTTGAGCACCGCTACAATCCCGGCTACCTTTACCAGATACAGGGCAATCTCAGCAGACATCGGCTCGCCAAAGCCGAAAGCCAGGCTGTGAAAAAGCACATTGGCAGCTGGAAAGGCCATCATAAGCACCTCACACCCGGCAAAAAACACCACTGATTTAGCCAGAAATACCTGAAGCCGGCTGTGTCCGCCCTCAATTCCGTGATAAATAGTGCCTTCGTTAAACTCACGTCCGATGAAGAGTCCCGGAAACACACAGACTGGCAGGATCAGCAGATTGGCTGTATGGAGCGCTGCCCCCATAACCTGCAGCCCGGTCACGCTGTGACCGTCAAAGCTGATACAGATTCCCAGAAGCACCGTCACGCCAAACACTGCGTAAAAGGTTTTATCCCTCCAGAGCTTGTACCATTCCAGCCGAAGCAGATTACCCATTTTTCCGGCCTCCGATGCTTTGCAGAAAATAGTCCTCCAGACTGTCACCCCTCACGCTGATGCCTGTCAGAAGTAATCCGCTCTGAGATAAAGCTGCTGATACGGCGCGTATCTCCTCCAGATGGTCGTAAAGCTTAATGGTTCCGTCAGGCATAACCCTGTAGTCATCAGTATGGAGGGATTCCTCAATGACCGCGGCAGCTCTGGCCGTATCGTCCACCTCAATGGCGATGTGGCGGCGGCAGCGCTCATCCAGTTCTCCCTGGGTCAGCGATTCAACGATATGCCCTCTGTCGATAATGATAAAATGGTCCACTGTCTGGTAGAGCTCACTGAGGATATGGCTTGAAATCAGCAGTGTGGTGCCGCGCTCTGTGTTTAACCGTTTTAAAAGCTCGCGGATTTCCACAATCCCCACCGGGTCCAGTCCGTTGATGGGCTCATCGAGAATCAGAAATTCCGGATCGCTGATAAGGGCCATAGCAATACCCAGCCGCTGTTTCATCCCAAGAGAAAAATGCTTCACCGTTTTCCGCCCCGTATCCGTAAGCCCTACCAGCTCCAGTGTTCTCTCTGCGGCTTTCTTATCCGGGATTCCTCTCTGAATCCGCTGGGCCTCCATATTTTGCTTTGCTGTCATGCCCTGGTACAGCGCCGGCGTTTCCACCAGGCAGCCCATGCGCTTTCTTCCCTCGCGCATTCCTTTTTCATCGCTTTTACCAAAGAGCGCCAGCTCCCCGCCAGACGGGTAGGAAAGTCCGCACACCTGTCTTATAAAGGTCGTCTTCCCTGCACCGTTCTGGCCGATCAAGCCATAGGTTTTCCCCTTTTCAATGGTCAGGCTCAAATGGTCAAGGGCTTTAAAGCTCCCATAATGTTTACACAGATCCGTCGCTTTTAATACAATTTCGTCCACTTTAGTGTCTCCTTTTCCTTGATGCTTTCATTTTATGCCGCAGGAATAAAGAAGTTCTTAACCCAGTTCTAAAGAAAACCTTAATTCATCCGATACCCCATCCCCCAGACCGTTTTAATATACTCTGTCTCCGGGTCTGCTGCCTTCAGCTTATTCCTGAGGTTACTCATATGCACGTTCAGAATATTATCCTCACAGGCGTATTCCTCGTTCCAGATACTTTCAAAAAGATTAGCTTTTGAAAAAACCTTATGGGGGTAGCGCATCAAAAGCTCCAGGATACCGTATTCCTTGGCAGTCAGCACCAGCTCCTGCCCATCCACGCTGGCTGTCTTTGACTCCGTGTCCACCGCCAGCTTTCCAGCCTGTAAAATTTCCGGCGCTCTCTGGGCTTCGCTGCTGCCGCAGCGCCTGAGGACAGCCTCGACCCGTACCAGCACTTCATCCAGATCAAAGGGCTTTGTCAGATAGTCGTCCGCGCCCATGTGAAAAAGGTCAAGCTTGTTCTGTACAGTATCCTTGGCTGAAATAACAATGACCGGCAGGCTGGAAAAACTCCTGAGCTCCTGCAGCACTGCGTCGCCGCTTTTATAAGGCAGCATCAAATCCAGTATCAACAGGTCATAGTCTCCGCTTCTCAGTCTGGACAACCCCTCCATACCTGTAAACGCACCCTCTGCCGCATAGCCGTTTTCATCCAGCATTTCACACAGCATGCTGTTAATCTCCCGGTCATCCTCAACGACTAAAATTTTCGTCTGCTCCATTCTTTACACCGCCTTTACTTGCAATGAATATATTCCGCCACCTGATCCCATGGAACGTTAAAGCCTGCACCATGAGAACAGAAAACTGAATCCGAAGTGTTTTCCACATCATGTTTTTTATCATAACCGATGCGCAGAGTGACCGCCTCTGCGTTATGGCAGGGCTCATAACCGGAAAAGGTTGCTCTGAGCATCCCCCGGCCTTTGGTGAAGGACAGGATTTCCTGACTGTAATTCATCATCGTAGCCACCGGACAAAAGCCGGAAATCACTGCCTGGTCCTCGCTGAGCTCGGGGGCTTCAAAACGCCCGGCCATTTTCTGGATATCCGACATGACACGCCCCATCGCCTCTGAGGGAACCTCAATCTCAAACCGGTAGACCGGCTCCAGTAAAACGGACTCTGCCTGCTCCAGTCCCTGACGAATCGCCCGGTAAACCGCCTGCCTGAAGTCGCCGCCCTCGGTATGCTTAAGATGTGCCCGCCCGTTGACCAGAACGATGCGCATATCCGTGATGGGCGACCCGGTCAGCACACCCCTGTGCTCACGTTCAAACACATGGGTCTTTATCAGATTCTGATAATTGGTATCCAGAATATCCACAGAACACGCACTGTCAAAGGTAATGCCTGTGCCCGGCGCGGCGGGCTCCAGCCTGAGATGTACCTCTGCGTAATGCCGCAGAGGTTCAAAATGGCCGTAGCCAGTCACTGGAGACGCGATGGTCTCCTTATAGAGAATCTCACAGTCGCCGAAGCGGACTTCCAGACCAAAACGCTCCCTGACAATCTCCTCAAGCACCTCCAATTGAATCGCACCCATGATGTGGAGCTGCATTTCCTGCAGGCTCTCATTCCAGACGATCTCCAGCATAGGGTCCTCGTCCTCAAGCTCCTTAAAGGCCTCAAGCACGGTTCTTACGTTCAGGCCTTTATCATAGATGACGCTGGCGGTCAGCAGCGGCACAGTGGCGTAGCCGGCATGGTACAGGTTTTCTCCAATACCATCTCCGGGCCGGGTGGCCTCCATGCCCGTCACAGCACAGAGATCCCCGGGCACTGCTTCCGGCACTGTCGTATACCGCCCGCCGCTGTAAATCCGAATCTCGTTTACTTTCTGCCGGATGGGTCTGCCTTCACTGTCCATTCCAGTCACAACCTCGTCTTTGACCTTCAGCTTTCCCGCGGTCACCTTAACAAAGCTCAGGCGGCTGCCCGCGCTGTCGTGGCGTATCTTGTACACATGGCCGCTGAAGGGCTCCTCTTCCGGGCTTTCCTTATCATGGAGAAGCATTGTCATGGCTTTGATAAAAGCGTCAATTCCTGTATCGTTTAATGCCGAGCCCGCAAAAACCGGAAAAACTTCTGCCTTTTTAAACATCTGCCCCAGAGCACTCTGCCACGTTTCCGGTTTGTAGCCCTCATCCAAATAGGCCTCGAGCAGCGCTTCATTCCTTTCCGCCACAGCCTCCGCCAGTGTTGTGTCCATGAGGCCTTCCTCATAGTGCCCGGTAAACATCAGGCAGTCCAAGCTGCATTTTGTTTTCAGCTCTTTTATAACTCCGGGAATATCTGCGCCTTCCCGGTCTGTTTTATTGATAAAAATCAACGTCGGCACCTCGTAGCGCCGCAAAAGCTTCCACAGCGTTTCGGTATGGCTCTGAACCCCCTCAACGCCCGATACCACGATGACGGCCACATCCATCACCTGAATGGCCCGCTCAGTTTCCGATGAAAAATCCACATGTCCCGGGGTGTCCACCAGATAACAGGTGTCTCCCCCGACTTCAAAAACTGCCTGATCCGAAAAAATGGTAATGCCCCGTTCGCGTTCAATGGGGTGATGGTCCATAAAGGCGTCCTGATGATCCACCCGCCCAAGCTTTCTGATGGCACGGGTGTGGTACAGCAGCTGTTCTGAAAAAGTCGTTTTTCCGGCATCAACATGCGCCAGAATTCCTAGTACAAGCTTCATAAAATCTCCTGTAAAATCTGCTTTAGTGTGGGTCTATTATATCACTGAGGCTTTGGACGTACAAACTAAAAAAAGCTGCCCAAGGGCAGCTTCATAAAATTTATAGGTTGACGGCGTCTTAATCGAGTGGCGCTCTCGATGCAATCGCGCAGGCTATATCGAGGCTGGCAATTGCATATGAGAGAGGCAATTCCGAACTGCGCCAGTATCTTTCTTCTCAGGAAATCTGCTGCTCCTCCATGGGCTCAGTCATCAGTGACGGGTCAAGGATCGTTTCCAGCTCTTCCTGACTCAGCAGACCCTTTTCTCTGACAATCTGAGAAACCAGCTTGCCGCTCAAAATGGATTCCTTAGCAATGTCGGAGGCTTCCTTATAACCGATATACGGGCAAAGCGCTGTAACCGTGACAATGCTGTGTTCCAGCAGTTCCTCACACCGGTCTTCATTGGCCGTAATCCCTGTAATACAGTTGTCGATAAAGGTAGAAATCCCGTTGGTCAGTGTTTCGATGGATTCAAACAGATTATAAAACAGCACTGGCTCAAAGGCATTGAGCTCAAGCTGTCCGGCTTCGGCCGCCATGGTGATGGTCAGGTCATTGCCAATAACATTGAAGGCCACCTGAGAGACAACCTCGGGGATAACCGGATTGATCTTGCCCGGCATAATGGATGAACCATTCTGCTTAGGCGGCAGGTTAATTTCCGCAAAGCCGGTTTTGGGGCCGCTGGACAGCAACCGGAAGTCATTGGCCATTTTGGACAAAGTGACCGCCGCTGCCTTTAACGCGCCAGAAACCGACACAAAGGCGTCGAGGTTCTGGGTTGCGTCAATCAAATCCTCAGCGAGCACCATGTTAAAGCTCGTCGTCTTTTTCAGATTCACAGGAATCCGTTTCAGATATTCCGGATTGGCGTTTATGGCTGTACCGATGGCTGTACCGCCCATGTTGACAATACAAAGCTCATTCTGGGTTTTCTTCAGCCGGAGGGTATCCCGGTCAATGGCGGAGCGGTAAGCGTTGAAGGCCTGGCCCAGACGCATGGGTACCGCATCCTGAAGCTGGGTACGCCCTACTTTTATAATATTGTCAAACTCAATGGATTTCTGCTTTAAAGCCTCGCCCAGGCGTTCCATCTGGAACAGCAGCTTCTGGGTAAGCTTGAGTGCGGTAATCTTACCTGCGGTTGGGTAAACGTCATTGGTTGACTGTGACATGTTCACATGGTCGTTGGGGTGGACAATGCTGTAGTCTCCCTTCATTCCACCAAGCTTTTCGATGGCAATGTTTGCCACTACCTCGTTGGCGTTCATATTGGAGGAGGTTCCCGCACCTCCCTGGATGGGATCGACGATGAACTGATCGTGGTATTTTCCTGAAATCACATCATTACACGCTGCAATGACAGCGTCAGCGATTTCTTTATTTAACTCACCGGTTTCAAAATTGGTCATAGCCGCAGCCTTTTTGACCTGTACCAGACTGTCAATCAAGTCGGGATGGAGCTGCTTTCCAGTGATATAAAAATTCTGTTTTGCCCTTAAGGTTTGTACGCCGTAATAGGCATCGACTGGAACAGGAAGTGCTCCAATCGAATCGTGTTCGATTCTTTCTTGCATTTTAACCCCTCTACAAAAAATGTATTTACTTTATGGACACATCATAACGCCACCTACCTTAAAAATCAATGCGCTGTAATAAAGTTTTGTCTAAAAAATAACTGTTTTACAAGGTTGAAACCGATTTGTTACATTTATCTTTCAATGATTGGCGATTGTCTTTATTTCGAGGACAACTCAAGGGAAATTTGACCCTTTTTTATTTTTTATGTATAATAGGCACATGCTGAATTAAAAGAAAGCACCCCATTATAGTGCAAGTATAATGGGGTGTTCCTGCCCTTTTATTTAATTTTCTGGAAGCGGTTCTTTTGATTCAGCATAATAGGTATAAAAAATGCAAACAATCGTCAGAACAATGCCGATAATCTGTACCATAGTCATGGATTCCCCAAACATGAAAAATCCTACAATCAGCGCAACCACCGGTTCAAGACAGTAGGCCATTGATACATAGGGCGCGTCGATCATGCCAAAGGCCATCTGTATCCACGAAAAGGATAAGACCTGTGGCAGCGCCGCAAATCCCAAAACGATAATCCAAACAATGGCGCCGTTCTGCGCCGCAGCTCCTGCAATATCGCTGATCATCTGCCATGGCGGGCAGGCGGTAACATACAGAAACAGCGCTCCGAACAGATTAGGATAGAAAAGCTGTGCCTGCCAGCTCACATCATTTGGATAATATACATGTGAAATCAGAAAGTAAGCACTTGCCAAAATCAGAGAATTGGCCAATGCCCAAATGATTCCCATTATATCCAAACTGGAAGTTCCCAGATTAAAAATCTGCAGCACCAGCGCAACACCGACAACGGCAATACTGCAGGCAATGATCTTAACCTTTGTCAGCTTTATCCCCTTGAAAATGCGTTCCATAATCATCAGAATAATCACATTGCAGAAGGCCAGCAGAGACACTATCCCAACCGGAATTCTTGATACAGCCTGCACATAGGCAAAATTCATGCCATTCATCAGAACAAAGCCATGGATCATCAATACGATTAGAACTTTCCAGCTGACTTTAAACATGCTGCGGTCTTTTATTAAAATCCAGCCGCCAAAGAAAAGAAACATAATTGTCGGCGCCAGTGTGGTTACTGTAATATCACTGATACCATTTTCCGCCATCAGTCTCAGAAATGGCCCAAAAAGTCCCCACAGCACAGCGGACAATACAGCCAGTGTAAATCCCTTTTTAAATATTCCTTTATCGTTCATTTTCCCTGCTCCTTACACTGTCATAAAGAAAACCAGTGAAAACATCAGCTCATCCAAGTCATCCCAGCGGGCTTTCATCACCGCTTTGTCTTCATCCGTCAGGTATTCTTCCTTCATATCCTGTTGATATTCATCAAATGGATAGAGTAATTTATTTTCCATGTTCGTATCCTTTCTGTAAATATTTACTTATACACACCGTAATCTCTTACAAATTCATTGACAGCTCTCATATTTTCAGGGTTAACGTCGCTTGCATTCAGAATATATTTGTCCAGGGAGAAAATATAGCCGCCGCCCGGCGCCATAATGTCAATGACCTCTTTGGCTTTATCAATACATTCCTGCTTTGTGCCATAGCCCAGTAATGAAATCGGATAGAAGCCCTGGAGACACAGATTTTTCCCGATTGTATTTTTAGCTTTTTTCATATCGCCGTATTCCATGATAGCAATGATCTTATCAGATTTTGGAATATCCTGCATATACGGGTAGAATCGTTCCCAGTCACCTTCAAAGAAAATCGACAGCGTCAGTCCTTTTTGATTAACCAGAATGTCGATAAATTTTAAAAATGATGGCCAGTAAAACTCTTCAAACATTTTTTTGTTGATGTATGGTGCCATAT
Source organism: Eubacterium sp. BL-380-WT-2B (assembly GCF_009696115.1). Classification (NCBI taxonomy): domain Bacteria; kingdom Bacillati; phylum Bacillota; class Clostridia; order Eubacteriales; family Eubacteriaceae; genus Eubacterium; species Eubacterium sp. BL-380-WT-2B. Next base: position 60,145 of record NZ_VUMP01000005.1, read on the forward strand.
GAAGCGGAATGAACACGTACGGGAAGGTTACGCCCTTTTCTCCCGGATAACAGGCTGTCGCACCCTTAACGAGAATGGGCGTCACTGCATCCAGGGCTTCCTTAACCTTATCCGGAGACTTGCGCACATCTCTGCAGATTCCCGTAAAGCCTCTGAACTGATCTGCCAGATAATCGAACGGTGCAACCGTTAGGTTTGACCCCAACGCCGGCACCCCGTAATCCTGGGCCAGAGACGCGGTAATTTCTTCTAAAGCGCCCATATAAGAGCCAAACTCCAATGCTGCCTTTGTCATAGCATAAGCATTATATGGCGCTGGCTGGTCCAAAGCCGGATATAAACGCAGCAGCAGCTTTGATACGATCATTTTATAAGGATCTTCAATTAATTCGTCATATTCATCTGGGTTCATAGCGCTGATTTCCGGATGCTGCACAAATCCCCTTTCACTTTCCGTGAAATTTTTTGCGTTCAGCAGACGATAAAACATCGGCGGCCTTGTAAAAAGACTTTCAAAGCAATCCCAATGAAAATCATCGAACACCTTTTTAAAAGCACTCTGGCATTGTTCCGGTGTCCATGAAGCCTGGCGATACGGCAGGCCCGCGTATTCAATTGCATATGAAATTTCTGCCGGGCAGTTCACCGGCACACGTTTTGGCTCCTGGATTTTAAGTGTTGTCTCCAGCATTTCCATCCGTTCATTATATTCTTTTCTTTTATCGGACATAATTTCTCACCTCATAATTTTCGAACGTCCATTTTTGAAAGTGCACTTAATATTAAGTATACTTTAAAATTTTATTTTGTCAACCATTTTTCGTAAAATATAAAAAATTATTCATCTAATTGTTTTCATTTTTTCTATTTATATTTTTTTATATGAAATATTGCAGAATATCAGATATTACATCGCTTATTGTCGTCTTTTGAGAAGTATGCTATACTTACGTTAGTATAAACTGGATAAAGGACAATTATGAAAAAATATAAAACCGGACGGGAAACAAAGGAAAATATTATGGAAGCTGCCCGCGAGCTTTTCTATGAAAAAGGGTATAAAAACACGACCTATAATGATATCTGTGAAAAAGCCAATGTCAATACCGGAACCTTCCATTACCATTTTCAGACAAAACGCAAAGTTGCCGGCATCATCTATAATAATTTTATGTTCAATATTAAGGAGGAAACTGGTAAACTCATCTCCTCAAAATATGAAAATGACCTCAAGCTCTGTACAGCTCTGGAAATTACAAATTATATGAACTTATTTTTTTCTGATGATCATGTGAAAACTTTTTTCTATGATCTTTACAGTGATAACATTCCGCTTGAGTACGCCTTAAACATCATGGAAAACTTTTTCCAGCTTCACGTCGAAGCCTTTAAGCTGCCCATTGACAGAGATTATGTCAAGATAATTGCCGCCACAAACCTTGGTATGGAACAGGCCCTGATTGTTAATTACTGCTCTGGCTACCTTACGCTGCCGGAACAACAGATCATTGATTATGATATTGAGCTGACCTATGCTCAGATGAATATCGACCATCAGGAAATCGAGCGGATCATTCAAAAGGCCCAGGAGCTTGGCCCACAGATCAAGCTGAAACATGTCGATTATTTTAAGGTTGAACCACTGAATTGCTAGCGCAAAATAAAAAAGCCCCGCGGCATTAAGAAACTTCTTAATGCCGCGGGGCTTTCTGCGTTAAAACAGCTCAAAAGCGCTGCTTCCTGTTTTATTCAGATCTCTCAGATTTTTGACGGCACCGTAGACCATACTGCGGACAGCCTCCTCGGTATAAAAGGCCATATGCTGGGTCATGGTGACATGGGGAAACTGTCTTATATATGCCATATCCCGGTTGCTGATAATATCCACCGTGTGATTGACATGGTAAATACCATCCTCATGCTCGATAACATCCAATCCAAGGGCGCCGAACTTCTGCTTTTCAATGCCGTCGATCACGTCGCTCACATCCATCAGAGATCCTCTGGCGCAATTGATCAGCACCACGCCGTCCTTCATTTTCGCAATGCTTTCCCTGTTGATCATGTGGTAAGTGCTCTCCAGCAGCGGTGTGTGCAGCGTTATGACATCACTTTCTGCGTAAAGAGTATCCAACTTCACATATTTTGCCATGTCAGCGACCGAGCCATTTGGATAAGCGTCATATGCAAGGATTCGACAGCCGAATCCCTGCAGAATCTCAATAACCGTTCGGCCGATACGCCCGGTCCCCACAACTCCAACAGTCATGTTTCTGAGCTCACGGCCCTCCAGCCCATCCAGGGAGTAATCATTGACGTTTCCCCTGAACATGGCCTGCTTATATTTTCTCAAAGACATGAGCATCAGCATAACGGTATACTCCGCCACTCCGGTCGGAGGATAGCTGACATTGCAGATCCGGATACCCAGTTCCCTGGCATACTCCAGATTAATATGATTATAGCCCACTGTGCGGGTACAGTAAAAACGGATACCCGCGTCCCGCATAAGGTTTAAAATCACGCGGTCAATACGGCTATGCCCAAGGCTTGTCACCGCGCCGCAGCCCTCGGCAAAATCAAAGGTCTCCACACTCAGCGGTTTACCCGTAAAAATCAGCTCTACATTATATTTTTCAGCGGCTTTTTTAAAGTCCTTTATTTCATCCTTTCGCACTTCAAAGGCGGCAATTTTCAGCATTGTTTTCTCCTCGCTACAAAAATTTCTTTTTATTATTATATACCCAAAAGCAAATTACGGAATAAATTTTTTGATTGTGGTATAATAAAACTACTTTTGTTTGGAGGTAATTTTATGGATACAGGCAGCAAGCACGCCGTTTTAAAACAATACTTTGGCTACGACACCTTCCGGGAAGGGCAGGAATTTCTCATCGACACAATCTTGTCCGGACGGGACGCGGTGGGCGTCATGCCGACAGGCGCGGGAAAATCCATCTGCTTCCAGGTGCCTGCCCTGCTGATGGACGGCATAACGCTGGTGGTCTCTCCACTGATCTCCCTCATGAAGGACCAGGTCGGAGCGCTTACCCAGGCCGGCGTCCCGGCTGCCTTTATCAACAGCTCCCTGAGCAGCGTCGAATACCGGGAGGTGCTCTCAGACATCCGCCAGGGCAACTGCAAAATTCTTTACATTGCCCCGGAGCGCCTTTTAGCTGAGGGCTTTCTCAACTTTATCCGGGAACAGGATATCGCAATGGTTACTGTTGATGAGGCTCACTGCGTCTCTCAATGGGGGCAGGATTTTCGCCCATCCTATCTCGAAATTGACCGTTTTGTCAAAAGCCTGGACAGCCGCCCCATCCTCTCCGCCTTTACTGCTACTGCCACCGAGCAGGTGCGCCGCGATATTGTAGGACTTCTGGATTTAAGGGCGCCCGAGGTGCTGGTGACTGGCTTTGACCGAAAAAACCTCTATTTTGAGGTTCAGAAACCCGCTAAAAAGCTGGATGCTCTTCTGGCGATCCTGGCTGACCACCCTAATAAGAGCGGGATTATCTACTGCGCGACCCGCAAAAGCGTGGAGGATGTCTGTGAAAAAATCTGCGCGGCGGGTTACCCGGCAGTCTGCTATCACGCAGGGCTTCCCGATGCAGTGCGGAAAAAAAATCAGGATCTGTTCATCTTTGACGAAAAGCCCGTCGTGGTCGCCACAAACGCCTTTGGTATGGGCATTGACAAATCCAATGTCTCCTTTGTCGTGCATTACAACATGCCCGGAGATATGGAAAGTTATTACCAGGAGGCCGGCCGGGCAGGCCGCGATGGCGAGCCCGCGGACTGCATCCTGCTGTACAGCGGCCAGGATGTACGGACTCAGCAATTCTTTATTGAGAACGCTGACCGGGAAAGCGGTGACCCCGAGACGGACGCGCTTTTGAAGCAGCGTGACCGGAAGCGTCTGAAAGACATGACCTTTTATTGCCATACCAACGACTGTCTGAGAGGCTATATGCTCAAATATTTTGGTGAGGAAGCGCCCGTCTGCTGTGACCACTGCGGAAATTGCCAGACCCAGTTTGAAATCCTGGACATCACCATTGAAGCCCAGAAGATCCTGTCCTGCATCAAACGGACCGGGCAGCGTTTTGGCATTAAGGTGGTCGTCGATACTCTGCGCGGCAGCAAAAACCAACGCATTCTCAGTCTTGGTTTTGATAAGCTCTCGACCTATAATATCATGGCAGACACCAGCGAAAAGCGCATCCGGGATATGATCCATTATCTGGCGCTGGAGGGCTTTATCCAAATCACCGACGATGAGTACCCGGTTATGCGCTTCGGTCCCCGGGCACGCAATGTGCTCTTCGGGGGAGAGCGCATTGAGATGAAACTGCCAAAGGAAAAAGAGCCTGTGCCAAAGGCCGCCAAAGAAAAAGCAAAGCCTGCCGCCGGAGCTCTAGAAAATCCAGGGCTTTTCGACCGGCTGCGCAATCTGCGCGGCAGACTCGCCGCAGAGCAGAATGTCCCGGCTTATGTGGTCTTTTCCAACGCTGCCCTCACCGATATGTGCCGCCGCCTGCCAAAAAACAACAGCGAATTCCTTGAAGTTTCTGGCGTAGGCAAGGCCAAGCTTGAGCGCTACGGCGAAGACTTCCTTCAGGAAATCCAGGACTGGCTCAAGGAGCAGGCATAATAAAAAAACAGGTGGCGGCACAAGGCCGCCTCCTGTTTTTTTATAGCTTACTGACCAGATTGTAGATCCGCTCATATTCAAGCATCAGATTATCATAAACGCTTAAGAAAGCCTCACAGCTGCTGTCCGCGTTTGCCATCACTGCGTCGTAATGGCCGATCACCAGATTACAGATCGCAGGGCAGAGCTTGCCCTTTTCACTCTGCTCCTTTAATACTTCGATGATCTTTTCTTTTGGAAAGGCTTCCTTGTAGCTTCTGCGCTGCCGCAGCGCGCTGAGCACATCGGCAATGGCCACGATCCGCTGTCCTTCTGTCAATTCCGCTGCTGCCAGCCCTCTGTGATAGCCGGAGCCGTCCAGCTTTTCATGGTGGCGTACCGCGATCTCGCAGATATCGTCAGCCACAGCTCCCCGAAGGATATCCTCTGAAATCTGCACATGGGTCTTCATAATCTTCATGGCCTGCGGGCTCAGCTTTCCAGGATACTCCAGTATTTCAAGGGGAATGGCGATTTTACCCACGTCGTGGAGCAGCGCGCCATAATAAATTCTTTTCTTATCCTCAGCGGAATAGTTCAGAAGTCTGGCAATTTCAACGCTGATCCCCACAGTGGTTACCGTATGGCTGACTGTGTACTCACTTCTGAAGTCAATGGAATACGCCAGCATCTGCAGATAAAGGTCGATATCCGCTGGTGACAGTACCAGCTTTTTCTGAATCGTCTCTATTTCCTGCTCGTAGACGCCGCTGTTTAAATGCTCAATAATCTGGTATTTCGCGTTGGCCTTTAAAAACAGCTCCACATACTCCGGAGCAAACCGGCTGCCAGCACCCTCGGTAATCTCCTCTAAATCAAAAACGCCGCCCCGGCCCTGCATGCTGATATCTACACGGTCTGTCAGCTTGATCATCAGAGCAATATCCTTAAAATCAGTTTCCACTTTATCATAGCGGTCATAATTCAGATGATGGAACAGAATCGCCTCTGCCCGCTCCTTCAACGGTGACAGATATTTTAAAAACAGGTAGCCGTAAATTGAATGTTCCCAGACATTGTCTGCCTCAAACTTGACCATCTTGTCAATCTCGTCAGTTTTATACGCGCCGATGTCATGGAAAACACCGAGATTAAAGATTTCAAGCGCTTCCTTTTCGCTGTAGCGTTCACTGTCCCTGAGCATCTGATACAGCATATAGCCGACCCGTTCTCCATGGTTCACCAACCGCTCATCCACCAGTCCAAGGGTTTTTCTCACGATCTGAACCGCGTCCCCGCCCTGGATAATATCTGCCCTTCTATCTTCTCCCATTCCTTTTCCCCTCGCAAAGTTTATGGTTCATTATCGCATAAAAATACTTTCTTTTCAATGCTGTAACAAAGCTGAAGCCCGGAGCAGCTTTAAGAAATTTCATTGTGGCAATACCCTGCAGGTGCTATAATTCATAGGTATATAAGCTCATAACTACCAGGAGGTGCACACAATGGCAAACTTTAAAAAAACGCTTATGCCTGAGCAGGCAGAAGCGCTGTTTAAAATACTACAGGAACGTTTTACAAAAAATATGGACCGACACGAAAATCTTGAATGGCAGAAGCTGCGCGTAAAGCTGGAAGAACATCCAGAAAAAATGTGGTCCCTCAACGCCATGGAAGAAACCGGCGGCGAGCCGGATGTTCTTGAATACGATGGTGAAACGGACCGCTACTTTTTTTACGACTGCTCAAAAGAAAGCCCGCCGGGCCGAAGAAAGCTATGCTATGATCAGGAAGCGCTGGAAAGCAGAAAGGTAAACAAGCCTGAAGGCAGCGCTGTAGCCGCCGCGTCTGCCATGGGTATCGAGCTCCTGACAGAAGCCCAATATCATGCATTACAGCAAAAGGGTGAATTTGACACTAAAACCTCCAGCTGGATTTTAACACCGACAGACATAAGAAACCGCGGCGGCGCTCTGTTTTGTGACCGGCGTTATAACCATGTTTTTGTTTACCACAACGGCACAGAATCCTATTATACTGCAAGAGGATTCCGGGGGCTGCTGCGTGTATAATTTACAGTGTATTTTTTTAATCGCAATTAAAATAAGACCTGTACCAGAAACATGTAGATTACTGTGCCTGCACCAATGCTCAGAAGCGTATTTTTCTTCCATTTGTGAAGAACTGTAATACAGAGAATCGCGTAAAAAAGAACAGACCCCAGATACCGGATATAAGCCAGCGGTGTTTTACCGTCAGGGAAAACAAAGAAGGGCACGGGTTAATATTGTTCCAGATATAACAATCAGGACTCATCGCACATCCCAAAAACTAGATATACCTTCCCGCCGCAGTTTTATATTTTTCAAGCACGGATATGCCGTAGAACAGGTGTCTGGCATTTACCATAAGCGTGATGGCCATTAACTATTATCCAAATTAAGGCTGCGTGTTCCCGCTTTATGAAGGGTCACCCATGACCCCCATAAAAAGCGGGATGCCGCTTTCGCTGTCCATGATGAAATAAGCGTAGGGTGAATCCAGAACCAGCTCTACTGGCCCCTTCTGCTCTTCCATCGGCAGGGCTGCCATCTCCATCTCCACCTCTGTGGCTGCGGCGGCCTCTGTTCCGCGTTCATCTACCCTGACAGCGGATTTCTGGATAACCTTTGAGACAAATAAAGGATAACCGTTCATCGTTCCCATTTTAGAAAAATCTGCCTGATTCCAGTCAAAAATTATCTCAAGCCCCATATCCCTGAGCAGATCACTCATGTCAATTTTATAATCCTGCTCAAATTTTGGCATATAAAGGTTCACGGCCCGTGACTCGGCCCTGGACAACACATTTTTCAGCGTATCCTTCTCAAAAGCAGCGGCAAACTCATGGATATTTTTGCCGTCTGTCGGCCGAAGCGCAATAAAGGACTGCCTGTAATTATTGTAAGGGAGTTTGATCCCCTCGGCGTTCTCTGTCTTAATGTACTGCATCCTGTCCTCATACTTGTTCATAAAGGGGTGCTCCACAGTTGTTCCGTCTTCTCTGTAGAATACACGGTCCTCTGTAAGGCTCTCCTCAAAAGGCGTATCCCAGACACCGTTAAAATACAGGGCATTGAGCAAAAGCATGGCGACATCGTTACCAGGCTCTTCATCCAGCATCTGCGGAATCATTCCATTGGTTTTCTCCGATACCCAGTTGTTGACATCATCTGCGGATTCACTGAGGGCCGCTTCAAATATTTCCGCTTCATAAATTTCTTTGGCCGTATTGATAAAATTCTCCCTGGCCTCCAATGTCTCATTAAGCCAGATAGAGTTGGCAATATCCAGTCTTCCCCCATCTTCCGAACGCATTCTGAGCTCTGGGATCAGCTGGGCGCAGGCAGCATTCAACTGGTCTACCGGCATACCGAGCACCAGTTCAAGAGCCTTCTGTGTCTCGGTGTCCGAGCCGTTTGCCGTCATGGCCAGCGCGAAATAGGCTGACGCTGGAGAGATCAGAAAATTGCCTTCCCGGGCTTCAGCGCTTTTTGCGTAAAGTCCCGCTGCAAAGTTGCTGTACCCTTCACCGCTGCTGATCAGCATGCCGGGCGTAGGCTCCGGCGTAGAGACCGGTGTAGGCACTGCACTCGGCGTCACCTTCCCCTCGTCCTTTTTCCCATTATCCTTTGCCGTACAGGCTGTGAATATTCCAAGTATTATCACAGCCAACAGCGCAAAAGCGATTCCTTTTTTCATATTGCTTCTCCTTTACATCATCCTTTTTTCTAATTATACATGATTACCACCAATAAAAAAAGCAGATTCCCGGTTCGGGTATCTGCCTTTGGCTACAAACGCAGCCCCTTTATATCCTTAATGCGTGATAGAATAACATTACAGCTCATCTCCCGGACGCCTGGCAGGGCGTAGATCACGCGGTTTAAAAATTTTTCCATCTCCTCATTGCCCGCGGCCACGGCGTGGACATGGAGCTTGCTCCTGCCTGACACCTGATAAATCTGGGTGACCAGATCATTTTGGTTCAGAATATCCACCACCTCCGCAAATCGGCCGGGCTCCATTTCCAGCTCAAAATAACATGAGATGGCTCCACTGATCTTCTGGGGGTTGATAATAGTCGTATACTCCTCGATAATTCCCCTGTCCTCAAGCGCGCTGATTCTGGCCTTAACTGCTACCCGGGACAGCCCAACGGCCTCCCCGATATCTGAATAGGACATCCGCGCGTTCTTAATGAGCAGATTTATAATCTGCTGGTCTGTTTCATCTAATCCGCTTAAAAACATGCTGTTTCTCCCTCTCGAAATGTTTGTTTTATCTTACCGCGTTTCATAACAAAAGGCAACCCTTTCTTTTTGTAAGTTTTTCTTTGACTTTTTGATGCTTAGGAAATATAATATTTACAAATAGTAATTTAAATATTTCGAATCGAAAGGATAAGCTTGTTATGCAAAGAGACCTGACTGCTGGAAGCGTCACAAAGGGAATGCTGTTGTTCGCCGGCCCCATGATTCTCGGCAATCTGCTTCAGCAGCTTTATAATGTGGCGGATACCCTCATCGTCGGCCAGTTTCTCGGTGCGGGTCCACTGGCCGCGGTAGGTTCCTCCTTTACCCTCATGGTATTTTTAACTTCCATTATTCTGGGGCTGTGCATGGGCAGCAGCGTTGTTTTTTCCATGCTCTACGGCGCAAAACGCGAGGATGACCTGAAAACCAGTTTTTTTATCGCCTTTGTATTCATCGCCGCTGTTACTCTTATGATCAACACTCTGGTTTTTGCCTTTATTGATCCTTTGCTGCGGGTGCTGCAGATCCCCACCGCTATCCTGGAAGACACCCGGGCCTATCTGCTCATTATCTTCGGTGGTATTGGCTTTACCTTTATCTATAATTACTTTGCCTCCCTGCTCCGGGGCATTGGCAACTCTGTGGTGCCGCTGGTCTTTCTGGCCGTTTCAGCTATTTTAAACATTGTGCTTGATCTTGTTCTGATTTTGCGCTTTAATATGGGCGTTTCTGGCGCAGCGCTGGCGACCATCACAGCCCAGGGTGTCTCGGCGGTTTCCATTGGTATCTACAGCTTTCTGAAAATTCCGGCGCTCCGTCTGAAATGCACACATCTCCGGTTTGACCGGGCCATTGTACAGGATGTTGTGCAGTACTCCCTGCTGACCTGTGTCCAGCAGTCCATCATGAACTTCGGCATTCTCATGATCCAGGGGCTGGTCAACAGCTTTGGCGTATCGGTTATGGCAGCTTTTGCCGCGGCGGTAAAGATCGATTCCTTTGCCTACATGCCGGTACAGGACTTTGGCAATGCATTTTCCACCTATATTGCCCAGAACTACGGTGCAGGAAAGGCTGACCGCATCCAGAAAGGCATCCGCTGCGCAATACTGACAGCGCTTGTATTCTGTCTCTTTATCTCTGTTATTGTCTTCTTTTTCGGCAGCTCCCTGATGCTGATCTTTGTAAGGCCAGAGGAGGCAGAAATCATCGCTATCGGTACTGGCTATTTAAAAATCGAGGGTGCCTGCTACTGCGGCATCGGCTGTCTTTTCCTGCTCTACGGCCTTTACCGGGGTATTGGCCGTCCTGGTATTTCCGTGGTACTCACAGTGATCTCCCTCGGCACACGGGTGGCGCTGGCCTACCTTCTGGCCCCGCTTCCCGCCGTCGGCCTCCTGGGAATCTGGTGGGCCATTCCCATTGGCTGGTTTTTAGCCGATATTACAGGGCTTCTCTACTGGCGATTCCGGCACAGGCAGCTCATGCCCGGATAAAAAACACCGAACCACAAAAAAGCGGCTCGGTGTTTTTGTTTTACAGAATAATATTCTGCTGTTCTCCTGCCATCCAGGTTTCAATATTTTTGAAGACAATATCTGCCCGGATTTTCATCGACTCTTTGCTGGCAAAGGCGATGTGCGGCGTAATGATGGTATGCTTTGCCTTGAGCAGCGGATGCTCTGCCGGAAAGGGTGGTTCCATTTCCAGAACGTCGATGCCGGCTCCGGCAATTTTATCACTGTTCAGCGCGTCGGCCAGTGCCTGTGAATCGACAACCGGCCCTCTTGCAGCATTGATCAGGTAAGCGGTGGGTTTCATGCAAGCGATGGTTTCAGCATTAATCATCCCCCGCGACTGTTCTGTCAGCGGGCAATGGAGTGTCACGATATCGGCCTGCTCAAGCATTTCCTTTAAGGGCATGTAGGTGATGTAATCTGGCTTGTTTTTGCCGCTGCCAAAGCCATTGTAGGCGATAATTTTACAGCCAAAGGCCCGGCACAGCTCGGCGGTGCGGCTTCCAATGGCTCCGGTACCGATAATCCCAACGGTTTTTCCCTTGAGCTCACTGCCCACCAGGCCATCCTTGGTTTTCCCACCACGGGCGCGGGCATCCATCTGAGGGACGTTGCGCAGCAGGGAAAGCATCATTTCGATGGCCAGCTCAGCGACAGACTCGTTGGAGTAGCCCGAAGCGTTGCTGACTGCCACGCCCTTTCTTTTAGCGGCTTCCAGGTCCACATGATCTACCCCGGTAAAGGCAACATCAATATATTTAAGATGGTCACAGGCTTCGATCACTTCACCCTTCAACGGCATGTTGGCAATCATCAGGACATCGGCGTCCTTTGCCTCTTCAATCAGGACCTGCGGATCGTCATTTCGCTCATAGGCTTTAAAGCTGTGGCCTGCTTCTGTCAGGGGCTTTACCAGATCTTCCAGCGTTTCGCTGTCAACGGCCAGGGATTCTAATAATACAATGTTCATGGTAATTCCTTCTTTCTGGATCAATTATTACCCATAGTGTACCCCTAAACGCCGGAAAAATCAATGGTCTGACCAGTCTTATTGTCCGTCTTACTCCGCTGCAAAGACAAAGTGTCCCGGCGACACCTCATGCCAGACCGGCTGGCCCCCGCCCCTCTCAGGGTGATACCCGGCATGGCTGTGGTTCTTGGCCGCTCTGGGGTCCGGAACGGGGATGGCCTCGATCAGGCTTTGGGTATAGGGGTGTACCGGATGGCTGAACAGCTCCTTTCCCGGCGCCAGCTCCACCAGCCTGCCGCGGTGCATTATGCCGATACGGTCACTGATATAGCGCACCATTGCCAGGTCATGGGCGATAAACAGACAGGTCAGGCGGCATTCCTCCTGCAGCTTTTTAAAAAGGTTCACGATCTGCGCCTGGATGGAGACATCGAGAGAAGCGATGGGCTCATCGGCGATGATCAGCTTTGGATTTAAGGCCAGCGCCCGGGCGATGCAGGCCCGCTGAAGCTGACCGCCGGAAAACTCCGAAGGATAGCGGTCCATCACACTGCTGCTGAGTCCAGTGAGAGCCATGAGCTCTGCTGCTTTTTCCCGAAGCGCTTTTTTTCCTGCTTTTCTGCTGCGTATCCTGAAGGGCTCGGCGATGATTTCACCAATGGTCATGCGGGTGTTGACCGCTGACGCTGCGTCCTGGAAAATCATCTGCATTTCTCCGGTGATGCGGCTGCGGTTTTTCCTGTAGACAGATTTATCTGAAATTTCTATTCCATCAAAGCAGACGGAGCCATCAGTCGGCTCAAAAAGGTGCATCAGCGCCTTACCCGTTGTCGATTTCCCTGAGCCGCTCTCTCCCACCAGTCCAAAGATTTCGCCTTTGAGTATATCAAAAGAAACGCCGTCCACTGCCTTGACGGTGGTGTGCCTGTCCAGCCTGTAATATTTTTTAAGGTTCCGGATTTCAACCAGCTTTTTCTCATTCATCGAAAGGCCTCCTGCCGCTTGATGACCCGGCCGTTTTTCACCCGCACAGGCGGCTCAATCCTGGGAGCCCGCGGGTCCAGCAGCCAGGTTGCCGCGTAGTGTGTATCGGATACTTTAAACACAGGCGGCGCTTCCTCATAGTCGATGGCCAGCGCATAGGGATTTCGCGGCGCAAAAGCGTCCCCTCTGGGCGGGTTGATCAAATCCGGCGGTGTACCCGGGATGGGGTTCAGGGTTTCCTCATCACCGTCAGTGGAGGGCAGCGATGACAGCAGCCCCCAGGTATATGGGTGACGTGGGTCATAAAAAATATCGTCGGCAGTCCCCAACTCTGCCAGCTTGCCGGCATACATCACGGCTACCCGGTCTGCGACTCTTGCCACAACTCCCAGGTCATGGGTGATAAACAGGATTGCCACGCCTGTCCGCTTCTGTATTTCTTTAAGCAGCTCCAGTATCTGGGACTGGATGGTAACGTCCAGCGCGGTGGTCGGCTCATCGGCAATCAAAACATCCGGGCCGCATGCCAGCGCCATGGCAATGACACTTCTTTGAAGCATGCCTCCTGAAAAATGATGGGGATACTGGTCAAAACGTTTTTCCGCCGCGTCAATGCCAACCTGCTTCATCAGCGAAACTGCCCGTTCTCTCGCTTCTGCCCGTCCGACCTTCTGATGTGCTTTTACCGCCTCCACAATCTGGCTGCCAATGGACATGGTCGGGTTTAAGGAGGATACCGGGTCCTGGAAAATCATGGAGATTTCCTTTCCCCGAACCGCTTCCAGCTCTTTCTCTGAAAGCCCTGCGAGATCTCTGCCTTTAAAAAAGATTTCGCCGCCGGCTACCTCTGCCCTTACCGGCAGAATCCCCAGAATACTTTTACAGAACACAGACTTTCCACAGCCCGATTCTCCCACGATGGCCAGGGTCTCCCCGGGCTCCAGTGACAGGCTCACGTCCCGCACTGCGTGAACATCGCCCTGATCTGTGGCGATATTGACAGACAGATTTTTAATCTCCAGTAGTGTTGTCATCCTATACTCCCCTCAACGAAAAATGCAGAAAGGAGAACTGAGGTTTTTTTAAGTGTCCTCAATTCTCCAATTTCAGCTTAGTTTAAAGTCCAGTCCGCAATATTCCAGAAAATACCAACGCCGTGATGGCCTAAAATGGTGTCTGGGGTAATCCCCTGAATATTGGCCTTGGCCACATAGATGGCGTCCACATAGGCAATGAAGGTATAAGGCATGTCCTTTGTCAGTTCTTCCTGGAAAGCCTTGTAGTACTCCATTCTCTGCGCATCATTGTCTGTTTCGCGGGCCTTCTGAAGCAGCTCATCCACCTTGGGATTGGAGTAGCCGCTGTAATTTGAGCCCTTGTCTGTCCCGAAAACCTTGTAGGTGTGATCATCCGGGTCAAAGGGGCTTCCCCAGCCGATGAGATAGGTTTCCTGACCCGCCCAGTCGGTCTCAGCGTTGACGGAAACCGTGGCGTCCACGCCGATATCCTTCAGATTCTGGGCCGCGACATTGGCGATATCCACACGCACCTGGTCGCCTTCTGCTATGTTGATTTTAAAGGCCAGGCGGGTTCCGTTCTTCTCATAGACGCCGTCGCTGCCTTTTTTCCATCCGGCGGCCTCTAGCATTTCCTGAGCTTTTGCCGGATTATAATCAAATTTTTCGATGTCCGGGTTGTTGTAAGGCCCTGCCTGAAGCGGTGAGTAGGCCAGCTGTCCCTCACCCAGCAGCACGGAATCAATGATGGCCTGGCGGTCAATGGCGTAGCTCAGGGCGTTTGGCAGCTCACGGTTGTTTTTAAACAGGTCATTGTTAAAATTATATAGAATCCCGCGGTAGTCAGCGGTCTTCATATCGTAAATTTTAAATTCATCGTTGCCCTCAAACTGTTTGGCATCGTTCGGCGGTACCTGGGCCATGTCCAACTCGCCGGATTTCAGCTGCATGGCACGGGCTTTGGTGTCTTCGACAATTTTGAAAATGACCTTGTCGATTTTTGGCACACCCGCATAGTGATTATCGAATTTTTCCATGGTAATGCTCTGGCCCTCATCCCAGGATACCAGCTTGTAAGGGCCGGTGCCAATGGGTTTGCGGTTAAAATCATCCGTTGCCAGGTTCTTGCCCTTCAGCAAGTGTGCCGGCAAAATGCCAATGGTCAGGTAATCCAGCATGGCAACGTTTGGCGCTTTAAGGGAAATTTTGACGGTTTTGTCGTCCGGCACCTCAATCTTTGTGATGTCCTCATAGTTTGAAGCGATTTCCGAAGCATTGTCCGGATTCATAATTGCTTCGAGGGTAAACTTGACATCATTGGCGGTAAACTTCTCACCGTCCTGCCAGGTAATACCGTCCCGAATGTGGAAGGTGTAGGTATTATCCGCCGCGTCCCAGTCCCAGCTCTCTGCCATTCCCGGAACGACCTTGTCATTTTCATCGTGGGCGGTCAGGCCAGCAAACAGAAGCAGGTTGATTTCGCCGTGCTCATACAGCGCTGGATTGATGGCTGTGTAATCCTGGCTGCCATATACCAGCGTATTGCCGTCCTTCGCGTCTGTGCCGGCCGCCTTATTGCCGCAGCCTGCAAATACTGTCGCTGTCATCGCCAGAGCGATGCCCAGCGCCAGCAGCTTTTTCATTTTTTTCATTTCTTTCTCCTTTTATTTTTATAACAGCCGCCGCTGTTTTAAACTAAATTTCCCGCATACCGCGGTTGTTACGCTTACGGATATAATTTCCGATATCCGTAATACAGACCAGTGTCACCACCAGGAAAAGCCCTGGTATCAGAATAATCCACCAGTCATTTGATAAAAGCGCCTGATCGGCGTTTGACAGCATGCTCCCCCAGGAAATAACCTCAACGGGGAGCCCGATGCCCAGAAAGCTCAGCGTTGCCTCTGTCCCGATGGCCGCGCCGATATTTGTGACGACCATGAACATAATGGACGATACAAAGTTTGGCAGCAGATGCCGCCTCAAAATATAGAAGAAGCCTCCGTCCATTGTTTTTGCAGCCAAAATATAATCTGCGTTGCGGATCTGCCTGACCTCGCTGCGCACAATTTTTGAAATGTTCATCCAACTGGTAATACCAATGACAAAGGCAATGGTCAGGGGGCCCGTCTGGCCGATGATGGCCTGGATAAAAATGACGATCAAAATGGACGGGATACTCAAAATAATTTCCGTAAGCCGCATCATTCCGTCGTCAACCCACTCGCTTGAAAGGCCGCTGATACTGCCGTAAACAACGGCGATCAGCGTTGAGAGCCCCGTGGCCGCCAGGCCGATAAACAGAGATATGCGCCCGCCGTACCAGATCATGGAAAAAATATCCCGCCCCATCATATCTGTGCCAAAATAAAACTGACCGTCTGGCGGTACTGCCCGGTTTGCCAGATCCATGTAGGTCGGGTCATGGTTCATGACCGCCTCGCAGAACACACATCCCAGCACGATGACAGCCAGGAGGCCGATAGCGATAAGGGGGACGCCCCTCAGGCGCTTCAGCCGCCCGCCGGCAGCCGGCATAGCCGCCTGCTCCATGGGCTTGTAGTCTGGCCCGACCAGCTCAAAAGCTTTATTTTTCACAGGAGCTCACCCCTTTCGTGTTTCATGCGCGGGTCAATTTTATCATTGATGATCTGAGCGACCATATTTGAAAACACCACCACAATACCGGTCAGCAGACACAATACCATGAGCATGTTGTAATCGTGGTATTTCGCGCTCTCAAAGCTCAGCGTTCCCAGCCCCGGGTAAGAAAAAACCTTTTCAACCACGTAGGTTCCCCCGATGATATGCGGTACTGAGATGGCCATAATGCTGATAAAGGTCGGCATGATGTTGCGCAGGCAGTGCCGCCATACAATCTGCCGCCGGGTCATTCCCTTTGTCTTGCAGAGCAGCACATAATCCTTGCGCAGCTCCTCCAGCATCCGGTTGCGCACCATGTAGGTGTAGTACCAGAGATGTCCTAGAATCATGACGGCCAGCGGCAGAATCAAGTGCACGGCCCTGCTGGCGATGTTGTCCGACTGCCCCATGGCGTAGGCCCCGCTGGAGGGTAAAAACTCCAGATTAATGCTGAATATCAGTATGAGCACCAGCGCCACCCAAAAGGAGGGAATGCAGTTGGTGATGGTCCCCACCTTGCAGATGGCCCGGTCCACAGGCGAATCCTCGTGCATGGAACAGAAAACGCCCAGCACCAGGGCGAACGCGAAGGTCAGAATATAAGACAGACCGCCCAAAATCAGCGTGTTTGCCCAGACTCCCTCAATGACTTTCATGACATCCTGCTTGTATTTGAAGGAAATGCCAAAGTCACCGTGAAAGGCTTCCTCAGCCCAGATCCCGTACTGAACCCAGACCGGCTCATTTAACCCCAGCTTTTCCCTTGCCTTTTCCTGCTGCTCAACACTCATGCGCTCAACACTCTCGCCGTAATATGCCCGAAGGGGATCTCCCGGCGACAGTCTTGCCATGTAAAACACAATCAATGACAGTAAAAATATTACCAGCACAAACTGCAGTATTTTTTTCAAAAAATAAACCAGATTATTTCTTAATCGTACTCCAATACCTGTTCTCCCCCGTTCTACTCCACATAAAGGCAGCAAAAAAGCCATGAAACCCGTCCGCGCCTTCAGCGCAAAACGAACCTTCATGGCTCTTTTATCATTATTAATTAATTTGCACGGTTAATATACCATGAAAAATATTTGGTGTCAACAAGTATATACGGGCAATGCCTCTTTTTTGAAAACGCCCTCTCAAATTGCCGCCGCGCCGTATTTTCAGAAAGATTTGAGAGGATTCCAGAGAAAATATTGGTGTTTCGGCGCTGCGGCTTCTATATAAAATCCCATAGGGATGATATAAGCTTTATTCCGGCACGACCATTTTATAGCCATTAATGGTACCGATGCACACAGGCATCTGGTAAACCTCACCGATACATTCGCAGGTCATGACCTCCTGACCGCCGTAAGCGTGGACATTGCCGTCCTTTAAAAAGAGGAACCGGTCGCAGTATCTGAGCGCCATGTTGAGGTCGTGGATGACGATGATCACCGCGATGTTCTTAGAATGGCAGATCCTCTGAACCAGCCCCAGCACCTCCAGCTGGTTTTTTAAATCCAGGCTGCTGGTCGGCTCATCGAGGAGCAGGACCTTGGGCTCCTGAGCCAGCGCCCGGGCGATCATTACCTTTTGCAGCTCCCCGCCGCTCAGCTCATCCAGATAGCGGACGGCAAATTCGTCGAGGTGCATCTGGCTGATCACACTGGATACGACCGCCTCGTCTTCCCGGGTGACCCCCCATTTGATAAAGGGAATCCTGCCCAGCATCACGGCCTCAAAAACCGTGATCCGGTTATTGTCATTCTTCTGCGCCACAAAGGCCATATGCTTTGCGATCTCCCCCTGCTTCATGGCCGTGATTTCCAACGCGTCCACGCACACCACTCCCTTGTTAGGCGAGAGGATACGGTTCAGGCATTTGAGCATCGTGCTCTTTCCCGCGCCGTTATTGCCCAGAATGGCAATGCAGTGCCCGTCCTCCACGTCAAATGAGATTTGGTCAATAATTTTCCGGCTGGTGTTATAACCAAATACAAGATCCTTAACCTGTATCATTGCTTTGTGCCTCCTTTGAATAAAAGATACAGAAACAACGGCGCGCCGAGAAATGAGGTGATGGCGCCAATGGGCAAAACGACCGGCGCGATGATCACTCTTGCCAGCACATCGCCCAGCAGCAGCAGCACAGCCCCGGCCATGGCGGAGGCTGGCAGCAGCCAGCAGTAATTATTGCCCAGAAACCGCCGCATAATATGCGGCGCGACCAGACCGATAAAATTGATGATCCCGATAAAAGACACGATCACCGCCGCGGTCAGGGCACAGACCAGCATGTTGATAATCCTGGATCGCGCCACATTGACACCCAGGCTGGCGGCTGTCTGTTCCCCGCTCTCCATGGCGTTGTAATGCCATCGGTTAAACAGAAAATAAACCAGTGTGATGACCACCACCACGGCGATGATCCGCACCTCCTTCCATCCCGTGCGCCCCAGATCGCCAAAGGTCCAGAAAACCACAGAAGCCAGCTGGACATCATCGGCAAAATACTGGAGCAGCGTCGTCGCTCCGGTAAACATGGCGCTGAGCGCCACGCCACAGAGCACCATGGCTTCCGGTGTAATCCTGCGGAACCGGGAGAGCACCAGAATCATAACCGAAGCGCTGATGCTGCCGCCAAAAGCGCAGATGGTGATGAGATAGGGATTATTAAAGCTCATGTTGGCCGCGCTGCTTCCCTGCACACCGGCGCCCAGGACAATGATGGCAAAGGCAGCGCCGAAGCCCGCCCCCTGGGAAATCCCAAGGGTGGTGGTATCTGCCAGAGGGTTTTTCAGAATCCCCTGGAGCACCGCTCCGGTTACGCCGAGGCCCACACCGCTCAGCACAGCTGTCAGGATGCGCGGCAGCCGGATATTCCACATGACCATATTATTCTGCTTTGCCGACTGACCGCCAATGGCTTTTACAATATCGCCCATGCTTAAATCCGAGGAACCCGCTCTCAACGAAAACAGCATTGCCATCATCAGAATAATTCCAAGCAGTGCTAAAACCACCATATTCCTTTTTTTAAGCGCCTGATAATCCTTAATCTCTGATTTCTCCGCTCCGGTCATTTTAACTATTCTCCCAGTGTAATTGGCCTGAAATTAAGGCCCGCGTCCTTAAGCTTCTGGCTGTAGGGCACGCCCAGCATTTTTTTTGTGATCTCATCGGTTTTTTTCGCAATGTCCACATCCGCAAAGGCTTCTGGATAGACTACGCATCCCACGTAATAGGCGTTGGCCAGAGCCAGCTCGGTATTTGTTCCATTAAAACGGTAGGCTACCTGAGAATAAACCTTTTTATCCTGCACTGCCTTCAGCTCGTTATAAAAATCTGGCCTCACCGCGTAATCATCCTTGACCAGTTTCAGATTGCCCGCATCTAAAAACAGATAGTCAGCGTTCCACTTGAGAATCTGCTCGAGATCGACATCAAAAGCGCCCTTTTTGCCCGTTTCATCCGCTACGTTTGTAATGCCAAGTGCTGAAAACGGCGGGTAGCCCGCCTCAGTCCCCTCAATGCCGTGGGCACCCTTGAAGGACACAGCGCCGCAGTAGGCTGTCGGTATTTTATCCTGCGGGATATCTCCAGTACGGCTCTTTAAATCCTCGGCCACTGATTTCATATAATCCACAACCTCCTGGCTGCGCTCCTGTTTTCCCAGGACATCGCCCACCAAATTCAGAGCGTTATAAATTTCATCGTCAAAAACCTTGTCGGTGATCGGCATGGTCACAACCGGTATCCCTGTTTTATTCTGAAGGTCGTCAGCAGACTTACCGTCATTGGAGGTGATGATCACATCCGGCGATGCTTTCATAAGCTCTTCCTCATAGGGTGTGCCGCTGTCTCCAATGACCGGCAGCTTTTTAAGCTCCTCCTGGTAAGCGTAGCTGGCCGCCTTGGTTACCGGCACATCCAGATCATTCTGCTCCACGCCGGCCAGCTGGTCCACGCCGCCGTCATACAAAATATAACGCAGCGCGCCCACCCCAAGAGGCGCCACTTTTTTGACCTCGGAGGGAATCGTCACCACACGCCCTGCGGCGTCGGTAACTTCCCGCGTGCCCTCTGCTGCGCCGCTCCCGGTGTTTCCACCGCTGCATCCCGCTAAAAGCAGTGCCGCCAGTAAAACGCCGGTTAGCGCCTGACCCAGTCTCTTTTTCATTTTCATTGCTTTCCTCCTGTCTACCAGCCTCTGTTATAGGGCTTAAAACAGTCCTCACAGACTTTTTTGCCTTCCTGCAAATGCATTTTGTGCTCTGGCGCGCCCTCGCCGCAGAGCTCACAGTATATGGTATTAAAAATGCGTGCTTTCTCCGGCAAATCAAAATCTGGCACCGAAAACTCAAAGATTTCCTCTACCGGGGCATCCAGAAGATAGTGCATGTAAGTTTCCCTGTCCATCTCATGGTTTTTAGGCTTCATACACATCCGTATCTTTTCCCCGGTCGTCCGGTTAAAAAACGAAAAGGCCTGCTTTCCAGTTCCTCGGTACAAAAGATTCCCTTTTCCCATTGTACAGCTGAGAATCGCCTGAACCCCATCGACGCCGCAGGCGTCATTCTCAGTTACACAGACAATTTCCTCATCCTCAGACTGGCCGATCCCAAGCTTTAAAACAGCCGCTTCACTTGCTTTAACGCCAATGGCCAGTCCCGGACAGGCATGCCCGTGAAACGCCACTGCTTTTTCCCACAATTCTTGATTCATTTCTTCCTCCAGTTTTTATGATTCTGTATAAATGCGCGTGTCAAACGCTACCATGGACTTATGAATCACATCATTCTCCAGAATGCCCGCTTCAAAAAACAAAAAACGGAAAACTCACAGAGCTTTCCGCTATGTTCAGACTGGTTCATCCAGCCTTGTATATACATGTAATCCATTTACTTAAATCATACAGGATTGTCCCTTAATTGTCAAGCCGTGTTTTTTATTTTTCTACTTGCATTCTTTTCATTTTTATAATAGAATGAAAACAAATAAAATGGACAACAAGCCGGTAAGGTGGTGATTTCCTGAAGGAAATCTCTGTTTTGCCGGTTTTTTTGTTTCTTCAGGAGGTAATATTATGAACCACTCACAAACCAAAAATCTTGTCGGCACAGCCCTCTGCATCGCACTTGGGCTTATACTTCCTCAGGTTTTCCACCTCATCGGTGCAGGGCCTGTCTTTCTCCCCATGCACATCCCTGTGCTGCTTTGCGGCCTGTGCTTCGGCTGGCCCTTTGGCCTGGTCTGCGGCGCTGTCACACCGCTTCTGTCCTCTGTTATGACCGGTATGCCCCCTCTTTTCCCCACCGGTACCGCCATGGTTTTTGAACTGGCCGCCTATGGCGCCTTATCCGGAATTCTATACCGGAAGCTCCGGAAAAATATTTACATTTCACTCATCGCCGCCATGGTTGGCGGCCGCGTAGTCTCCGGTCTCGCCTCAGCAATTTTTTACGGCGTCGCGGGAAAGGCCTATGGTTTTCAGATTTTTCTGACTGGCGCTTTTGTCACAGGACTCCCTGGAATTATTTTGCAGATCCTGATCGTTCCAATTCTTGTTATCGGGCTGGAAAAAGCTATGGTCATATCCAAACCCACAATTTCGAAAGTGTAGGTCTGCCATGAATATTGAAACGACAAAAATCTATTTTGACAACCTTGCTGAAAACTGGGATGACCTGTGCCATCATGACGCGAAAAAGATTGATACAATCGTCAGCCTTGCCCAACTGCCCGAGAACAGCCGGATTCTGGATATCGCCACAGGAACAGGGGTATTGATTCCCCGCCTGCTGGAGGCAAACCCACAGAAAATCGTCGCCATTGATCTCTCAAGCCAGATGCTTGCCGTAGCCCGGAAAAAACATCCCGACCCGCGGGTTCACTTCCAGTCTGAAGATTTCTATTGCTTTGAGGATGATAGCTTTGATTTTGCAGTGGCCTACAGCGCTTATCCCCACTTTGAGAATAAATCGCTTTTCTGTGACCGGCTTTCAGCCTGCCTGAACCCCGGCGGACGTTTTATGATCGCCCACAGCGAGAGCCGGGAAACCATCAACGGCCGGCATTCCGGTCAGGAGGTCCGCAAGGTTTCGACCGGTCTCAGAGATGCGCAGTCCGAAAGCCAGATTTTTTCTTCTGCTTTCAATATGGACATTGCCGTCGATACTGCAGCGTTTTATATTCTTTCAGGAACCAAAAAATAAAAAAAGCGCCGGCGTGATCAACTGCGCCGGCGCGGTTTTATTCAACCGGGTCGTGGCTTAAAAGGTATATCGTTAAAATTTCCTGAGCAAACTTGGCCTTTTCAGGCGAGCAGCGTTCCAGAAGCTCCAGAAGCTCTGTATATTTGACACCTTTATATTCTTTGGGACCGTACAAAATAGCGTCCGAAGACATTTTTAAAACATTACAGAAGCGGTTCAGGCTTTTCAGCGAAAATCCCTTTGTTCCGAGTTCAATATCCGCCAGAAAGGTCGGTGTAATTCCAATTTTACGGGCCAGCTCATCACGTGACATGTTTAAAAAAGTACGCTGCTTCCGAATCCGTTGGCCGATCTCTTTATGATTGATTTCATTCATATGATTCCTCTCCCTTAATTTTTAATTTTCCCTATAAATCATTATATACTCTCACCGGATCGTTTGCAAGCGTTTATTATTTATTATACTTTTATTTAATGCAGGGTTTTTCTTTCTTATTTTCAGAAAATAAAAAGCGGCTGCCCCCTCGGCCGCCGCTTTTTATTAGATATCCAATCTCTCTATCAAAAAGAGTACATCTGCTCCACCAGGTACCCATTTCAACCCACTTTGTTGATTTATACATCGTTTTACTTACTTCTTTTTTTTATATTATAAACATTTTTTTTGAAAAGTTCAATATTATATTCAAAAAATTTGATTTTCATTATGCCACTCTGTTGCTTTGTTTGACTATTCACAATAAACATAAAAAAGCAGGCATAACGCCTGCTTTTAGTTTATTCATATCTGCCATATGTCTTGGCGACCTCAACCATGGTTTTCGCGTGCTCAAAATCCATCTGCGCTGGATATTCACAGCCGGTTGCCAGCACAAAGCCGCCATCCTTCTTATAAACATCAATCTGTTCCCTGCACTGTTTAATCAGATCTTCCTTGCTGGTGACCATCAGCTCTCCGGGATCAATATGTCCCAGCAGGGTAGTCTGGTGACCATATTTTTCCTTGAGCTCTTCCATGCTTTCACAGTCATCCGGCAGATACAGGAAGGAGATCAGTTCAGGGTGCATCCGTTTGATCTGAACGTCGAAATAAATGCCATCGCCGCAATTGTGGATCATGACCATCTTTCCCGCATCGTGCACCAGCTCTGCCAGTTCTTCGATATACGGCCCTTCAAAATCATCCCACATTTCCTTTCGCATGATGGTTTTAGATGAAAAAAGGGTGTCAAACATAATCGCGTCTGCTCCGGCTTCGATTAATGCCCTGCAATATTCTTTGAGCGTGTCGGTAATGGTTCTGAGGGCTTTGTGCACTTTTTCGGGATACATAATCAAATCCATAAACATATAGTCATGTCCCCGGAGCATGCCGAGAATCCCCAGAGGGCCAAAAACAAAGGCCACAATCGGCTTGGTTTCTCCCCTGGCATCCACAAGCTTTTTAGTCATTCGGATCATTTCACTCATGCGCGGCGTCTCCCTGGGGTTGATCACTGGCAGTGTTTCATAATCATTTTCTGATTTCAAAAAGAAATCATTGTGGTCCGGGCAGGCTGCCTGTTCTTCGTAATAGATCATCTTCATACCCCAGTCTGCTGCCTCCACAGACAGGTCTACCAGCGTACAGATGCAGTCCACATCCAGCAGATCAGTCGCTTTAATAATGGATTCGGCGCACTTATCTGCATCCTTTGTCCATTCTTCATAGTTACAGCCAATGGTCTGCCGCGACGCGCTGTTGATAAGCGGGTAGACCGGCACATGGTCTGCTTCCTTGTGCTGAAGAGTCAGCGTCATTCTTTCTCTCGAATTCATTCTCACATTTCTCCTTGTTCTTTTTGTTTTAGAAATAAAAACTCTAGTCCTTATGAGACTATTATAAGCCCGGCGTTTTTTTAAGTATTGTTTTTAAACCGGTATTTTTGTAAAAAAGCAAGCGATTTCAAGCGCTGCCTCAGCATACTTTTTTCAGAAAAAACACATTTTTGGTAATCTTTTATGCTTTTTTGCACTCTTTTAGCCGATTTTACTTAAAGCTTTTATTCATTTTCAAAATATGCTATTCTAAACACAAAGAAAAGGAGAATATCATGAATACTTTACCGAAGCTTTTCCTTTTTTCAGGCTTTCTGGGCTCAGGGAAAACGACCCTGCTCAACCTTACGGCCCGTTATCTGACTGAAAAAGGGTACAAAATTGCCATGGTCATCAACGAGGCTGGAGAAACCGGCGTTGATAACCTGTATATGAAGAAAAAAGGCTATATGGTCAAGGAGCTCTTTGGCGGCTGCATCTGCTGTACACTGGCCCAAAACCTTAAGGAAATGGTTCTGGATTTAAGTGAACATTACAGCCTTGAAGCCATCCTCATGGAGCCCTCTGGCACCGCCAGCCCAAAAGCCCTTTATAAACCGCTGTGTCAGGCCGGCTATACAGGAGATTCCATCCACCACATTTCTATTCTCGATCCTCTGCGGACTGAAATGTTTCTCTCCGTACTGGAGCCACTCCTTGAAGAATCCCTCCCTCTGGCGGAAGGCATCGTCCAAAATAAAATCGACGCAGCAACTCCCGAGATGCTGTGTTTTTCCGATGAAATCCGAAACCGCTTTAACAGGGCCGCTCCGGTATACCGCATGAATTTACTGGAAGGGCTTTCTGATACTTATTGCGGCTATCTGGATAGTGTGTTTTCTGCGGAGGCATCCTCCTGAAAACCTGCCGGAAAAGTCATATTGGGATAAACCCGCTTCATGAGCCCATCAGGATATTTCTGATCGATCAGAACTGCTGCGGCATTTGACGCAGGGACTCCTCTTGTCCTTTCGGACCATCTCGCCACAGCCAGGCCGGAAACCGCCATGTTAACGATCATAAAGATTACCAGTATCCAGGTCAGGCGGATACCTGTCTTTTTGGGGATTCGTTCAACCCCTCTTGACAGCAGGGGATAAAAAACCTGTATCCACAGAAGCCCAAGGGCCCCCCAGAAAAAGGCGAACATAAGATTTGTTCTCCCATTAAGGTTCATAAAAGTACCGCTGTATTCCCATGACAATGTGCCAAAGCTCACCTCCTGCACCAGGCTGCAGAGATATTCAACACTGCCGCCCAGCAGCATACTGCCCAAAAATATCCATAGGGGCCCTTTTTTAGAAATCCGCTGAAGTCCAAGTGTCAGCGCCACAGCCCCAAAGCCATATACAGGGTTGAAAGGCCCATACAAAACGCCGCTGCGGCTCTCGATACAGGAGCGTGTCCAGTAACACCAGAGGGTTTCCACCACCACCCCCAGAACACAGCCCAGCAGAAAAATCCAAAACAGCTTGTAAAAACACAGTCCCCGCGCAAAGCCGCTTTCATCCGTTTCTTCCGAAGCTGTCCAATATTTAAAGGTTCTTTTTAGTGTCTGGATCATTGTCTTGGCCTCCCTTGTTTTATAGCTTTATTGTACGCTCAAAAAATAAAGAAAGACCTACTCAATTTCTTAAGAATTATTAAATTAATGTTTAAGCAAAAAAACCGCTGCCTGAAAAGCAGCGGTTTTTTAAAAACTTATATGAATTTTCGTATTTCCCTTAGCACGACTTCCATTTCCAGAGGCTTTGCCAGATGACTGTTCATTCCTGCTTCCCGGGTCGCCTTAACGTCTTCCGTAAAGGCATTGGCTGTCATAGCTAAAATTGGGATTGTGGCAGCATCCGGCCGTTCAAGCTTCCGGATCGCTTTGGTAGCCTCCAGGCCGTCCATCACCGGCATCCGCACATCCATCAGGATCATATCATAATAGCCCTCAGGTGAATTTGAAAAACGGCAGACCGCGCTCTCTCCATCCTCCTCAGTTTCAATATCAAAGCCCTCCATGCCAAAAAGGATTTCAGCAATTTCCAGATTCAGCGGATTATCCTCTACAATCAAAAGCCGTTTGCCTTCAAACCCGCCTTTTGTTTTTTCCGGATCCGCAGTCTTCTTGTTTTCGGAGGAAGCCTCTGGCCAGTTCCCTTCTTCCTGGACAAAGGGCAGCTCAACTGTAAAGCAGGTTCCTTTACCCAGTTCACTGGAGATGGAAATACTCCCGCCCATCAGGTGCACAAGGTTCCGGGTAATGGAAAGCCCCAGACCTGTTCCCTCCTGCCTTTTTTCCTCTTTTCTTTCATCCTGCCTGAAGGGCTCATATATGTGCTTCAGAAACGCTTCGGACATACCGATACCATTATCCTCTACCTCAAACCGCATCACGCTCTTCTTGCCCTTTTTGCGGTCTTCATTAACCCGGAGGGTAATCTTACCACCGTCAGGCGTATACTTTACTGCGTTGCTGAGCAGATTCATCAAAATCTGATTAAGGCGCAGGCTGTCGCCATAGTACTCTGCCTCCATATGCGCGGGCATGAGCACACTGAACTGCTGCCCTTTTTCTCTGGCCTGTGCGTCAATAATGACTTCCAGCTCCCGCAGAAGGGCGCACAGGTCAAAGGGCTCACGGATGATGCTCATTTTTCCGCTTTCAATCTTCGACATATCCAGGATATCATTGATCAGAGCCAGCAGGAAATGGGCCGAAGCCTGAATTTTATGAATACAGTCTTCTGTTTTTACAGTGTCGCGAATATTGGCCTCCGCAATGGACGCCATACCGATAATAGCGTTCATTGGTGTCCGGATATCATGGGACATTCTGGACAGAAAATCCGATTTTGCATTGTTTGCCTGCTCCGCCAGATTTAACGCATCCAGAAGAGCGGCGCGTTTCCGTTCCTCCTCCTTTCGGATATCATCCACATCCCGGAAGGTCAGCACCACAGTTCTTTCTCCCACAGCCGCGCTTATTACCAAAATACCAATCATTTCAGTCCAGCGGTAAACCCCGTCTGGCGCCAGTCTCCGCAATTCCCGGACAATCACCGTTTCCCCGGCCGCTACACTTTCCCGGATACTTTCAAGCGAGAACGCGTTCCTGAACACTTCACGGTCATCGGGATGTATCAGAGCATTGCAATACTCAATATTCTGGGAATCAAAATCGCCCTGCACCGGAAACTCTGGAAAAGAATTGTCAAACTTAGCGGTTGTGTAGGTGCCGTCCTCCAGATTGAGGAGCATACACTCCCCAAAAAGCGTAGTGACGCCCGCGTTAAAAGCTTCCCATTCCTGCTCCAGACGTTTCCGGCTGTCTATCTGGGAAAGCATCAAAATCGCCTTCCCTTTTTCTGCAGCACTGCCGACACGAAGCAGCAATGTATTCATCCAGTGGTATGTACCGTCCTCGTCCTTCTGCCTGAGATCAAGCTGCAGTTCCCGTTTTCCATCCTCAAAAGCTTTAAGGACGTTTCCGCGGCTAAAGGTTTGTCTCAAAGCCCCGCTGTAGGAAGGGTGGGTAGATCGGATTCCCTGCTCCAGCAGATCATCATAGCAGCCATACTCACCCTCGGAAAACCAACCGCTCTCATCACAACCGATGATCTCATAGGTATTCTGGCATAAATCCACAGAAATAATCAATCCATAAACCTTGAGCGCCGCCGCTGCAAGGTAATCTTTTCTCTCCTCTGCCCTTCGCTCGGTTTCAGTTAAGATATGTGGTGTTACAGAGATCAATACAGCCGGTATTCTATCCTCCCACATCATTTTTGAAGCAGAGATGTCCACCACCTCGCCAAAGGGGTCATTGTAATTGATGGTGCTGTTCTGATCCTTGTCTTCAAGACCCGGGAGCGGACAGTTTGCGCAGGTACCAGCCCACAGCTCATGGCAGACTGATCCAATTCTGGCGTCTGGTGTGACTTCCTTTACCCGGTCATTAAAATATAATATTCGATGATCATCCTGACGAATCACATAGATCGCTGTTCCACTCAGGTTATTAAGAATGGATTCAATGGTATTTTGTGTCATACTGCTCCCCTCCTTTTTAACGGCACTGTCTTTTCTGAAAATTTTATACTTATTATGATTTATTATACGCATATTATCAAGAATTGACAAGCATTCAGCGCTTTCTTAATATGGCAAAAAATAAAGAAAACAGCGAAGCTCCATGAAACCGCTGCTTTCTTTTAAGCTCACTTTAAAAGAGCCTGCACCTGCGCCCGCTTCTGGAAAAGCGCGCACCCGCCATCGTGCTCGCCGCCCACCAGCGATTCCTGCTGCAGCCGGGCAAAAAACGGTGAGTCCAGCACCTCCAGCAGTGTGTGCTCTCTCAGGCTTCTGTCCGAGTAGGGCGAAAATGGGCAGGCCTCTGCTGCGCCATAAGCGTTGATATGAAAAAATCCCCGTCCGGCTGCCAGACAGCCGCCCATATGCTTTTCATCACCAGGAAACGACAGAAAGATCATCTCCGGGAAGGCTTCCCTCAGCGCGGCCTGCCGCCGCTCTAAAATGACCCGCTCAGCTTCCGAAGGAGCCAGCAGCTCGCTGCTCTCCTCCACTGGTACATATTCCACAAAGAAAGCGAGCCTGCAGCCCTGGCTGTCAAGCTTTTTAATAAAAGTGTCACCCGTAACTGTATGGAAATTTTCAGTGGTGACCGTGATGGACACGCCAAAGAGGACGCCTCTTTCTCTAAGACGCTCCATAACCTCCTGAACCGCCCTGTATGTTCCCTCACCGCGGCGGTCATCGGTCTGTGCCTTGCCGCCCTCAATACTGATAACTGGTATCAGATGCCGGTTCTTTTCAAAAAAATCCGCTGTTTTTTCATCAATCAACAGGCCATTGGTAAAAACCGGAAAGACCATCTCCTTTACACAGGCAGCCGCCTCCAGTACATCCCGCCGAATAAGCGGCTCCCCTCCTGCCAGCAGATTAAAAGAAAAACCGATCCCGGCGGCTTCCTCAAATATTTTCTGCCATTCCTCAGCGGTCAGCGCTTTTTCTTCGCTGGCGCTGCAGATACCGTTTGCCCGGGCATAACAGCCCTTACAGTGAAGATTACACTCTGTGGCAATGCTGGAGATCAAAAACGGCGGAATATGGCGCCCCTGTTTTTCAGCAGTTTCGCGTTTCTTCATGGCCCGCACAAGCCTGTCCCGAAGCTTTAAAATAAAAGCTGTCTCCCTCGGATTTTTAAGGGTTCCTCTCACAACACCGGCGGCCAGATTCTCAATGGCACGGTTCATATACCGGGTAAGCTCACTATTCTGCTTCATGACGCTTCACCCGCACATCATAGAGTGCTGCAAACTGCCGGACATGCCTCTCCAGTATCTGAAGCACTGCTTTCATATCTGTAACCCCAGGCTCAAACTGGTTGAAAAGCATGTAAATGGGGCTGTAGAACTGCAGCGCGGCCATTTTGGGGTCTGACCTGACAAAATAACCGTTGTCGATCATCCAGCCAAAGAGCTGCGCCTGATAGTCAAGGGCGCCGTCAATAAACATTTTCTGGTAAATGGCCTGAACCTTCTCATTGTTAAAACGCTCAATGGACAGCATCCTGAAAAATTTAAAAAAGTAATCATCCGAGAGATAACGCTCTACTGATGCCAGCACCATCTCGACCAGACTGTCAATGGTTTTTATGTAGGCCATGTTCTCAATGATGTTTCCCTCAAGATGCTTCGGCGAAGCAAACTGGCTGAAAAAAGCATCTGACCGGGTATCATAGGTCTCCACAAGCGCGTCAAAAATGGCCTGCTTCCCCTTATAATGATTGTAGATGGAGCTTTCCTTGATTCCGGCGGCTCTGGCAATGTCCCGAACCGAGACGGCACTGTAGCCCTTTGAGCTGAACAGTGTCAGCGCTTCGCAGGCAATCCTTTCCTTGGTGTTCATAATCCTTCTCCTCAATAAAAAACTAACGATCGTTCGTTTTTTATTATACGCGAACGATCGTTAGTTTGTCAATAAACCTTAAGGAATTTTATTCCCATCTGAAAAAACGGATGGATACAACAACGCAGATGACTGCCAGGATAACCAGCACCGCAACCGGCACCGCGGCATTTTCAATGGGCAGCCCCAGCGCGGCGTTTTTCATGAGCTTCACCCCCTGGGTCAGAGGCATGATGTCCGCCACATGCTGCAGAGCCGGGGGCATAACCTCATAGGGCAGCGTTGCGCCGGAAAAAATTAGCATCGGAAAATAAAGAACCGTGCACAGAAGGTTAGCTGTCTTGATATTTCCAGCCACGCTTGCCACCAGCATTCCCAGGCTGTAGATGGAGACTGTGACGAGCAGAAAGGACAAACCAAAATAAAGGAAGGAGCCTCCCTCCCATCCGCCGCCAAACATCCGGCAAATTCCATAGACCATTGCCATGGCCGCGAGGGCGTAAACAAAATTGACACCCACCTGCACAAAGAGCAGCATTCCCGGACTGACAGGCGTTACCTCAAAGCGCTTGAGTATTTTTCGATGCCGGTAATCTGCCAAAGCCAGAGGCAGCCCCATCAGGCCTGTGGCGCAGATACCAATGCCGGAGAGCGCCCCGAAGGATTGAGCCATAAACGAATAACCCGCTCCGTCAAATGCGGGCTTTGCTCCGTAGATGACACCGATAATCACAGCCACAACAGCCGGCGAAAAAAGGCCGAAAAGCACCAGGTTCATAGCCCTGACGGAAAGCTTGAACTCAATCCAGAATAAATTTTTAAATGCACGCATCATCGTCACCTCCCGTATACCAGAGATAAGCCTCCTCAAAGCAGCTGCAGGGGCTTCCCTCTGTTATCTCTTCGATGGTTCCGCAGATCTGGGGCTCTCCCTTTTTCAGAATTAACGCCCGGTCACACAAAACCTCCACTTCATCCATAAAATGAGAGGTCAGCACAATGGTCAGACCGCCCTTTTTCAATTCCTTCAGATACTGCCAGACCTCCCGGCGTGCCCGGGTGTCCAGCCCGGTTGTCAGCTCATCCAGAAATACCAGCTCAGGGTTGGGGATCAGGGCCAGCAGCACGGAGAGACGCTGGCGCTCTCCGCCGGACAGCTGGCTTACCTCCTGCTTTTCAAGCCCCTGTATGTCAAATACCGCGAGCAGTCTCTGCCAGTCTGCGGGTTTTCTGTAAAGAGCGGCTGTCATCCGGCAGACCTCTTCCACCCGGATTTTATCCTGATAGCCTGTCTCCTGAAACTGAACGCCAACCCGTTCAAAAAGTGTTTTTCTCCCCTCAGACGGGTTTATTCCCAAAATTTCCACAGTTCCGGCGCTTGCTTTCTTCACGCCCAGCATACACTCAATACTGGTGCTCTTCCCCGCGCCGTTTGGGCCGAGGAGTCCAAAGACCTCTCCCCGGGCTACGCTCAGGCTCAGGCCGCTTACTGCCGCCACACTGCCGTAGCTTTTAGTCAGGTTCTGCACCTGTAAAACCTTTTCCATTCCTGCACCTCCTTTTTATCTCTGCCAGCAAATTATACATTACAGGCAATGAAAAGGCTTGACCGCGCTTGCGAAAAACAGACTTATCCACAAAAGTGCTGAAAACCCTCCACATATCCACAGCCTTTCCCAATAAAAAAAGCGGCCAAAGCCGCTTAACCTGATCATCTTCTCAATTATCCATCGCCCTTACCGGACGGGCCTCAATATATCCACGGTATCCCTGGGGCTCCAGCTGAAAACGCGGACCATCATTATCTGCCCACTCGAAGCCGTAGAGCTCAGGCTCATAACTGTCGATTACTGCCTCAATATCCTTAACCGCCTGATAAAACTTTTCATCCTCAAAAGGCTCTCCCTGAAAGACCATCATTTTACAGGGGGGCAGCTCTATCAAGTCAAAGCCCTCAGCCACCGGCCCGTCATAATCCACAGGAAGCTCCACCCCCTGTGCATAACGCCCGGTATCCGCGGGGCGGAAGCGTTCAGGCATCCACAGCCCCACCGGCTCGTACAAGGCCTCCTTGACACTGCACAGCACGCCCCAGATATCGCAGCCAACCTCCTCGCAATAGGCAAAGTACTCTCCGGCCGATTTTGCCCACTTAACCATCAGCTTACGGGCAGGCCTTTCAATAACCTGGACAAAAACTGTGTCGATCTGTTTTTCATAAATTTTCATGCGTTCTTCTCCCTCCTTCATGGTGAGATACCAGTCCTTCACCGGATCTGGCATAAACAGCTTGATCGGCGGAGGATTCTTGCTGTAGCGGCGGGGTGTAATGCCAAAGGCCTTTGAAAAGGCCCGGGTAAACCCTTCATGGCTGTCAAAGACAAAATCCAGAGCCACATCCACCACCTTCACCTTTTCTTCGTCCCGCAGCTTAAGGGCTGCCTGGCTCAGACGCAGGGCCCGGATGTAGTCGAAGGGGGATTTACCCGTCAGCTCTTTAAAAATCCTGGAGCAGTGGAAGGGTGAATAGCCCGCACAGTCCGCCAGCGCTTTCAGTGTGATGGCCTCTGTCATATGATTTTTGATGTAATCCTGCATTCTCTGGACTGCCATTACTTTTTCTTCCCGTTTCATCAGCTCACCTCCGTTTTACCAGTATAGCCCTGTTTCTCTGGAGATTCTTGACCGCATTTGCGAAAATCTTTAATTTGCTTCAAGCGTCAGCGGCATACCGATCACAATGGCTCTGGAATCTGGCCCATGACCGATTTCTCTGGTTTTGACAATGGGCATCGCCTCGTTTCGGACAACCTCTTTCACAAGGTCTCCGATCTCAGGTTTTTCTTCTGCCTCCTCCATCTTTGTGAAACTTCCTAAAATAATTCCGTTTATCTTGTCAAAAACGCCCATCTGGCGGTACTGATTGAGCAGTGAAACCATCCGGTCTGCGCCGCCGCTGTAGCTCTCCAGAAAAAGCAGTTTTTCTGAAAAATCCGGCAGATAGGGCGTTCCTGCAAGCTTCAGGAAGCAGCGGATATTGCCGCCGACCACCACGCCCTCCATACGGCTGCCCTGCAGAAACGCATAGTCAAAGTCGAACAGGGCCCGCCCGTCCTGGAAAAGGGAGTCCTTAAAGCGGCTGAGCTGTTCGATCCGGAAGTCATAGATCAGGTTTCTGATCTGGTAGAGATACCCCGGATGGCCGGTCTCCTTATAGATGGCGTTGATCACAGCCGTCACATCGCTGTAGCCAAAGAAGGGCTTGGCATTATCCTTAAGCACCTGGTAGTCCAGATATTCCAGTACCTCATTGGCCAGATCTCCGCCCGAGAGATCAAAAATCGCTTTAGTCCCATTGTCACTGTAAAAATTCATCAGCGCTCTGGCCTTTTCCTGAGCCGTTCCACTGAAAAAACGTGATTTTTCAAAAATATAAGGACTGCAGACGGGGTCCAGGCCTGCCTGTCTCAGGGTTTCAAGTAGTTTTTCCACATGGGTCCGGTTAGCTGCGGGCTGCGCGTTAGAACAGGCCACAATGCCAACTTTATCTCCAGCTTTCAGTTTCATTTGTGTTGCTCCCTTCGTCAGAAAATTTGTCCGCCGCCTGGCGCTGTGCCTTTACGAGGACATCTTATTTCCATTATAGTATGAACCCTGTTCTTTGTCTATTGTTAAGTTTTTGACTTATTTTTCCGGCAATTTCAGCAGACGCGCGTTAATGGCAACAATGATGGTGCTCAGCGACATCAGCACTGCCCCTGCCGCCGGACTGATGACCACGCCCTGGTAATAGAGCACACCCGCGGCCAGCGGCAGAGCGACCACATTATAGGCTGTGGCCCAGATCAGATTCTGCACCATTTTCTTAAAAGTCGCACGCGAAAGCCTCAGAATGCTGACCACATCCAGAGGATTACTCTTGACCAGAATAACATCAGCGGTTTCAATGGCCACGCTGGTTCCGGCACCGATGGCAATACCGAGATCTGCCTTCGCCAGAGAAGGCGCGTCATTGACCCCGTCACCAGTCATGGCAACCCTGCGCCCGTCGCGGTGAAGCGCATCAATCTTCGACGCCTTATCCCCTGGAAGCACCTCCGCAAACACTTTACTGATGTCCAGCTGCCGAGCCGCGTAGTCTGCTGCCCGCTGGTTGTCTCCAGTAAGCATAATGGAAGTCACACCCATCTGCTTCAGCTCATCCACTGCTTCCTTCGCTGTGGGGCGCACCACGTCGGATAAAGCGATAAAGCCCAGCAGCTTGCTGCCGCGAAGAATAAACACAACGGTTTTTCCTTCTTTGGCAAGATGGCTGTAGGTTTTCTCATCAAACGCAATACCCTCACGCTTCAGATAGCCTGGGCTGACAATCTTGACAGGCCGTCCATCCACGCTGGCCCGCAGCCCTTCGCCAGTCAGGTTCTGATAATCTGTGACCCTGAGCGCCGCCAGCTTCCTGCCCTTTCCTGCTTCCACAATTCCTCTGGCAATGGGGTGCTCCGAATTTGCCTCTACCGAGGCGGCAATGGTCAGAAGCTCATCCTGTGAAACACAGTCGGCCTGTATATCAGTTACGCCAAAACTGCCTTCTGTCAGTGTACCGGTTTTGTCGAACACCACCGTATCCAGATTTCGGGCATTTTCAAAGGCGGCACGGTTGCGGATCAGCAGTCCGTTTTTTGCCGCGAGGCTGGTCGATACTGAGGTTACCAGCGGCATGGCAAGACCAAGGGCGTGCGGACAGCAGATGATAATGACCGTCACTGCCCGGGTAACAGCAAAATTCAGGTTTCCCTCAATGGCCATCCATGAAACAAAGGTAATAATGCCAGTGACCAGCGCGATATAGAAGAGCCATTTGGCCGCCCTGTCCGCCAGCCGCTGGGTATTGGATTTGGAGGCCTGGGCATCCCGCACCAAACGGATCACCTGGGATAAAAAGGTTTCATCCCCGACATGGCTCACCTTAAATTTTAAAATCCCGTCGCCGTTGACAGAACCGCCGATCACCTCATCACCCTTCCCTTTTTCAACGGGTACAGCTTCTCCTGTGATCATGGCCTCATTGACCTCTGAGCCTCCTTCATACACAACACCGTCAATAGGGATTTTTTCCCCGGGCTTCACAAGGACTGTCTGTCCGGTTTTCAGGCTGCTGACCGGCATATCCATGGTCTCGCCGTTATCCATAATCATATGGGCGTTTTCAGGCATGAGCCTGGCAAGCTCCTCCAAAGCCTTAGACGCACCCATCACTGAGCGCATCTCAATCCAGTGGCCGAGCAGCATAATGACAATCAGGCTCGCCAGCTCCCAGAAAAAGTCTGAGCCCTGCACACCAAATACCGTTGCCGCACTGTAGACATAGGCGACAATGATCGCCAGGGCAATCAAAGTCATCATGGCTGGAGATCTTCGTTTCAGTTCATCCTTGGCACCCTTCAGAAAAGGCCAGCCGCCGTAAAAAAACAAAAACGTTGACAGGACCAGCAGGACATAAGAATCCCCTGGAAAACGCCAGTCAACGCCTAAAAACATCTGTATCATGGGTGAAAGAATCATAATGGGAATCATCACAGCCAGAGACACCCAGAACCGTCTCTTGAAATCCTGAACCATCATGGCGTGGTGATCCATGCCGCCCATTTGCACAGACGAGTGATCCATTTCGCCCATTCCCTCCATGCTGTGGTTATGCTCCATTGTATGATGTGTATCGTTCATGGTACCGCTCCTTTTTTAGAAGGTATATACCCTGAATTTTGGTTTCACATCATTTCACACAATTCGCCCGTCCCTTACCACCACTGTCCGGCTGCCGCACTCTGCCGAATCGGCAGAGTGCGTGACCATAAGGATCGTCACGCCCCTTTCTCGGTTGATGCGCTGCAAAAGCGTCATGATCTCCCAGCCGGTCTTGCTGTCAAGGTTGCCGGTAGGCTCATCGGCGAACAGAATTTCCGGGTCATTGACCAACGCACGGGCAATGGCGACACGCTGCTGCTGACCGCCGGAAAGCTCACGCGGTGTGTGCTTTCTGCGGTCCGTAAGCCCAACGATTTCCAGGAGCTCGTCAAGCCGGGGCTGTAAGGCCCGGCGGCTCTTACCGTCCAAAAGCACAGGCAGCAGAATATTTTCCTCAACCGTCAGATTGGGTATCAGGTTATAAAACTGAAAGACAAAACCAATATCTCTGCGGCGCATCAGGCTTTTCCGCTTGTCATCCCACTGTGAGATATCCTGCCCCTGCAGGATAACACTGCCGTCTGTGGGCTCATCAAGCCCTCCCAAAATATAGAGCAGCGTGCTTTTTCCAGAGCCTGACGGCCCCATGATGGATACAAATTCGCCCCGATATATTTCCATGGAAATATTTTTCAGAACCGAAGCCGTCACTTCACCCATTTGGTAATCCTTAATGATATTGCGGGCTTCCACTGCTGTTTTCATCATATGCTTCATTTTTTCTCCTTTACTCACATTTAATTTCTTTAACCAGTTCCATCTTTGACCCTTTAATCACCGGAACCACTGCCCCGGCCAAATTGATGAGGACTCCCGCCAGTCCGGCCGCCAGGAATACCTTTATATCCAGAGTTGGCGTCATGGCAATCTGTGGCCCCGCCACCAGAAAAATGGTTTGGATCAACAGCCATGACACCAGCACTCCGATAACCGCTCCGATAATGCCTGAGGAAAAACCTTCCAGAAGCGTCATTTTAACATTCTGTCCATTACTCATCCCCACAGATTTATACATGGCAATGGTGCGCCGCCTCTGCAGATAATTGATGAGCAGATTATTGATCACCCCTGTGCCTGCAAGAAACAAAATAAAATAGGTCAGCTTGTGCATGGGTGAGAGAAAAGCGCTGACCACACTCATGGCGTCCTGGTTAAACTCCTCAACCGTCCGGCTCCAGTTTTCCTTTTCGCCGAAAAGGCTGCGGATACGGATCATCGCCGCTTCGGGATCGTCAGCGGTGTAAGCCAGAAAGCCATATTCTGACTGGCCGAAATCCACCACGGCGCAGGCCGCCGGAATCACTGCCTGAGCGTCGTCCGCCCGGGACTCCATGCTGCCAATCACCCTGTAATCAAAGGCCTGTCCATTCATGGACAGCTCAATGGTATCGCCAACCCCGAGGCCGCGCTGCTTCATGGTGTCTCTATTTAAAAGAACCACCCTGGCCAGTCCAAATTCAGACAAAGCGGAATTCTCCGCCGCCGCGTCAGGATATTTGACAGCAAGCATGGTATTATACTGCTCCAGATCCTCCACAGCCTCCAGGCGGTCAAAGAGAACACCGCTGCTTTCGACCGCTCCATTCATAACATACATGGGCATAACCTCCCGGACGCCGTCAATCTCCTGTACCTCTTTAACAAACTCTGGTGTCATCCGCGCGTCGGCAAAGCCGTCAAGCGCTGCACCGTTAAACACATCGCCGATATACTGGTTCACAAAGCTCCCCACCACACTGATGGCGATGACGGCCGAGAGGCTGATGAACAGCAGGGTAATATTCTGATGGACATTGCGGTTATTCCGAAGGTTTCGGGCTGCCAGCATTCCCTCATTTCCAAAGCAGCAGCCATATATCCTCTCCATAACCCAGGCGACCCCGTCCGCCACTGGCGGGATCATCAAAATCGCTGCGGCAAGAATGCCCAGCAGCGAGAATCCACCGGCCAGAAACATCGCGTTATCCCCAAGGAGCAGCATCCGTGGCGCGGCGATGGAAATCACCAGCAGCATCGTACCCGCCGCCAGACGTGCCCTTGTTGAGACCCGCTTCTGTTCCACGTTTCCGAGCACGACCTCCTTGACCGGCAGCCTGCTGGCGCGGCGTACAGGGATGTATGCGCTGAACAGGGACACCAGCACTGCCACAGCAGAGGACAACAGCACATTGAGCGGCGGCACCACCATGGGTATGGCGATCCCCTGGGAAAGGGAATCCCCCAGGCCCTGGAGCAGCACTCCCAATACCGCCGCTCCCACTGGAATCGCAATGACAATACTCAAAACGCCATAGACCAGGCTTTCCATCAGCAATATCCCTGTGACTGCCCGCCTGGTGGCGCCGATACTCCTGAAGGTTCCAATGACTGGAAGCCGCTCCAGGGTAATCACCTGGTAACTGCTGAAAATAATAAACACGCTCATAACCAGGGAAAAAAAGCTGATCAGGAAAAATGGCATGGATTTTTGCCGGGCGTCGGCCTGTACCTGGGCTTCATCATAGGTTTTTTCAACTGTGTACTGTGCACCGGGCAGAGCCACAGAGAGCGAATCCGTTAACTGTTCTGCTGACACACCCTCTGCAGGGGCCACCAGTATCCGGCTGTAACCGGCTGCCACTCCGTCCAGCCCTCTCAGAAATTCCTCAGAGACGAGGGCATTAAATCCCCGTGTATTTCTTAAAAACACCGTGTCATAGGCCGCAACAGCCGCGACGTGAAATGTTCTTTTTTCCCCGCCAATCTCAAGGCTTAAGGTATCGCCAGCCTTCATCGGATATTTTGAGGTGAATTTTTCCGGCAAAACAATTTCATCTTCCTTAAGTGGACTGAGCTTTTCGCCACTTAGCAGACGCGGCTCATTGATGGCAGACAAATCCTCCAGATCTGCGGCCAGCAGATCAAAATTCTCATAGTAGCCCTCCTCGCTGTAAAGTCCTTTGGCCTCAAGTATCCCCACAGTCCTGCCGATCTCCGGTAAATCGGGAACCGCTTCCTCCCTTATCTTTACCTGGCTGCCACCCTCACCTGTCCGGGCTGCTACAGCCACAGCCGCGCTCCCGGCCATCCCCTTTGCCATTTTGCGCTGAGCGGCCTCGTAGGAATCGCCAATGCACAGCGAGACAAAGAGCAGCACTGCTGAGAGCACAATGGACAGCAGCATAACTGCTGTCCGCAGCTTCCGCTCACGGATATTGTTTAAAATATACCTGAATATAATTTTCAAAAGCTCACCTGCTTTCCTGAGTTTTGCCGCACGAAAAAACCGGCGGCTTACTCTAAGAATAAACCGCCGGCCTTACGCCTGCTTTCAACAAACCTTATTTTAATCTTAACTTTGAGGAAGCGTGATCCTAAACACAGTCCCACGCCCTGGACAGCTGTCCGCCGATATTTTTCCGCCGTGCAGCGAGATGATTTCGCGGGCAATGGCCATGCCAAGGCCGGTACCTCCGCTGTCTGTGGCAGCCGGAGCGCCCCGGTAGTAACGGTCAAAAAGCCGGTTTAACTGTTTTTCAGACATTCCCACTCCCTCGTCCCAGATCCGGATTTGGCAGGGAATCCCTGAAATAATTTCCACCCCGGTTCTCGCGCCGCTCCCGCTGTGCAGAAGTGTATTGATGAGCAGGTTATTTAAGGCACGCTTCATGAGTCCCGGATCAAAGTTCAAAATCTGGCTGCCCTCTGCCTCAAATTCTATAGCACGTCTGGCATACTGGGGGTCGTTCAGACAGTCGATGACCAGCTCCCGAACAAACCGTATGATATCCAAAGCTTGCAGCTTAAGGGGCACCATGCCATTTTCCAGCTGGTAGGTAAGCTTCAAGTCATTGATAAGCGTCTCGGCACAGGCGGTATTCTTCAGAATCACAGCGCTGTATTTTTGAAGCTCCTCAGCGTCCGGCGTATCCTCTGAACTGGCCAGCAGCTCGGCATATCCCCGTATGGGCGACAGCGGCGTTTTAAGGTCGTGCGTGATATTGGCGATCCATTCCTCCCTCAGCCGCTCGTCTTTCCTTCGGACTTCCTCTGCCTCCCGAAGGGTTTGATCCAGTGTGTTCAGGCTGGCATAGACATCCTGAAAAGCACCTCTTTCGTGAGTCTTCATATAACGGCGGCCAGCGATCTCATCCACTGCCCTGGTCATTTTTGAAAGCCTGCGGGTAACCGCAAAGCCATAGGCCAGCCCGAGGCCTGCTGTCAGAAAAAGCACTGCGCCTGCGCCAAGCAGCACATATGACTTGCCCGAGGGAAAATGACCGGCGTTCACATTCATCGTGATCTTGGCAATATCCATGGGAAAACCGATGAGATAGGTCCAGCTCCGGCCGTTATCCTCTGACACACCCGAAAAAACAGCTTTGTCTCCACTGCTGTCCAGCGTACTGAGCAGCCTGTCCGGCGAATACTCCTCTGGCTGTCCCTCCGGCACAGAGACGCCTTTAACCGCATGGCCGGCACTGTCCAGAATCTGGAGCCAGAGACCATTATCCTCCAGCATTTCAAAACCCTTCTGGGTGATCACCGGCTCCCCCTCCTGAAAAATGATTTCCTTTGAAAAAGCCCCGGTAAACTCAGCGGGCCAGTCACTCCGGACAATCTCCCCATTAGGCTTTTGGACGGTCACGGCGTAGACCACCATACCTGCTCCGGCTGCCAGGATAAGCATCATGAGGATTAAAAATAACCCATAGATGTGAAAAGCAGATTTATAGCCGGACTGCTTCATTTCCCTGTCCCCGCAGCCATCCGATAGCCCAGTCCCTTAACGGTCAGGATAAGCGCTGGCCTTGAGGGGTCCTTCTCTATCTTCTCCCGGAGGTGGCGGATATGAACCATGATGGTATTGTCACACACTGCGCTCAGCTCTCCCCAGACCTGTTCATAAAGCCGGTCCTTGCTGATGATCTTCCCTGCGTTTTCGGCC
The DNA here is from genome assembly GCF_009696115.1 of Eubacterium sp. BL-380-WT-2B. Classification (NCBI taxonomy): domain Bacteria; kingdom Bacillati; phylum Bacillota; class Clostridia; order Eubacteriales; family Eubacteriaceae; genus Eubacterium; species Eubacterium sp. BL-380-WT-2B. The sequence continues at coordinate 100,854 of NZ_VUMP01000005.1, forward strand.
AGATACAAAAGAATACCAAACTCCCGGGCAGTCAGCCCAAGCTCCCGCCCATCCTGATAAACCCGGCTGCCATCCACATCAATTTCCAGCCCGCCGACCCTTATGCGCCGGCCGTCAGCAGCCTCTGCCGTTTTATTGTATTCCAGCCGCCGGAGCTGGGCCTTGACGCGGAAAACCAGTTCCTTTGGGCTGAAGGGTTTGGTGATATAGTCATCCCCACCGCTGCTGAGCCCGAGAATTTTATCCACATCATCATTCCTCGCCGACAAAAAAAGCACCGGGCAGTAGGAGAATTCACGGATCGCCCGGCAAACCTCGATGCCGTCCATATCTGGCAGCATGATGTCGAGAATCACCACATCCGGCGCATTTTCCTTACAGGCCGCGAGGGCTTCCTTTCCTGTGAACGCCTTGTCAACACAGCGGAAGCCCTCCTTCCTGAGGGCTGTCTCCACCAGACCGGTGATGTCTGGCTCATCATCGACCAGTAAAATTCTTTTGTCATAAACGCTTTCCATGGCCGCCTCCTTTTTATGGCTTCGCTTTTGTTTTCATCCACTATATGCCATCTGGATCATCCTGTCAAGCGCGGGCAGTGCTCAGTCTTGCAATCCGCGCTCCTCAAAAACGGTCTTTGCCACAGCCACCCCGTTTAAAACTCTTGGGAACCCCACGTATGGAATACACTGGATGAAAACCTCGATAATTTTTTCCGGGGAAAGCCCCACATTTAAGGAGCCGTTAATGTGAACCTTCAGCTGAGCCTCACAGCCGCCTGAGGTCAGCAGACTGGCAATGGTGATGGTCTCCCGCTCCTCCAGTGTAAGCCCGGCCCTGGGGTAAATATCCCCAAAGGCAAACTCCACGATATACCTTCCCAGATCCGGCGCGATGTCCTCCAGCGACGCGATCACACCCTCACCCGCACCGCCGTCAATCCGGCGCAGCGTTTCCAGCCCTTTGTCAAACTTTTTATCATCCATTTGATCTTACCTCCTGTTTCTTTTATAATAAAAGTGTAGTCCTTAGACTATAGTCAAAGTCAAGCGAAAGATTAAGGAGTCTTAAAAATGACCATTGGTGAACTTACTAAAAGAACAGGCATCGGCGAACATACCCTGCGTTTCTACGAAAAAAGGGCCTTATCCGGGTCCTGCGGGATGGACAAGGCCGCCGTTTTTACACGGAAAAGGATATTGAGTGGGTGCGCTTCATCAAACGCCTGAAGGATACCGGCATGCTGCTAAAGGATATAAAAATTTACGCCGACCTCCGTTATGAGGGTAACCATACTGCCGCCAGGCGCCTGAACATTCTCAGAAAACACCGTGAATACGTCGAGGAACAGCGCCGCAAATGGGATGAATATCTCGAAAACCTTGATGCCAAGATCGGCATTTATGAGGAAATGATAAAATAATCAATCTCTCTGCGAGCATTTGGCTGCGTCAATGGCCAGAACAATCATCAGGGACAGGAGCATGTCCTGTGGATCTGCAATGTCGATCACATAGGTGTCGGTAAAATTAAACAGCTGCTTGGACGCCTGCATGACCATGCGTCCCTGGCCGTCCACCACCTCGTACTCCCACTCAAAGAGATCCCCCTCCACGCTCCAGTCGTTGCAGTTCAGCGTGAAGGCTGGTCTGAAAAAAGTAAATTTTTTCTGAATCTCTCCAATTTCCCGGCCATTCTGATACAGAGCGAACCGCGGCAGCAGGGTGAGCACCTCCTCTTTTACAGTCCCCACATGCTCGCCAAAGCGGTCATAAATTTCAAGGCAGTGTCCCCAGGACAGACGGCCTTTCACCGTAAAAACCGTTTCTCCCGCCTCATCATAAATATCGTAGCTGTCAAACCAAGAGAACAGCCGCTGCTTGAATAGTAATTTCATCTTTTCCTCCTTCAATGTATACTTGCCATAATACAACTATTTCCTTTAATTTTATGCTATAATGCACCTATTGATTGTATTTACAGGAGATATTATGCAGAAATTATCACGAAAAAACACTTTTCTCATCGGGATTACGCTTTTCTCGATGTTTTTTGGCGCGGGAAATTTAATTTTTCCGCCCTTTCTGGGGGAACAGGCCGGAAGCCTGGCCTGGATCGCTTTTGCGGGCTTTGCCATCAGTGCCATAGGCCTGCCCATACTGGGGGTAGCCGCTGTGGCGAAATCCGGCGGCCTGGACGCACTGGCGGGACGTGTGCACCCTGCTTTCGCGGCAGCATTCACCTTTTTAATTTACCTGTCCATCGGCCCCTGCCTCGCCATTCCGCGTACGGCCAGCACTTCCTTTGAAATGGCAGTGCTGCCGTTTTTACCCGGGGGCAGCGGCGGCAGTCTCATACTGCTGCTCTACTCCATTGTCTTCTTTGCCGTGGCACTGCTGCTGGCCCTCAAACCTGACAAGCTCACAGACCGGCTCGGCAAAAAGCTGACGCCCTGTCTGCTTGCCTTGATTTTCATTATCTTTGCTGCCTGTATTGTTTTTCCGCCGGGCAGTTATGGCGCTGCCACTGGCAGCTACACCTCCAACGCCTTTGTCCAGGGCTTTCTGGACGGCTATCAGACAATGGATACTATCGCAGCGCTTAACTTTGGTATTATTATCGCTTTAAACATAAGGGCTTTTGGCGTTGGTGAGGACAGACTGGTCGTGCGCGAAACCATTAAGGCCGGCTGGATTGCCGGCGGGCTTTTGCTGGCAGTCTATGCGGCTCTGACCCATGTAGGCGCTTTATCCGGCGGCAGCTTTGGCGCTGCCGCCAACGGCGCGCAGACGCTGACCCAGATTGTCATGCACCTTTTCGGGCAGGCCGGGCTCATCATCCTGGCTTTGATCTTCCTGATTGCCTGCCTGAACACCTGCGTTGGACTGATCAGCTGCTGCAGCGAATATTTCAGCGGAATTTTTCCGCGGTTCTCTTATAAGAAATGGGCTGTCTTTTTTGCCTTTATCAGTATGGTTATCTCAAACGCGGGGCTGAACAAAATTCTGGAAATCTCCATTCCAGTGCTTAACTGTCTTTATCCAGTGGCCATCGTGCTGATTCTGCTGGCTTTTCTGCAAAAATGGGTCGGCGGCTTTTCCCGCGTCTACCCCACGGCCATCCTGTTTACCGGCGTGGTCAGCGTTATCTACGCTCTGGATCAGAAAAGCCTGACCATCCCCTGGCTGACCAGCCTGACGTCCAAAATTCCGCTTTACAGCATTGGCCTGGGATGGCTGATTCCCTCGGTCATCGGCATTGCCCTTGGAATTTTGCTCTCCCTCCCCTTTAAAAAGAAAGCAGCGCCGACCAATGAGTAGGCTGTTTTGCCGGGACTGTAACCGCCCATAATATTAACGCCATGTGAAGCATCTGCTTTCACATGGCGTTTTATCTTTTTAGGACATGGGCTTGCTTGTGACGTTATCAGAATATGAAAGTCAGAAAACCGCGCGTATCTTCTCTTCCAGATAGCCGGCGCCGCCCCTTTCCCCAGTGCCCTCTGCCACGGCAGCCACCAGCAGGGGGCTTTCCTCTGTCTGGTCCGCATAAAACAGGACGCACAGGGCTGTATCCACTGAGTTTTTCTGGACCGCTGTCCCTGTTTTTACCGCAAGAGCCCTTCCTTTTGGGCTCTTTGCCTCCTGTAAAAGGCTTTCACTGATTTCTGCGGCCTTTTCCTGGGAAATCACATCCTTTTTCCAGTACTTCACCATGGGGTTGGCATCATATTTGATATAAGGTTCCACCATATTACCGCCATTCACAAGGGCGGAATAAATCAACGCCAGATGCAGAGGGCTGGCGGCCATGCCCGTCGTGCCGCTGCCCGCTGCCGCCAGGTCACTGTCCACTGTACCGCTCTCTGAAATTTTAGAGGCCTCCATGCTGAAATCAAAGGGTAGCGACTCCCCAAAGCCAAGCTTTTTAAGCTGTTCGGCATACGCCTCGCTGGTTTTCACACCAGCGCCAAGGGTTACAGGCTGAATGAGCTCGCCGGGCGCATAGGCTTTCTCGAACCGGTTAAGCAGGGGATTGTCCGGATTTCTGTTCAGGCTGTCCCTCTCGGCGTCACTCATGCCCAGAATAAAGGTGTTGGGATTGTAGGACGGCGTGCTGACCAGAGCCAGCACCGCGCCGGTTTTCGGATTAACGGCTGCCGCGGCGCTTTTATCCCCGGCAAGCTGATCATAAAGGGCTGTCTGAAGCCCGGTGTCAATGGTCGTCTGGACATCAAAACCTCTCACCGGTGAGCTTTCACACAGAACACGGCTTGTTTTAATCCCGTCACTGCTGGTATCACTGACGGTGATGGTGCCTCCGTCCTTTCCTCTCAGCTGACGGTCAAAAACCTTTTCCAGGCCGCCTTTTCCCACGATACTCGTCTCCCGGTAATCGCCTTCATTCTTAAGCGCTTCCAGCTCCTCAGCCGTGATGGCACCAATATAGCCAGTCAGGTGCGCGGCTTTTTCTCCATAAGGGTAGCTGCGCACCTCTGCTTCTCCGATCATCACACCCGGTATCTGCAAAAGCGCAGCTTCCAGCCCTGCGTCAATTTCGGGCAGTGTTTTGACTGGGACATAAGTCTCCGCTGTCACCCAGGAGGCGGACAGTGCGTCTTCGATCTCTTCGGTGGTAATCCCCAAAAGCCCGGCTGCTGCGGCCAGGTCGGCAGCCCGGGTATCCGCGTTTATTTTTCCCGGGACAAAGCCGACCGAGGGGGCCGTACCTGGTCCTGCCAGCATATTGCCGTCCTTGTCCAGAATGCTCCCCCGATCTGCCGCAGTTGTGGCGACACTGACTTTGGCGGTTTCGCTGAGTCCGGGCAAAATGACCGCAGAATTCCAGACAAGCCGGTATTCTCCGAAAAAGCTGTCCTTCCGTAGCCTCACATTGCCAGGGTTGCCGAGCGCACCGGCCACTGTTTCCATCCTCAGGTTATAATAGGCCTGCCGCTGGTTTGAATCAATTTTTTCAACGCTCATGATCTCCAGCTTCAGGTCTCTGGCTTCAATTCCCTCATAAATGTTTTTGTTCCGCGTGATAAAATCCTCCCGGCTGATGGTCTTTTTGGAATCATCGCTGATGAGCAGATACATTTTATCGTAATCCCGCCCACTCACTGCGTCAAAATAGCGCTCAAGAGACCGTTCCGGCGTGTTGACTGAACGATAAGCCGCAAGGGCCAGCGCTGTGATGATAAACGCCAGTGCCACTGTGCCAACCGCTATCTTCATTTTTTTGCCGTCTGCTTTCATGGTTTCACCCCCACTTCCTTAAGCTTATTATAGGATGATTGTACCTTGACGTAAAGAAGTTTTAAGCGGGCACATTAAAAAAGATGCTTCACAATGAAGCATCTTAAGTATTACCAGCCGATCATGTCATAGCGCCAGCTGTTCCTGTGGTTTTTCAATCTCTGTACATCCCCTTGATGGTGACCTGATCTAAGATATGGCCTTCCATCTGGCGGTACAGCTCGTTGTAATAAAAGCCGTTATCCAATTCCAGCAGTGTATTCAGGGCATAAACATGCATTTCGTAGATATGCGGCGCATTTGGCGGCGCCATACCGCCGTAAAAGGACGACAGCGCCCGGCTCTGCCTTCCTCCCTGGATGCTCATACAGCTGTTCGCACCCTGGACAAAATCTGTGGCGGTCTGGCTCTCGTTTTCCAGAAGCTCATTACGCGTAATGTTTGCCGCTGTCCAGTGAATCCATGAAAAGCCGCCTGTAACCGGGAACGCGTCCTTATCCTCCAGAACCAGCGCGAAGGATTTCGTACCCTCTGGAGCGTCCTCAATTTTCAGCGGTAAAGAGTATGTCGGCATACCATTTTCGTTGAACTGGCTGCCGTGCTTTCCATACTTGTCCTCAATTATGCCGTTGACAATTCCAGTGCTTGTTACAATCATTTTTTTACCTCCTGAATTTTTATTTGAATTTTGATTTCTCATAGTTGTAGGGAATGCTGCTCCCCACCACCACGTCCTCAATCTTTTCAATGATCAGCCAGTCATCCATATTGCCCTGATGGTCGAAGGCCAATGGCTCAATAGCCTCCACATTTTCAAATTCTACCAGACAGAGACATTTTTTATGCCAGCGTTTTTTCTGTTTTTCGGATAAATTTAGCCTGTCCTGATTCGACTCAAGGGCTTCATCAATGGCTTCATCTGAAAGCTTGACATAATTCTGGACACTTTTTACCACCGCCCTGGCCGAAATGGCCTTGCTGCCCTTTTTCATGAAATAAAGCTTTTCACCCTCAAAGACCCGACTGTGGGGAATCTTCCTGCCCGCCGCGCCTCTCACGACCATGGTCTTTGTTCCGTCCATAATTTTTTCCAATACCTTTTCTTTGTCATCGCAATAAACTAAATGCTCCATTGCTGCCTCCTGTTTCTATAAAATTGGTATCCATATTTCACTTTTATAATCCTCCGCAAAGCTGTTGCCCGCCGAATACCACTCCATTTCCGGGCAGTCCGCGTGGTCGAAGGGATACTTGATGACCCACTCCTCATTCAAGAATTTCCATCCCTCCTGGACTGCGCCCGGCACCGGGCCGACACACTCAAAAACAGCCCAGGCTGCCGGCGGAATCTCAATGGCCTCAAGCCCTCTTCCCGCAGGCCTGTCAGAGATCCCGGCGATATAGTAATCCATCATTCCATCCCGGTAATTTCCAAACACGCCAAAGGTACCAGAAGGTTTATGAGCCTCAGTATACGAAATAATCTGCGCCAGCCTGCCGTTTTGCATAACCTCATTCCAGAAAGCCGGAATCGCCCTGAAATTTTCACCATTCAGGCAGCTGATGGAGCGCTTAACGCCCAGAAGACGAAAGCCTTCCCTGTGCTCGACCCGCCATTTAATATCATTCGCTTTGGCAAAATTCATCCGTGGATACACCTTTAAAACAGCGGTCTCTTTTTTGGCCTCTGTGGGCGTTATGCCGTGAAAGGCCTGAAATGCCCGGGTAAAGGCTGTCGGTGAATCATAGCCGTATTTTACGCTGGCGTCCAACACCCTGATCTCTGTGCTTTTAAAATCATACCCTGCCAGGGTAAGCTTGCGGTTACGGATATATTCCGCAAGAGTGACGCTGTTCATATAGCTGAAAATCCGCTGAAACAGCGAATAAGAACAACCGGCCAGCTGCTCGATCCTTTGCCTGTCAATCTCCTCATGGCCCAGCTGCAGACTGCTCTCAATATACTCAATGATTTTGTTCAAACGTTCTGTCCAGTCCATCCTCATTTCCTTTCTGTTGTATCATAGCACACTTTCTTAAAGCCTTCCTCTCTTTTTGCGCTGCAAAAAGCAGGCTAAAGACTTTATTAAAAAAGGGCGGAAACTCCGCCCTTCAGATTTCTTTCTGCTTTAAGATACCAGTCCGCTTCATCTCTTCCTCTAAAAAATCCCGCGGGCAGCCCTTATCCGAAAAACCCGCCGCGCTGCACCGCTCCTCATTGGCAAAGTGGCTGTGCAGCGCCTGATATTTTCGTGTTTTATCCACATCAGCTGTCAGGCCAAACAAGCGCTCTACTGCCCTGTTGAGTCCGGCTACCGGACGGCGGCCGTGGGTCTTTGTGACACTGAGTCTGCCTGCCCTCTTAAAATAAGCCTGAACCTGCTCGTCCGTATAACCTTCGCCGCTGAGCCCAAGGGCAATCCCTTCCTTCAGCAGCTCAGGATAACTGGCCCAGTCCGCAGCGGCCATTCCCCAGAGGACAACGGCAAAACGACTGCTCGCATTCACGGCGACCAACGTCTCCTTTCCCTGAAAAAATATGACATGGGCCTCCCAACAGTAAAAAAGATCCTCTGGCGGTCCATAGGGCGGACTGGACGCTTTTAAAAATTTCTGAAGCGGAATGGTGACGCCTATCTGCATTTGCGCACCTCATTATCTCCCTGAATCATCTTCAGCATGACCTGTACCGTAAAGTTATCTTCATCATAGTGGATTTCCATCACTCCCTTATTTTTTTCCACAATCCTTTTTACCGAGGCAATGCCCATACCCTCGCCCTCGTGCTTTGTGGAATAATACTGCTTGTCTCTGAAAATCACTGCCCTCTGATAGGTGTTCCGAATGGCCAGCACCAGCTGTCTGCCCTCCACGTCCGCCTTGATCTCAATTGTCCTGGGATTTTTTTCACGGGTGGCGCAGGCCTCCACAGCGTTCTCCACAAGATTTCCAAAGACAATACACAAATCCGTATCTGGGATATCGAGGGACTCCCGCACGTTGGCTTTTACCGTCACCACGATTCCTTCTGCACTGGCCACAGTATAATAGTGCATCAATATCGCGTTGACCACTGGATTCTGGCAAAAGGAAATATCCTCTCCGGCTAAGTATTCCGGAGCAAGGGCCTTCATATAATTCCGCAGCCCCTCCATATCCTTATTGTCCAGAAAGCTGTCAATGGACAGCAGGTGATGACGCCAGTCATGCCGGAGCCTGGCGTTATTTTCCACATTTTCAATCATCCGCTGATACTGGTCCTCCTGCATCCGCAGCTGGGATGAAATAAGCTTTGTCTGCTGCGCGGCCGTTATTCCCCTGTAGGTCTGAATCAGCATCAGGAGGGTCACCAGAAAGAATGTGTAGGTGGTAACAGCCCAGAGAACCGTAAATGTAATATCCACACCATTGGTTGGCACATGGGCTTTCCAGTAATCTCCAACAATTTTCACAAAGAAAATCATATAAATCAGCGCCGGAATCACCCAGATATACTTCCAAAAACTGAAATTCCCCTCAAACTCAACCACCTGCTTATACAGCCGCACCATCAAAATCCAGAGCAGCGGGATACACACAATGAGCACACCGATCACCACGAGAGCATAGACCATCGAAAACGGCAAATTCAGACTCAGGGAATTGACAATCACCTTGGCAATGGCGACAATATTGACATACAGGTTTAAAACCATCAAAACAATGAACAATATCTCAAAAAAACTGCCCTTAATAGCGATGCGGAAAATAACCACCGCTGTGATAATCCACAGCACGATCCCAAAGCTGCTGTACTTTACTAAAAACTTCCCAGAGGTTAAAAACAAAACAATGACCACGACCGTAATGGCTGTCAATAGCCCGGCTAAAACTGCCGTCACAAGATTATTGTAACGAAACCGGCTTTTGAAGGGCGTAAACAGGCAGTAGGCGAAGACAATACAACAGACGACAACCCGGAGCGTCGTGCTTATAATATCAATGAGCATACGTTCCCTCTCTTTTCCAAAATCTGATTTTTATTGTCCTCTCATCTGTCTTCATTATAATATATTTTTTTCTTCTTTTATAGCAGCATTTTTGTTTTGATGTATTTTTCGATGTTAATCACTAAAAAATAAAAATCATCTCCCTTATTTTAATCTGTTGCTATATTTCCAGTAAAAACAGCCCATTCGCCGTGTCATAGCTGTATCCGGCGGACAGCAGTGTATTTCGGGAGGCATGGTTGTCTGTCTCGGGCTGGACGATTATTCTTTTAGCGTCCTTTTCCTCCGCGATACGCTCCCCCAGCAGCCGCACAGCCGCACTGGCATAGCCTTTTTTCAGATTTTCCACTTCTCCAATAAGATAATCAATGCTGTAAGTGCCCTCCACCGGAATATTCCCATGCCAGTCCTCTCCGCTTTTCCAATAGGGATAGTACTGGCAAAAGCCAATGGATCCGCGGTCTCCACAGATGATATAGTGGTGTATCCAGCTATACTCTCCCTCCCGCTCTCTCACCTCGTCAAGCCATGCCTGCGGATCAGTGAACCAGGGCTTTATATGCTCCGCACCCAGCCATTCAGTCAACAGCGGAATGTCCTGATCTGTAAATTTTTTCAGCCGAAGTGGCGTTTCTTTAGCTTTCATCAAACCGTTCTCCTTTTGTTCTTTCATCAAATTATCTTTCTGATAATCTGTCTTTTCCTTATGTTAACATTATCCTGAGCTGCTTTCAACTTCTCTTAATCCCAACACACATATAAAAAACCGCCGGACACTGATGTGCCGGCGGTAAAAAGCCTGGTTATTTTTTATTCAGTTCGCTCTGTGCCTTTTTCAAAGCGTCCAGCATCTCAACGATCTTTCCTTTTCGGCTTGGCGCGTTTAGAATACCGCTGGTGCCGCCGCTTCCATGGGCGCCTTCCATGACTACCCGGTAAACATCATCACCAGTGCTGACTCCGGCAGCCTGAACGATCAGAATTGTATCGTCAATGGACTTCACCGCGTCATTTGTCGCTTTAATATAATCTTCGCTGCTCGTGCTGCCTGTCCCGATCAGGCTGGTGGGTTCGCAGATCATCATATCTGGTTTTAACTGTGCGACAGCTTTTGATTCTTCTGGTGAATCAGCGCACACGATGGTCACGATGTCGAGCGCATCGGCGCGCCTGATGATTTTGTCAAGCTGCGCGGTGGTTACAGGGTGCTCCGCATGATTTAAAACAACGGCCTGAGCGCCGGCAGCCTTAAGCCCTTCAGGTAAAATGTGGCCCATCCCCCGGCCTGGTACAATGCCGTCCATGTGCTGGGCGGTCACGACGATATGCTCTGTGGCGTCGGCGACTTTCTGAATATCCACATGCTGGGCGGTAAAGAGAATGTCCAGATCATACTCTTCAGAAAGCTGATCACAGACCTTTGCCAGCGCCACAGATTCTTCTCCGTAAATGTATGCCTTGGGATTAACAATTAAAAAGGGCGCGCGTACTTTTCTTTTCATTTTTATTCCCCCATCACCACAATTTTACACTGACGCACCCGCGGGCGGGCACGGTCAAAATCCGCAAAATAGATATAGCCTGTTTTTCCAACGCCCAGCGCTCCGTCGTCCACGTCAAACACCTCGCTTGCGCCGATCAAAGTGGCTTTAATGTGGGCGTCACAGTTCCAGATGGCAGTCCGGTCACCGCCCGGGAGGTAGGACTCGATGTTCGGCCATTTTTCAACTTCTTCAAAATGCTTTTCACCGGGGTAGCGGTACTGGTCCCAGCTTACCTGATTCGGAATAATTTTTTCCAGAACATCATTGAGATCAGCCTGAAGATACTCATCTCCATCCTCGGTATAATCGTGCACAAACTCTTCAAAGAAAACCGCACAGGTGGTGTGGGGTGAGATCACGCTACAGGTGCCGTTTTTAATGCCGCTTTTAGCAATGGCTTCGCGGACCTGCGGCGTAATGTTAATATAGGTTGGGGTATTTCCATGGGATTCTACGCTAATTTGTTCTTTATATACAGTCATTTTTATCCTCCAGATTGGTCTGTCAGTCAATTGTTTTAGTCTCAAAGACAGAATAGTAGTGCTCCAGGCATTCCTGCATGCCCTTCTTTGACAATGCCTTCACATCAAGGTAGGTTTTCGGCGGGGCTTCTTCCAGTGCTTTCATAGCTGCAGCCAGCAGATCCGAAAAAATATTGATCTTGGAAATACCATTTACCGCACATCTGGCCAAGTTTTCATCTCCTGAGGAGGAGCCTCCGTGCAGCACCAGCGGTGTGTCGATGGCCCTGGCAATTTCTTTTAAACGGTCAAAATTGATTTCCGGGATGCCCTTGTACATACCGTGCGCTGTCCCGATGGAGATGGCCAGGGAATCCACGCCGGTTTCCTCAACAAAGCGTCTGGCTTCCTCCACAGTGGTGTACTGTGAATCGGACTCATCGTGATTTTCGTAATTCTCACCAGCGCCTACATGTCCGATCTCCGCCTCAACCACCGCGCCCCGCGCGTGGGCATAGGCGATAATTTCCTTTGTTCTGCGGACATTTTCCTCAAAGGATTCCATGGACGCATCGATCATTACTGAGGTGAATCCAAGGTCCACAGCCTTTTTAATGATTTCGGGATTCGTCCCATGGTCCAGATGCAGCGCAACCGGCACCTTTGCCTCCGCCGCGTATTTTTTTCCCACAAGCGCTGCATCCTCAAGGGTGATATTCTCCCCGATATGCGCCTCCGCCAGCGGCAGAATCAACGGAACATTCAGCTTTTCAGCTGTCTCCACATGCCAGCGCAGAGATTCCAGATCAATAAAATTCGGAGCTGGAATGGCGTATCCGCCCTCCTGCGCTTTTTTAAACATTTCTTTTGATGTGACTAACATTGCATCCTCCTGCTGTTATAAATTTTTCAGGTTTTGCACCCGCTCTTCCACCGCGTCATCCTGGAATACATAGCTGCCGGCAATCAGTACGTCGGCGCCAGCCTCGACCAGTCCCTGGCCGTTGCTGCCGTTGACACCGCCGTCCACACTCACCGGGACGCGGCTTCCTGTTTTTGCCATGATTTCCTGAGCCTCCCGCAGCTTTTCATAGATACATGGGTTCAGCGGCTGCCCGCCATAGCCTGGCTCCGCGCTCATCATAATCAGCCAGTCAATACAGGGCAAAAGATAGGCAAGCCGCTCTGTGCCGTAGGTTGGCCCAATTCCGATACCGGCTTTTATCCCTCTTTTCCTGATCTCCTGGATCAGATGCAGCGGGTTAGCGCAGGCATCCAGCTGAAAGGTCACGATATCTGCTCCGCAGTCCGCGAAAATTGGAAAAAAAGTTTCCGGATGGCAGACCTCAAAATGCACAGATACAGGCAGCCCGCTGATCTTTTTTAAATCCCTGACCAGCTGGGGGCCATAGGTCATATTCTCCACATACACGCCGTCCATAATGTCGACGTGTATATAGTCAATGCCAGCCGCCTCAGCCTTGATGATCTGTTCTCCAATTCTTGTCTGGTCACAGGCCAGGATTGAAGCTGATACTAATGCCATAGTATCCTCCTTTTTCTGTCAATTATCTTATTTGTGTGTGGTGACTGAGTGCATCCAGTCTTTGGCCAGTGCGTAAAATTCCTTATATTTTTCATAGTAAAACATATAAGCGTCATGGCGCTGCTGATCTGGCTCTACGGTATAATCAACCGTCGTCATGGACTCGGCAGCCGTCTGGATATCCGGATAAACGCCGCCGGCAACAGCGCCGAGAATCGCTGAGCCAAGGCATGGGCCTTCTGTTACCTTTGTAACAATAATCGGCACATTGCAGACATCCGCGTGGGTCTGGAGCCAGAACCGGCTCTTGACCGCGCCGCCGGAAACCACAATGCCGTCCGGCGAAAAGCCTGCCTGACGGAAAGAATCAATGATGGTTTCCGTACCATAGCAGATGCTCTCAATGACCGCGCGGTACATATGCGCTGGCGTGTGCCCCAGAGAGAGTCCGTAAAACATGCCGCGGACATCCGGATCAACATGTGGTGTGCGGTTCCCCTGGAAGAAATCCAACGCGATGATACCATCCGCGCCGATGGGCAGGGCTTCCGCCTCACGGTTCAGAATATCATAGACGCTGCACCCTTCCTCAGCCGCCTGTACCTTCAGATTGCCGCAGAGCTGCTCCTTAAGCCAGTTGACAATGGAACCGGTCGAGGTCTGTCCCCCTTCGACCATCTGCAGCCCCTTGACGATGGCATCCGGATAGGAGCCCCAGACACCCTTGCTGTGGATGGCTTCCTTCACCTGGGCAATATGCAGGTGCGACGAGCCTGTGATGAGCGTAAGCTTTCCAGGCTGAACCGCATTGAGGCCGATGACGCCGACGAAGGCATCCGCACCGCCTTCACCCACCGGAATGCCGGCCACCAGGCCAAGCTCCTCAGCTGCGGCGGCAGTCAGCCCGCCGACCAGATCACCCATTGCGAGAACACGCGGCGGCAGCTTTTCAACCAGATCCTCCAGTCCAATCGTGTTATAAAAATCAACCGGATAGCCGCCCTCCTCCGAATTGTAATACCAACGGCTGGAAGCACAGTTGATACTGGCAGTATACTCGCCTGTTAAACGGTAGGTGAGCCAGTCTGTACATTCATAGAAGCGTGTGGCCTTGTGGTACAGCTCCGGCTCATTTTCCTTCAGCCAGAGGGCTTTTGCCGGCAGACACTCCGCTGAAACCATGCCGTATCCATTGTATTTCAGCGCATCATGACCGGTTTCGTACATGCGCTTCGCCTGCTCTGAAGCACGGATATCCATCCACATAATCGCAGGCCTTAAGGGCACCATATCATCTCCAGACAGCAGCACCGTACAGCAGGTGGTGTCCACGCTCATCCCCTTGATACAGGATGGATCAATGCCACTTTCCTCGATGGCCCTGCGTGACGCCTTACAGATTGCCGCCCACCATTCATCCGGGTTCTGCTCCGCACGCCCGGATGCCGGCGTATACAGCGGATAAGGCTCCTCACAGAATACGATTGGCGTCCCCTTTAAATCAAAGATACCTACACGCGCACCACCGGTGCCCATATCAATCCCTAATACGCAATCCAACTGTTTCATTGTATTACCCCCTTAAATTTTTGTACAGCCAGGATTGTATTCTCCCCCATGAGATACATTCGTTCCCGATTGTAACTTTTGATATCAACATCATACAACAATAACATATGTGTGTCAATATTTTTTTGTTTTTTTAGCCGAAACCTTTATATTTCTTGACTTTTTAACAATGCTTAACGTATAATCAAAGTAGATTTAGTAACAAATGTGCTTCTGTTATGATAGAGCCCTAAGCCACTGAGAAAAGGAAGACAAAAATGAATAAAATCGAATCATCGGATTCCATGTTTAATAAAATGATCCTCATCGCAAATCTGTACTATAAAGAAAAACTGTCACAGCAGGAAATTGCAAAAAAGCTGAATATTTCAAGACCGTGGGTTTCAAAACTCCTGGCCCGCGCAGAGGAAAGCGGTATTGTAAAAATTGAAGTCATGACGCCCTTTACCGAAAACGCAGCCCTGGAAAGCGCGCTCATGCACAAGTATTACATCAAGCATGTCGGCGTCATCAAAAGCGAGAATGCCACCAGAGACGACCTGGCCCTCGCCGCCGCCAACTATTTTATTTCAGAGCTGCGGCCAGAAGACGTCGTTGGCGTCGGCTGGGGCACCAGCGTCTCAAGGCTCATCTCCGCCACCGAATCCCTGTGTTTTCCAAAGGTAAAGGTTGTTCCTCTGGCCGGCAGCTTTGGCAATACCATGGACCTTTTCCCCAACCTGAGCAGCATCCGCCTGGCCAAGACCATCAACGGCGTCGCTGAAGTTATCCACGCTCCAGCTGTGTGCAGCTCGCAGGAGGAATACGAAGCCCTGATGAACAACGGCCAGACGCAAAAGCTCCTGTACATGGGAGAGCACGCCGATATCCTGCTTCTGGGCATGGGTACCTTTGAAATTTCTTCCCAGCCGCAGTTCGGAATTTTTAAACCCGGCGACATCGCTGAGCTGAAGGCCAGACAGGTCATGGGCGATATTGCCCTTCAATACCTCGATGTCAACGGAAACCCCATTGATACAGATTTCACTAGAAGGCTGATCCGGGCAAATATTTTCAAGGCCAGCGCCAACGCGCGGACCAGCATTGGCATTGCCGAGGGCGTTTATAAAAAGGATATTATCCACGCCGTGCTCTCATTAAAGCTGGTGAACGCGCTGTTTACCGATGAGGAGACTGCGCTGGCGCTGTTGGGAATATGAAAAAGGATATTTAAAAAAGCAGGCGTTTCTCTGGGAAACGCCTGCTTTTTTAAATATTATTCTAAATCCAGACTGTCCACTGGCCAGCGTACAGAATAATCATAATGCTCTGCCTTTTGTGACTTTCCAAAGTTATCATTATAAAAAACTTCTATCGTATCCGGCGGCTCCTGTCCATCCTTTACCAGCAGAATAAAATAAAATGTCTGCTCCGCATCTTTTTCCATTTTATTGACCAGATCACTCTCTTCTGTATTTGAGAATAAAAGCTTTCCTTTATATTCTATATTACCACGCGTGCCGCGCACAAGGATATTATCTGTATCGAACGCCATTGAGCCCTCGTTTTCAGCCTTTCCCGTCACCACAAAGTACGTATACCCTTCCTGTTCCTCATAATAGTTATAGTATCCATTCGGGTTCGCGGGCTTTACCTCCTTAAGCTTCTCAGCTTCATCCGCCGTAAAGGTAATTGCGTTCATCTGCAGTTTCATGCCCGACCCTGCCTTTGATTCATGATCCGCTGTCACTTTCATACCACAGCCTCCCACCAGCATGAGTACGAGCAAGAACAAACACAAACACAATAATTTTTTCATCGCTTTATTTCACCTCTAAATCAGCTTCAATGGCGCCTCCGTTATATAAGTGCTCCGTATCCTTTAAATCCGCAGCCTCTATCTTGATAACAATAGGATATGACCCTTTTTCCAGTTTCTTCACAGACTTAAAGCCCACCACAGCCGTGCCGGGTTTGATAAGCCCTGTCCTGTAAAGCTCCTCCCCATTCTCCTTGAGTGTAATGATATATTTAAAGTAACACTCATTTCCATCAGGGTTTAAAAGCGCCGCATCCACAGTTTGGGTTGCCTCGTTCATTTCCAGCACATCATACCCCGGCAGCAGAATCGAGTCAGGGTCTGTATTTTTTACCTGGCCTGGCAATTGATACGCAATGGCGTTTTTATCCAGAGACGGCCCCCTGTTCCAGAACGCGAAGGTAATTCCCCCAACCAGCAGCACAAGCAAAAGCCCGATGACAAGAGCCAGCTTCAGGGGGTTCTTTTTTCGAATCCTCACAAATCCCACTTTGCCCGTTGGCGAAGCGGCTGCCATGTAGCCGAGAACTTTATCAAAAAAAGACAAACGCCCGCTATAAGGATACATCCGCATGGTTTTTGTGCTGCCCTTCTGCTGCATACATATCCGCTCCGTGGCCTCACTGCCGCTTTTTCCTGTGACGTCACCAAAAATGACACGCTTCTTCTCCATCCCTTTCTCAAGGAATACTTTATGTGGCAGATAATTCCAGATGCCGCCGTCCTGGGATTTCAGCGTACTGGACATACCTTTTATTTTTTTATACTCATATTCCATAGACCTCTCCTTTTTCCTACTCCGCTACTTCTAAACGCGTGTCAATATTCCCGGCATTATACTCAATATTCACATCCTTTAGGTCCCGCGTTCTGACAATGACCTCAACGGGATACTCCCCGGCACTCAGGGCACGGTTTAAATCAAACTCCATAACCGCCTTTCCCGGGGGGATCAGGCCAGAGCGGTAGAGTTCCTCACCCGTATCCGCCAGCTTAATGCTGTAGGTAAAGTAACATTCATTCCCATCTGGATTGATAAGCGCCTCCTTCACATGGGGATCTCCCGCTTGAGCCTTCAGCGCATCCAGCCCCGGCAGCAGGATGGACTCGCTGTCGGTATTTTTTACACCATCAATATGATAGGAAACTGCCGTCTTGTCCAATCCCGGCACTTCATCCTGTCTGGCGAACCAGATGCCTGCCACAAAGACTGTAATACAGACAAGCACCGCTAACACAATAAATAACAGTTTGTACCACGCCCGGCCGATGATGCGGACAAAGCCCTCTTCCCCAGCCTCATCTACCACGGGCACATATCCGACCACGGTTTTAAACCAGGAGCGCCTTGTTTTATACGGACTCAGACAAGCCCGGCTCCCTTGGGCCTCCAGCAGGTCTCCTGCTGTCCGGCCATTTTCTTGATCCAGATCAGAAAAAATCTTAAAGCCCCCATTGGGGAACAGCGCCTGCAGCTCCTTCTCACTGATATAGGGCCATACAGCGCCGCTTTTATCCTTATACTCACGCCCTGCGGCAGAGCCGGAACACGCTTGATACCTGATAAGTCATTCCTCCCTTACCCTAACTTGAAAAGAGAGCCAGCCGTATGAAAGGACTGACTCCATGGTGTTCTAAGTGTTTAATTAGATGCCTGCGCTGTCGTCTGTGAAAGTGAAGCCCACATTAGCATTGAACGTACCTTCTGCCTTATCGCTAGTCTTTAAGAATGCCGTCGCTGTGCCTGTAGTACCGCCTTGTTTTAAATCCGCAATTTTCTTGTTCACGGTGGTTAATTCAGTGCTGCCAACAGCCATACCCAGAGCCGCGTTTCCGGTTGCTCCGGTGCCCGGAGTCATAGGGATACCGGTCGTGCTGTCGTAGGTGTCAATGGTCACGGCAACTGTCCTTGCTCCTGTATAAGGATTCTCACCAGTATCACCGGAATTTTTATTCAACAACTTAAAATCCAGTGATACACCATTTGCAATGGTGTCATTATAGTCGGATACCGTAACTGTTTTCGGATAGGAAACCAGCCAGTCAGCCTTATCCGTCGTTGCCGAATTAGCTTTATACGTAACGTTGATTCCTCCGGTTGCGCTTTCTGCGGCGAAAACTGGTAACGCCACGGTGCTGAGCATTGCGGTTAAAGCGATAACACCCGCAATCTTTTTCATTGTACACTTCATTGTGCTTTCCTCCTTTTTATTTTTAATATAATCAACATCAGTGTGTCTCCTGCTGATGCAATTACCAATATCGTGAGCAGGTTTGACAAACCGGTATTGCCTGTAGCAGGCGCGGTTACCCGGTTTCCATCTCCTTTTGAGACTTCCTGCGCCGGCGTTTCCTTTTCCGCCGTATAATGAATTACCATATTGCCCTGATGGACATCCTCTTCCGCGAAAACGGGACTGCAAAAGCACGCCATAAGCAACACTAGCAAGAAAATATAAAATATTTTTTTCACTTTTCCGCACCTCCTTATGACCCTGGGGAGATATAGAAGAGCGGCGTCTCCCCAGACGCCAAACTGGAGCCTGCGTTAAAGGTTCCCTTGTAAATCTCATTTCCACTCTGTGATACCGTATTAAACCAAAGCTTTTCAGTCTGGACAGCGCCAGGAGCGGTTGACGAACCAAGCAGAGCCACGCTCACATACCGGCTGTCCGCCGTGGTGCTGTTCTGCAGAGGATTTCCATTTTTGTCACACGCTGTAACCTCAACTGTCTTACCGGGGTCATTCACAGACGTCAGGTCAAAGGATTTTAACACATCCACATTTATGGCTTTATCATTGCCATAAACCTGCTGGTACGAAACCGTCACGCCTGAGCCAGCATGTTTCTGATCCGGGTCGTTCAGGTTTGAGTTGTTTTCTGTCAGGACAATATTCATGGGAATGGAAACAAAGTATTCCGGCGCAATATCCTTCCATACCGCGGTTAAGCGGATACTTTTATTATTGGCGTCTGGGCCAGAGGAGAACGAATACACTGTTGGGGTTTGTTCTTCTGAAAGCTCCAGACCCGGCTTCTGGTTCCATTGACCGCTGTCATCAAGCTCCTCCACAGTCCAGTGGTCAAAGGCCTTACCCGGCGGATACTGGTCCACGGTCGGGAATTTTATGACTGCCTGATTGCTGCCGTCATAGGTCCGGTAGACCCTTGTATCGCTGATACCATCAAACGGCACATTTTTGTCCTTTTGGTAAAGGACCTCCAGCCCCCGGTCATACTTTACCGATGCCAGTTCCTCATCCGGCTGGGTGATTTCATGCTTGATGACCGATGTCGCAGCATTATGGTAGTACGTATAACCATCCGCCGGATTGTCATAGGTTTCCGCGAAGTTAGTAAAGGTGATATGGGAACCCGTAATAACCTCTACTGCTTTCCTGTCAAAGGCGGTTGTGTTATACTGTGCAGCGGTATTATCGGCGGCGCTCACATCCTGCAGGTATTTGTTCACTTTGCCGGTTAACATCTCTCCCTCGCTGCTTGTTCCATCCTTATAGATCAGGTTGAATTTTACCTTGAGGTTTCCAGAATACATCAGCAGATTTAAGCGATCCTCTTCTTCCGGGCTTAATGTCTTGTTGTTATTCCAGGAATCCAGTAAGACGCCCGCGTCCCGGCGGAAATAATCCGAAAGACTGATGACATCGCCTGGTCTGAAATATACCGTGTTATCAAGCGATTTCGCCAAAACCAGTTTGTAGTCCGAAGGTAACAATTCATTATCCGGCGCTGTGATCTCTCCGGTAAACCCGACAAAGGTTTTGTTGGCCTGTTTCGGCGCCTGGTAATCCTTGTTGAATATGATTTTATCATTCTCCAGCAGGTCAAAGGTTGTTCCATTACTTCCTGGCTCTACAATATTATTGGGTGCTGCTCCGTTATTTGTTATATCCACGGTGATCTTATCTGTCTTCACATCAATGGCCCGCAGCTCATGGCGGTCTGTCAAACTGTCAACCGGCATGAACATTGTGTATTGGAATGAGCTGACATCTTTTCGATTCTGATTTGGATTAAACCACGAATAACTTCCCAATGGAATACTGGCATTATGCTTGTCGCTCTTATTTTGAATTTCAATTGGTACATTTGTCATAATCGGCGTCGGATCCGCTCCATAACTTTCTATTCTGGGGTTTGTATACCCCCATTTTGGGGCAATTTCAAATTTAAAAAACGCCTTCGTATCAGCTTCCCACGGCACCTTGTTGCCATCCGGCATATTTTTGTTAAACACTGCCAGCTTATCTAAAAATATACCGCCAGCTTCAATGCTCTTTGGGCTTATTTTACCGTCCTCCCCGCCATCTCCATTGTTGTTCTGTGTATCAGAGTCCACATAGTAAGAATCATACAGTCCATTTACTGAATCAAGCGAAATATTTTCGAGGTTACGGAAGTAATGCGGCCCCTGCACACTGCTCGATGATTGGGTTTTCAGGTAAAAGCTGTTTTTCATATTTTCGATCTTCACATGTACTTTATAACTAGGATATGAAGTTGTTGGATTAAATCCCACCTTTAGAGGCTTAGTAGTAACTACAGATTCCTTAACGGTTATTGTGATCTTAGCGCCATTGGCTGCCGTATACGGTTTTAGTGTCATGGGTGGATAGGCGCTCGGATTATCCGGGTCCACTGTCCAGCCCGGATCCCAAAGTTGAATTGCTTCGACAATCGGGGTGCCGGTAGAATAATCTTCGCCATTTGGAAAATAGCAGAGATTCAACGTCGGCGCAGGCCACATAAAGTAAGCCCCCTGATTTATCTTATAACGGCCGCTCACGTATTCAAAATCTAATGCCTGGCCACTGTTAAACGTACCAGTGGCTATATCTTTCGAGGCACCTGCTTTTATGGCGACTGGCGTTGAAGTACCGTCAAGAACCTGCATATCCAACATAAATCCATCGACGTTGTTATTATATGCCCCGTAGCGGGCGTCTCCTGCTGTATAATCTCCTGCTGCATCCGTTACTGCCCACGTGGTTTTACCTACATCGTCATATCTCTGTAAGCTGGAGCTTCCGTCATAGAGACCATAAGTCAGGCTGCCGGTGTCCTTGTCTCCCACAACGGTCATGGTCACTGGCTGGTCCGGATAGTTGAAAGCGTAGGTGACGGTGCGCTCCTTGGGGTCACTTGTCACCTCTGGTTCCAGCGCCGGATCATTAAAATCAAAGCTGATGCCAACCGCGGCCTTGCCTTCCGGCGGATTCTTTACGTAGTACCCCACAGGGTAGGTCAGCTGTACTTTTACCGGCGCTGTTGAGTTAGCGTAATAATTTCCATCCTTGCCTTTTTTCATACCGCTGATCACATCCACACTAAAGCCTTCGGTCGCTTTACCGTTCTCAATGGTTACAGGGTATTCCTTCGTGTTCAGGGTAAACACAAAGACCGCCTGGGAATCCTTTGGCGCCTCGTAGGCCACATCAAAATCCTGGGCCGGCTCTTTGTCTTTCGCTACCGCGTAATAAAATATTCCGCCAATTTCATCGTAATAGCTGATGGGATAGGTTTCCACTGCCGCGCCATCCGTAATCCGGATTTCCGCGTGGTCAAACCTATAGGGGAGATTATTCCATGTCTGATCCGGGATTCCCGTAATATCTCCACCCCCAAAGGAGTACGTATCCCTTGGATTTACTTCCCCATCAATATACATGGGAATATTAATCGGTTTTGCCGCTCTGCCCTGCATTGCCTTCAGATCCCTGACCATTATCTGGTTTTGCGGCGGCAGCAGGTTGTCTACGCTTACTGAAATTTTCTCTTGCTTTTTTCCGGTTTCGGATGCGTAATTCACTTTGAAATCATACACACCGTTTTCCGTTACATGATAGGACACCTTATCCGGATTAAATGTTTCCCCATCCGGGCCGATAATTTCTTCTACCTCCCCTGGGGCAGCGCCCTTTGACGCCTGTCCTACAATGTCCGCCTCTGTACCGTCTTCGCTCTTCTCTACATTAAATTCGTATCCGCTGTTCTTTGTATTTGCCGCTATAATCGATGTCGGTGAAATCACAGTGAACACTGTAAGGGACAGCATTACAAACACGACACACAAAGAGATCATTTTATAGTTTTTCTGCTTATTCTGCAATATTTTCGCCTCGCTCTCTAAAGAATCGCCCTTCTGCCTCCCAAATCCTGCTGCAATTAATGCAATATCTAAAGGAGACATCTGGTATGAATCCAATAACAACGGCAGTTAGAGAACTAAAACGAAAGAGGTAAATACTGCATTTATCCCAAATAATATAAAAAAGGTGCTGAGTTTTTATAAAAAACCAGCAAAATTTTAAATATCATCCTTTTTATTCTCTATTTTCCATCTACACATCCGTCTTCATTTTATTCCGAATGACCTTCAAATCCGTTCAAAACAACATTGACGATTTCTTTCTGTTTCTCATCCAGCTGGTCGTAGTGTTTTGCGACGAGATAAGCTTTTGGTGATAACTCTGTTGGATTGTTCGATAATAAGTAGTCCACGCTCACACCCAGGTAATTTGCCACTTTTCTTAGCTTGTCTGCCCCGGGTTCTGCGGTTTTCCACCGGGAAATCGTACCATTGCCAAAATTCAGCTCTTTCTCCAGCGCTTTTACCGAAATTCCTTTTTGGACAGACAGCTCGTTTATTTTTTTATAAATCAACAGAATATTTTACCTCTCAATTTACTATTTTCGAAACAAATCTAA
The DNA here is from genome assembly GCF_009696115.1 of Eubacterium sp. BL-380-WT-2B. Taxonomy (NCBI): domain Bacteria; kingdom Bacillati; phylum Bacillota; class Clostridia; order Eubacteriales; family Eubacteriaceae; genus Eubacterium; species Eubacterium sp. BL-380-WT-2B. The sequence goes on from NZ_VUMP01000005.1 coordinate 123,747, forward strand.
ACATTCCCTTGACAGATCGCTGAAAATAATCTATTATAGACTCAACTAAAACACACAAATAATTAGAGTATTATCTAAAAATAGCTCTTAATCAAAAAGATTATTTGATTTACCTCAGCTTTATTTTCATTATATTCGATTTAACTCTAATTGTCAACATATTCTTTTTGATTTTTTTCAGATTTTTAGATTTAATTCAAAAAGGAGATTGAGATTGTGAATGTATTAGAGAGAATTCAAAAACTGGGCAAAGAAAAGGGGATAAGCGTTGGTTTTTTAGAAGAAAAGCTGGGCATTGGACGCGGCACCATTTATAAGTGGAACAAAAGCGCACCCAACACGGAAAATTTGGTTAAAGTTGCCGATTATTTTAACGTTTCTATTGATTATTTGTTAGGCAGGGATCATTCATTAAACGAAGAAGATGAAAAAGACATAGCAAAAATAATGGATAAAATGAAAAAGCAGCTTGCGAACGAAACAGACTGGGTGTTTGATGGCGAAGCCATGAACCCCGCGACAATAGAGCTGCTGCTTCAGGACATAGAACAACAGGAAAGAATCGTAAAGGCTTTAAATAAAAATTACATCCCTAAAAAACGCAGGTAATGGTCATACGCCGCCAGAAAGAAGCTGCCGAGAGGCTTGTAAAAAACTCAAAATTGGGGCTGGCGTGATTTATATGGATTATCCGTTGTTGAAATCTGTGGCTGGTTATCAGCAGGCAAAACCCTTTCCTATTTGGATAAGGCGTGTTTGCTGTGCTTAATAAATTCGGAGAAAAAAGAATTTACTGCGCTGTGGGCCTGAGCCCGCCGTCTGTCCACCCGTTAAATTGGGGTGGACAAAATGGCGGGGCTCAGGCCTGTTTTTTATTAATCTACAACGCTAAAACACGATTCACCTGGAAAGCTTGACCACTGTCTCCACATGGCTCGAGTTGATGGCATTGATGTCTTAAGCTGATTTTTAACCCTTTCGTTCGCGGGAACGTATCAACGGTATTTTGATTATTTTTTAAGAAACTGATATATGGGGGAACATATCGAAGCAATCAATAATGCACATTAACAACTAGTCTTTGTTATATTTAAACTATTCGAAAAGGTAATTGGATATTAAGGGAAGACTCTATAGACTTTTTCATATGATTAACGAGTTCAGCCACCTCAGATTCCATTCCTTCCCACTTGTCAACACACTCTCCTAAATAAGCCTCTCTCGCTTTGTTGAGTAAAGTAGCATGCTCATCGGGTAATTGAGGTATCGCCCATTCAGCTGCCAGATCTTTTGAGCGAATTTCACCAGTAGATGCTGTCAGCCACATTCTGGCTAAAGTTAAAATCACATTGCGTTCGTCACCGTTAATGCTAGCTATCAACCCGGGCAACGATTCTTTAATTGCTTTTCGAATATCTGTCATTGGCACAGGCTCAATTACTTCTGTTGCCTTTGGTCCCAAAAGGTTAATACTATTTTTTCTTAGTTGTGCTAAAAGTATTGCTAAATCCGGATCATAAGTCGACTCAGGAATTTCTCCCTTTTCAAACTGCTCTCTTAGCCACTCGCCATACATAAATTCATATTTGGGGGGGAAATGCCAAGGGACAATATCCTTTTGATTTATGACCGTAACTTCAAGAGGCCTCATATCTTTTATGTTTCCTATTTTCCCAGATATAAGCATTAACCTATTTGTAAGATTCCTTCGAGTTTTTTCAGATAAACTTTGATTTGTTATTACCAAAATATCTACATCGCTATTCATACGTAAACCACCCATTACTGCCGAACCATACAAATACACCCCAATTAACATATTATCAAGTAGTTCCGCTATAGTTTTTAATGCTTGAATTGCTTCTTTCGGAATTTTTTTGTTACTTAAATCTATACTCAACTTCGATCTCCTTTCGTCTGAAAACTGTTTTTTAACGCCTCTTAAAATTTATAAAAAAAGAGTAAACATCTTTCGTTGTATTGTAAATTAACGCCATCCAAAATTTTGATTCAAGATTTTCTTTCGGTTTATTATATGTTTGAGCCAATATAAGCTACAAAACTGCTGTCTATCCATTTTTGAGTAACCTCATTTATATCAATCCCAATAGTAGCCAACCCAATAATGCTGCAATCCAATTTCTCTAACAAAGCTATTAAAGCCTTCATTTGAGAACCTGTCTCTATCCAATCATCTACAATCAAAACTCTTTTGTTCCTCACAATAGAACTCTTAGATATTTCAAAGCTTTTATCTTGACCTGAATAGTCGGTAAAATGTGTCGAAATAATCTCTTCTTTTGCGTATGGCAGCTTATCACCTTTTCTTACTCCAATAAACCCCACTCCAAGTTCTTTGGCTATGGCAGTGCCTAGTATCCATCCAATTGCTTCTGGGGCAGCCACATAATCTACTTTATTTTGAAAATCCAATGATAGTACTTTTACAATTTTATCAAAAACGGTTTTATGTGTAAAAATAGTTAGTAAATCATATTTTCCAATTGAGTTACGAGGTAATATACCTCTAATTTCATTTATAACATCAGTACTTTCCATACATTTACACCCCTTGCTTATGGTTAATAATCTTTGCTAATCTTTAAAAATAGTCATTTTCAACATATTTTTTATACATGTCCTCGGTATATCTTGTTATGTTCTTACCATACTCTGGATAATCAAACCCCAGTAGTTCTGCTACCTCTTTGGACACTTCCCTGAACAATTGGTGGCATATAAATAATGACTTCCAAATATTTTCATAGGAATCCATGCGATATGTAGATAATAATCTATTCCATAGATCTTCATCAATGTATTTGTTAATATACTTATAATTTTTCCCAACACTTAATGAAAATTCTGTCTTTATCCCAACCTTCCACGACATCATCCTAAGTAGTTCAAACCGTAGAATCTGGTTCAGATGATCGATTGCAAACAGTATCTCTTTGCGGCACAATCCTTTAATAACATAAGGTGTTACATTCCAAAATTCATTGCAGCAATCATCATACTCCCTTGCGCTTGGCTTTCTTACATGATAATCTATATCAGTCGGAACTATGTCCCTTTTAATTCTACAATCTTTATCAATTAGAACCTTTATTAATTTATCGCCCTTTAGGTAATTATCTAACTCTTCCAAGGGCAATAAGGTAAGATCAATTTTATTGTAATCATCAAATAGCATAAGATAGGAAAATCCCTTTTCTTCAGGTGGGAATAATTCCATATCCTCCGGCTTTTGCATCATTATTATATTCCCAAATTGATTAAGCCAGTCATCATTAGATATAAACGGTTCTATATCACTTACAAAATATGTAATATCATAATCCTGAAATTCATCTTTAGGTATATTAATATTTGCGCGTGACCCCTCAAGGGTCACAATTCGAATACGTTCATCCTGTTCTGCTAAAGAAAGTACTAAATCCATCATTTCTTTTTCTGATCTCATTTACATACTCCTCGTTTATTTTTTCTATATTATTACATCTTCTTTTTTGCCGATACAATCAGCATCATTGGGCGTCGCATTTCATCCGCCATCCCCGGAATATCCATCATGTTCTCTGGCGGCTGTGGCTCCACAATCTGATTTATTATAAAACTATTTGAAAGCAGTGTATTTAGATATGTGGTCAGTGTTCTATGATATTTTGTAACCTTTTCTTCCAAAAACATAGCTGTCCGTTTGCCCTCATAATAATAATTGTCCACCGGGAAATGCAGTATTTCTCCTTTTTCGTTATAATACCAGTCTTGTGTTCCATGAGCAGTAAAAACAGGATGTTCAACTGTAAAAACTAAATTGCCACCAGCCTTCAGCATCCTATATATCTTTTTTATTAAATTCTCATAGTCTGCTACATAATGAAACGCAAGCGAACTTAGTATTACATCAAAGCTCTCCTCTGGGAAATCCACATCTTCTATGGCACAGCATTCATATTCAATCTGTGGAAAATGGGTTTTTCCTTTTGCTACTTCGAGCATTTTATGAGAAATATCAACACCTACTACAGAGGAAGCACCGTTTTCCATCGCATATATACAGTGCCATCCATAGCCGCATCCTAAATCAAGCACACGCTTACCCTTAAAATCAGGTAGCATCTTTTTCAAAGTCTCCCATTCTCCCGCACCAGCCAGTCCTTTCTGCGAGCGACTCATTTGACTGTATTTTTGAAAAAATATATTATCATCATATTTGTTTTCTTTCATCTGAACTCTCCTCGTTTAAAAAGTTATTTATCTCCGATACAATTTCATTCACTTCATTATAAAGCTTCTCGGTCATGTCGTAGCATTCAAAAAGTGAGATACCGAGTACTTCAAAAATATGATTTACCTTCTCGGTATATTTTTCAGGTTTATGTTCAAAAGTTTCAAGCAGTTTTATAGCTTTCTTTTCGTTGATACAATAAGCATTATTACATGCAAATAACACTTGATTTAAACATGAAACTATACGAAAAACATGACCCGCAATATAATATTTATCGTCTGTTCCCGAATTTGCTTTTACAAACATTAAAGAGAACCCTGCTTCAAACATAAAAAAGTTAACTAAACTTTTCTGCAAAGCATTGGGATAAGTTTCTGCCTGTTTTTTTAATTCGCATAAGCTTTCATTCTTAGCATATAGTATTTTGCTAATCGCTAATTCTCCTCGATACATTGCACTAATATAACCATGGGGATGCCCAGTCTGATAATTGGCAGTAACAATTCCGTGCTCTGTATCTTTCATTATTTGTTCCACACGTTTAATATCACGTAAAATTAAATCCACATGATACCCGTTTATGACTAACCATCCGCCGCCATTAATCCAATCACCCCATGCTCCGGGAGGTACAACAAGGTTATTTCTATGCTCATCATCCAGCTTTGTAGCGAATTGATTAATAGTATTTATGTCAAATGATTCTGAATTGTAATAGATGCCGATATCTATATCCGAATCCTCTGTATGGGTGCCCCTTGCACGTGAACCACCTAAAACAATACCTTCTATATAAGACAGAGAGGATAATTTCTCTGCTACTGATTTAATAATATTATCTACCATCAAGCATGCTCCTTTTATCGATTCACTGCTGTAAAAATTCCAAGCCAAATCTTTTGCTTCTACTCAACATATTTATAATTTTTTTAATTTCACAAAAGATAGTTAAAACTTATCAATTGTCTTTTTATACCTCTGCTGATTAGATGAAGTCTTTTCAATAGCCTTTAAATTACCATTCATTTTGCTAACATGGTTTAAAAATAACGTTCCAAGCAGAAGTCGATCCTTTCTGGGTATCCTATTCCACACATATCCCTTGAATAAATCTTTAACAAGAAAAACTTCGCCATCATTTAGATTTTCAGTTTCTCTAATAGCTTCTTCCAATAGCTCATTTACATCAATCATGTTGTCCACTCCTTATTAATAATAATATCAACAACATTGTTGATATTATTATACGTATATTCACAGTCAAAGTCAATCCGTAAATAAGAAAAGCCACCAATCAAGGAAGTAACACCTCTCAATTGGTCGCCATTTCTGATATCCTATATCTCAATATCTATTTCAACACCTGATTTAAATTCAACAGTGAGCTTATCATCAAATACCGTAACTTTTTCAATAAGCCGCCTTACTAATTGCTCATCATATTCCTCCAACTCGCAGGATTGTTCATTTAAGAAATCAGTCATTTCAGCGATTCGTTGCCTTTTTCCTTCACGCTCTGCATTCTCTGCAAGTGCATTTTGCTTCAATTCTCGAAGGCGGTAAATTTCATCAGCCACATCTTCATAGTCATTCTTGGACTTTGCTTGTATAAGAAGCTGTTGTTGTAATTCTTCCAATTTGCCTTCAATATCATCGGTGGCATTATCATTTTCTTCATTAAATACAGTAGCTATGTTTTTCTGCAAGGTTGAGAGGAAGGGTTCTTTGTTAGCCAAAAGCTCGTTAATAGCCTTGACCACTGCTGTCTGCAATGTTTCCTCGTTTATGGTAGGAGCAGTGCATTCAGACCCTTTTTCCTCCAATCGGCTAACACATCTCCAAACAATAGACTTGTAGCCTCTGTTATTCCAATGTACCCGTCGGTAAATATCGCCGCAGTGTCCGCAGTAAACAATACTCGATAAAGCATACTTGCTGCTATAGACTCGCTTTTTACCGCCTTTGCGGCCACGAAGATTTGCTCTTCGAACCATCTCTTCTTGAACTTGCATAAAAAGCTCCCTTGGAATAATCGGCTCATGGCTGTTTTCTACATAATACTGGGGAACGATGCCGTTATTCTTGACCCGCTTTTTAGAAAGGAAATCAACCGTATATGTCTTTTGTAGAAGGGCATCACCGATGTACTTTTCATTCTGCAATATCTTTTTTAGTGTTTCTGGTCTCCATTTGGCTTTGCCTGCCGCTGTAAGAATACCGTCTGCTTCTAGTCCTCTTGATATTTGTAAAAGACTAGCTCCTTCAAGGTACTCTCTATAAATCCGTTTAACAACCTCTGCACCCTCGGGGTCGATGACTAGTTGCTTGTTTTCATCCTTGGTGTATCCAAGGAAACGCTTATGGTTGACCTGGACTTCACCTTGTTGATATCGATACTGAATGCCCAGCTTAACGTTCTGACTTAAGGATTGGCTTTCCTGTTGGGCAAGGGAAGCCATAATAGTCAGCATAATTTCACCCTTGGAATCCATGGTGTTGATATTTTCTTTTTCAAAGAATACAGCGATGTTTTTATCTTTTAACTGACGGATGTATTTAAGGCAGTCTAACGTGTTTCTGGCAAATCGGCTGATGGATTTTGTAATGATCATGTCTATTTTTCCTGCCATACATTCCTCAATCATGCGGTTGAACTCTTCACGCTTTTTGGTATTTGTACCTGTGATACCATCATCCGCAAAAATCCCTGCCAATTCCCATTCCTTGTTTTTCTTAATATAGTTTGTATAATGTTCAATCTGAATTTCATAACTTGAAGCCTGCTCCTCACTATCCGTTGAAACACGACAGTAAGCAGCCACTCGTATTTTGGGTTTGCTCTCACTAGTTTTATTATTTCCGACTCGTTTAATTGCCGGAATCACTGTGACATTTCTACTCACTGCCACTTGTTACACCTCACTTTCTATCAAACTGTAGGCATATTCCGCCTGCTTGTATGGGTCTTCATATTTTTGCACCAGAGGTTTTGCTTTGAACTTTACAGGGTAATCCGTTTTCGGTTCATCTTTAGGTTCCCTTATCCTCCCGAGCTTTTCTGCTCGTTTTCGTTTTTCTTCTCTGGCTTTTTCAAATGTCTCCTCATCAATAATGGGAGGGTAAAATTCATCGCCTAGGTAGTGCTTGTTCTGCAACATCTTACCTGCTGTGGCATGATAACAATCTATCCCAGCTTTTTTAGCAGCTTCCTTCAAAGAAAGGCCTGCCAAGTATCCGGAAAATAATTCTTTTACCTGCTCAGAAGTCTTTTCATCCACAACAGCTTTTCCATCTTCAATTCTATATCCATAGGGTGTGTGACCCATCTAATTCACCAACCTTTCCTTCAATGTGATTCCACATTTTAATTCAAAACCTACTTCCTCCCGTGAAAAGACAATAATCCTCTCTACGTAATCTTCAAACAACTCATCCTCATAAGCTGTGAGCATTTTGGACTTAGTGGCAAACTTAAGCAGACGGTCAACTTCATCTACTTTAGCAAAATTGCCATTGACGGAACGAGTAAGTTGATCCTTTTCGGCAAGAAGCCTTTCTCTTTCTGCCTCCAGTGCATTCTTTTCTTTATTAAACAGAGCAGGTTCCAGATACCCTTTGGCCATTAAACCTGTCAGTACTTGGCTCTGCTCCATGTTGTTTTCAATTTTAGTTTCCAACTCTTCAATTCTACGAAAACTCGCTGCATTGTTTTGGTTACGTAACCCATGAAAAAGTGGTCTTAATATAAACTTCTGACCGAATATGAGTTTATTCATCATCGTAACAAATGCAGTCTTTATATCTTCATCTCGAATGAACTGCATGGAACATTCCGTTATATTGCTGATATGCTTACTGCAGCACCAAGCAATGTATTTTCTTGTACCAGATGAATGAATCCGTCTTTTAAAGGTACTGCCACATTCCGAGCAGATAATTTTGCTAGAAAAGGAATATCGGTTTAGATATTTACTGTTGCGTTTTTCGATTCCTTTTTCCTTGGCTCTCTGATTGAGAATGGCATCTACAGCTTCAAAATCTTCAGGGCTGATAATTGCCTCATGGTGGTTTTCTACTAGATACATATTTTTTTCACCATAATTGGTGTGCCTGTTAAAATGGCTATCAGTATAAGTCTTTTGCAAAATAACATCGCCAGTATATTTTTCATTGGTCAGAATCCCTCTAATCGTAGTAGCTGTCCAACGACCACCTCTTTTTGAAGGGATACCCTTTTGATTAAGATCATTTGCAACTTTCTGTGTGCCTTTGCCCGATAATACCTCTGCAAAAATGTACTTCACAATTTCAGCTTGCTTGGGGTTTATTATCATCTGACCGTCAATGTTTTGATACCCATATGGTGGGTAGGAAATTTTAAAGGTTCCGTTTTGGAATCGTCTTTGAATGGCCCACTTCGTATTTTCGGAAATGGAAATTGACTCACTTTCTGCAAGCCCACTTAAAATGGAGAGCATCAATTCGCTCTCCATTGAACTCGTATTGATGTTTTCCTTCTCAAAATAGATATGAACCCCAAGGTCGATCAGTTTTCGAACCATCTCCAAGCAATCTGTAGTATTTCTGGCAAATCGGCTAATTGACTTTGTAATAATTAAGTCAATTCTCCCAGTTTCACAGTCTGATAACATTCTAAGTAGGTCAGAGCGGTTTTCCTTTTTCGTGCCGCTGATACCCTCGTCATAATATAAGCCTGCGTATTCCCATTCTGGATTAGCCTTTATATAGCTCTCATAATGGGCCTTTTGTGCTTGCAAGCTGACAAGTTGTTCATCACTGCCTGTAGAAACTCGACAGTAGGCAACTACTCGTGTTTTTGGCTTAATAAAAGAGTTGGCCGTATTTCCTTCTATTTTCGTTATCTTTTTCATCCTCTCACCTCCTTCTTGGTAGGTCACATATTACCTCTGAAACCCTTATATATCAACGATTTGAGGGCATTATCTCCTTCAAAAATGGAGAGAAAGTTTGGCGATTTAGTGCGTCTATTTTGTTGAATTCCACTTCCGTTATTAAGCCTTTTTCGAGCATCTTTCTAAGCAATTTTTCTGCTCTATAATAATCAAATTCTCTTTGAAGCACCTCAGCACTTAAATATTTCTTTTTTGGATTTAATAGTAAATCTTGTTTATCTGTAATTTTAGTTATCTGCATATAGGCAACCTCCATTTCTACAGGGAAAACCCTGCACCTATATGCAAAAATCCTTGATGATTCGAACCCCTAAAAGGCAAAAAAAATGACCCAAAGAGCTGTTATACTCCTCGGGTCATAAAAATTAGCTGTTCGTTAATCGTACTTAATAAAGGCATCGGTAAAACCAGCTTTCTTAGCTTTGGCAAGTTGCGCTTCCGCATTGGCTTTTACAGAATAGGCACCGATTTGCACACGATAATATTTCTTTTTCTCCTGTTCTGCAGGCTTCTCTCCTTCACTTAATAGCTTTTTCACATCCGCTCTGAAGGTATCCATGCCTTTTCCATGCTTTGGAAACCAGTTTTTCGGATCGCCATGATTACTTGCTATGCCTTTTTGATATCCTTCACAGTGACCAATAACATCTTTTTCGGTCAAGTTATAGAGCTTGCAGAGATACACACACAGTTCTACCGCTTCCTTATAAACCGCATTAAAATACGCGGCATCGGTCAAACCGTCCTCGCAGATTTCAAAACCAATATGAGTATCGTTTGCCTTTCCACCTGCATGCCATCCACGATGGTTCCATGGCAGGGTTTGATAAGTGGCAATTGAACCATCCTTAAGCTTTCCAATGAATGCATGAACACATACTTGCCTCCCACCTGGTTTATCCTGATTCCAGTGATTGTTGTACTCGTTTACACCCAACAGGCCATCGTCCGGTCCAACGTATCTACGAAGATACGGATTATTTGCACCAGTGCTATGAACCATAATGCCCTTCGGTGTAATCTTTCTGCCTGCCTTATAACACGCATTTTCAGTTAGAATAAGTTTCCTCAGATTCATTACTCATTTCCTCCTTTGTTATGCAACTGTACAAGAATGTCTTTTAACTGTTCTGGTATTGGCAGTCCTAGTCGACCAGCATTTTCTAGCATAGATATTCCTTCATTGGAGCAATAGAAAAAGATAATGGCTGTCCGGAGCACGCTACCCTCTCCGATAAGGTTCGTATCAATCATATGTCCAATTCCGACCAAAACAAAAATAAGCACCTTCTTAAAGATGCCCCTAAATCCGATCTCACTAGATAGCTTCTTATCAACAATGGCACACATGACACCAGTGATATAATCAGCTACCATCAATGCCACTAATGCATATAAAAAACCATCAAAACCTCCTAAAAACCAGCCCAAGAATCCACCAAATGCTGTAAGTGCAGCTTGTACCCAATTCCATATTTCCTTCATGATTTTTACCTCCTTCATGATTGGTGAATATATAAAAAGAGTGCCTGCAATTTTTCGCAAACACTCCTGAATCGTTAATTATATTTGTTTAGGCAGTGCCTCCCAAAGTCTCATATCCTCCTGTCCTAAAGACCATATGGCAATTCCTCTAAGCTTCCATCGATACGCTGCCTCGTTTGCCCAATAAACAAGGCTGTCTACATCCTGATAATAAAGAATAGAAAAACCGTCAGCATCTCCAAGAAACAAACGTGAAATCCAGACATTGATGTCCTTGGGCACGATTTTTACTGAATAATCATTTCCACAGGCCAGCGGCAAAAGCCCTGAATGGAAGAAATCATAATCCATAGAGATGTCCTGGTTTCGTGTAGAAGCTTCCTCCACATCATTGTTAACTGTGAAAACCTGAAACTCACTATCCCATGTTACACCGGTTCTTGCCAGCCGCCCATACTCAGTTGTGGTTCCATCCGGGAAGGTTACATCAAACCTTTCATAAGGTTCATAAGTCCAGGCATCTCCCAGTCTAAGTAATTCGCATAGAATACGTCCATCAGACCGAACCCCGGCATACCCTCCTGAAAAACCACTAAGCGTCGCTGTAAAGCGCAAAACATTGCTTGCTCCAGAATAAACCCTCACAGAGTTACCTCGTATCCTCATTTCAATGGTGTACATTCTTGGATTTGAGCGAAGATCTGCTGATGCCGTTTTAACGATTTCAGTGGCATAACTGCCGATTAGAGAAGAACCATTATATAGTTCAATACGCTGTGTATTAAAGTTTAAACAGCAAAAGACATTACCACAAAAAATGCCTGCACGACCACTTCCCTCTGGAGTAAAGGCCAACCTTGCCCGCAAATGAACATCTGAAAACCCGCTATACTTCCACGCCACTTGGCCATACCCGTCAAGCTGCGAATAGGGACGACTGGCGGGATCATTTTGATTTTGCCATACCTGCCACTCGCCGCTAAGTGCTGTCCAGTAGCTGGAGGGAAGTGGATTGTCATCTCTGAAGTCTTCATACCAAATTAGTGCTGAATCAGGCTTTCTGCGTAGCACCTCAGTGGTCAATATAAAACCTTTATCGGGTTCAGCCATTAAACCGTTCACATCTTTAAATTTGCGAGGGGATAGCATAAACTCTGCCTCTCCAGCAGAAGGTTCTTCAGAAAAACTCGAACATACTCGAAATCCATAGAACTGCACACCTGGTACTGAGCTACTAACGCTGACAGTATGGATACCAGCTGAAAGAAATACACCAGAAACCAAAGAAAGCCAACAAGTTGTTCGCCAGTATGGCCACCACAGCCTATTCTCGCTAAATACCTTACTTGTCCCGTCAAGTGAAACATGAATACTATTCTTATCCCAGAAGGGAAATGAGATGCGAATGGCTACATCATAAATACCAGCAGATGAAATTTCAAATTCGTATTCGGCTTCACCTTCTTCACCAAGTGTTATCATTTGAGAAGAAACCGATACATTATCAGTATAGCTATCAGGGGTTCCGCCACTACGATCTACATATATCGTGCCAAATTCAGTTTTTTGCTGCTTGCTGTAGGCAGTCAAATACCTGCGACGGTTATAAGTTTCACCCAGTAAAGGATAGGTTCTTGAAACTGCATCCCAGCCTTCCATGTAGTCATACACATGTGGCAAGGCCCAAGGCACCTTATCATAATCATCCCAATACGCTATGATAGGAATCATGGGCTGTGGTGGTCCATCATCTGTAAAGTTATATCCCCCTGTCATCCAAAGCTGTGCCGCATAATATGTGTTTGAAATCCCACGATAAGTGATGCCCAGATTTTCTGGTGTATCGTGGATTCTCCAGTTCCAACCATATGCAGGCAGTCCTAAAAAAATTTTTTCAGGAGTCATAACCCGGACTGCATAATCATAAATGCCTTCCAACCAATCCCTGGGAGATACCGGACCCGGTGCAGATCCTGCCCATGCCATGCCATAACTCATAATCGTTGCTGTATCACAATAGGGATTCAAGTCTTCATAAACACACCAGTTTTCGCCACCAACCGAGCCTTGTACTCCAGTCATGCCCGGTAGACAAATATTTACGAGTTTCGAAGAATCATAGGCTTTGACAGTGTTATATATGTCTCGAAATAGATCATTAGCAGCATCCTTGTTTTCATAGCCACCTCCACGTTCCAAGTCTATATCCACTCCAGCACACCAAGGATACTTATTCATGATGCGAATAATCTCAGTAAGAAATTTATCCTTTGCACCATTGGTGTTATTTCTAAGGGCTGTAAAAATAGAAGCCGTACCATGATTCATGATTGTAAGTAGCCATTTGATATGAGGCCAGCGGTTAATGTAAGTAAGCATACTGGATATGCTTGTTCCTGTTTCTGTTATGGTCCCGGTGATATCCACTTCAAAAGTAAAAATACCCACCGTATCAATTCGATCGCCATAGTCTCGTAGCGCCTGATACATGCGGGCATTTCCCATGAAACTCCAAACCATGCACCGCTTACCTTTTAGGTAATCAATCAAGGGCGCTCACTTCCTTCCTGCATTTCTTGAAATTCGAACAATAACCGAGCTGATTTTCTGTCCTCTAGCTTCACCACATGTTTGCTATCACCGGATGCTGTATATTGAAAAAATCCTTCCTTATCAGTTGGATTTCCATTCTTTAAACACTGTCTGGTTGATGCTAGTAGTGAAAAGGTATCGCCTGGGCTAGCGACCTCTTTAAACTTTACCCTATGCGCCCCTGCCCCTTGAGACAATTGGATACTACCCGCAGCCATATTCTGTATAGGATAGATATGACAGTCAAGACCTGTGGAAGTTGAACCCAGATTGAAGAGAATAACCGTCTCTCCGCTACGAACCACTCCGTTATAAAAACGAGCGGGAACAATAACACCGCCCTCCCGGAATTTTTGAAGCATCGTTTCTGTATTAATTGTATAACCGGTTAGACGATCACCTTCCTGAGCCTGAATATCAGTGAAATAAACAGTACCTGTGCAATCTCCAAGAAGTAGTTTCACTGTTACGCTTACTACTCGTTTATCCTCTTTACAATGAATCGTCTCAGCAAACCTGGTAAATGTAACTGGCATCTGCACCACCTACCCATCCAACGTCCACTTAATTTCTGATACATGACCAATCCAGCCCGTAGCAACAGAACCACCTTGCAAAAGCATATCTGTAAAGAACACCTCACCAGAACAATCAGTAATGAAAAGACGGATGGTAAGCGACTTTATCTTTCCAATACCTCTCGGTGTAATAGCATGTGCTGTCTGTGAAAAATAAGCCATAGCACTGCCTCCTTCCTAAAAGAGATCGATAAACCTGGTTTCTGTCGACCCATCCTCATATTCAATGACAACTTCAATCCCAACTTGCCCGTTTGGCCCTTTCTGAAGGTTTTCCGATGCAATCTGCGCTGAGAAAGTGTAACTCTTCCTACTGGCAGGATAAACGGTCTGGGATAGACTTTTCGTCATCCCTAAAACGCCCTCAGCTTTAAAGGAAGCTGTTCCTGATACACCATTATTAGGGTCAACTGTAAAACCTGAACTTAACCAATAGGTTAGACCATCATCAGCTCGTGAATTTCGTAGATGATTAAAAGGCACCAAGTCTTTTAATTCCTGACGGTCAAGAACATCAGTGGAAGATAAAATATCGGCTGCTTTATCCCACCCAGCAGAGGAATCTCCTAATTCTCTTAAAGTTGTTGATAGCTCCAGCACTGTTTTCCATGGTTCTTGTAGATTATATTGTCTGCGAACTACACGAGTTTTGACAGATAACTTCAAATCTTTATCATCTACAGTTACTATGTCACCTAGTTTCCATGCCTCATGCTCATATCCTGTTAGCACTGATAAGTCCATTGCAGAGAGAACATATGAGATTCGTGGCTTCGCATACTGAGCTAAGCGCATATTGGCAAACTCAAGCAGCTGATAAGGGTTACTAATTGATGAAGCATCCAGCGTTCCTACTCTGACTTCTGATGAATAGCTATAATCCTCAACATACTCCTTATTACCATTGATGGAGGCAAACGTCATGCCATCTTTACCATAAGCATAAAGCCTGGTAATTAGACTTCTTGTATCCACCACGCGCTGTATACTTTTCATGTTCTTTCTATAGCAGAATAAGGCCCCGCTATCCGTACCGCCAAATGTCAAAAGGTGTACCAAACGATTGGCACTATCGAAAATCAAGTCACCACCATGAATATTCTGTATTGTTCGTAGTATAGCTAATGCATTCTTTTCTGTTGATTGCCATGTTCGTTTTGTACTGACAGTGACATTTCCTAATGACCAGCCAGTACCAAGTAAGGCATAGCGCATAGGAACTTCCGGTGTCTCTGCGACAAATTCCATGGGTTCTTTTTCAGCGCTAAAGGAAAGATCATAAAAGGCAGCTTCCGCATATACTTGAGTTACAACTCTACCATCTGAACTTTTCTCATCTGTTATAGTTCGAATACGATAAACATCATTGACGATCTGCACCTGTTTTTCATTGTCTAATGTCACTCGCTTGGAATCATGAAATGGCAGTTTAAACTCCAGAATATCAGCGCCATTCACTTCACTTGTCACTATGATATCAAAGGCATTCTCTAGCACTGCTTCCCAAGCACCGTTAGTATCCAACACAACTGGTCTGGCAAATCCAAGTCTCTCATAAGGTGGTTTTGGTATATCATGTAGTTGTATTTCAAGAAGTTTAGGAGTTCTACTGGTGTCTTGAGTAGATAATGTAATTCGATAGCGGATATATTCTCTGTTAGGCGACTGCAGTTCCCCGCTTGCTCCAACGGCCTGCCATTCAGTCCAGCTAGACAGATCGTCTGATGTAGAAGTTTCCACTAGGCTTATGGCTGTTATACCTGCGGTGTATTCACTTGTAACTGATACCCTGCCCGTTCCTGCAAGACTACAGGCAGCTGCTATCGTAAAAAGCTGACCACTTTGTGCATAGACTCCGCTTGTTGCTTTCAACATGACAGAGCCAGGATCCGCAAGAGCATCTACATCAGCAGCACTGTCACCACCGTTTGCCAAAATTGAAAATTTGAAATAGGAAATAAGATCCTCCATGGTAAGTAAAGAATCTTTTTCATAAAACCAGTCATCAAATCCTCCTGCGTAATAATAGGTATTTGCATGCATCCCCATCACTATATCCGCAACACAAGATTGATTTAAGTCTCCAGTGAATGTTCGAACTGGAGATTGCCAAACAGCGCCATCACTTCGGTCACAAAGTAAGTTCTGCACCCTTTTGTTGTTTACCTCGATAACAGAAGCGATAAAGTACCACCCGTTATTCTTTAGGGTAATAGTAGGCGTTTCGGTCTGATCATATATCAAGGAGCCTGAGGCATTATACAGCATTAATCGCAACCTTCCCTGAAATAAAGAAACATAAAAAATTGGCTGACCAGGCCCTTGTCTAGTATTAAAAATCGGGATATATGTCTGCCCTACAGAATAAGTAGTTGGATTTATCCATCCGCCAACAACAATCTTTTCACCTAAATCACTAAAAAAGCTACCGTCATTGGTAGCCACTAAATGAGTCTTTTCACTTGTTGGATTAATGATATTCTGCCTGAAATATCTTCCTAATCTACCGGATAACAAGTTGGCGGATGTGCCTGACCATCCGGATACAAAGAAGTTTCTGTTATGACCGGAGTCATCTGTAAGCATGTTGTTGCTATCTGGTGCGGCTTCATTAAATCGCCACAGAGCAACTGTCTTCTCGCTTACAGGAAACTCACCCGTAAAATCCGTCTGTGATGTTAAGATTGATTTAATTGCCACCAGATCACCTCCATCTGCTTTTGGCCAGAATCTTCAGCTCCGAAAATGTTGCTCCCACAGCTGATACTGTTATTTCATTTTCACCTTTGTGAAGTACAGGGAAGTTTAACTCATCCAGGACTGGAAGCCCATTTCGAAGTGTATTTCCGTTGGCATCGGTTATTTTTGCTGTCACTAATCCGCTATCAATTACAAGCACTTCATCTGCCGTCAAAGCTCCAACCACTCGAAGTTCCTCTCCATTCGTGGTAATAGAAATATATGTGGATGTAGATCCACTGATTGTGCCCTTAAGTTGATATATCGGTTCTGAATCTGTATTCCCGGTTATTCTTTGGAGCTCATGAGTTCCAACACTTGAAATCGTGAATTGTTCATCTGTCAGCGCATAAGCGTGAGGATCAGGGCAGATAAACTTCAACTCAAAGGCACCTGCAGTTCTAAGTAATCTCTCGCAGTCTACTTGTTCAGTGAGGCGAGCATAAAAGAATCGATTCGGAATATCCTCTAATATAAGCTGCTTAAGTCCGTTCATTGGGTTGAGCCACTCTGCAAGATCATCTAACACGCTCACTAAATCTGCAAAGCTCTTTTGAGGATATATGCTACAGCTAATCGTAATGATCCGCTCTGAGATATCACAACCAAAGTCAGCAACCCCTGCCTTCCCCGGAACAACCTCATACGCGTTTCTTAATGCGGGAGATGCCTGCCAACTTGTGAGCCTTGCTTTTATCTTCATATTCTTTGAGTTAATACCGTTATAAATAAAGCCCATACATCGCCCTCCTTTACGCAGTTATAAATCTTCCTTGTGCTCGAGATCCTGTCTGCATCAAATTGTATAACTCCTGTGAAATCTTCCGAATATCGTCTTCACTTCGAACAATCATCTGCTGTATCGTAATTAATGACCCTCCAATTGTTCCATATCCGCTACTAAAACCGGCTCCATTCATATTCAGATTAGGGTTAATGTCAAAATCAGTAGGGATAGCGTTTTGCATATCCTGGCTAACACTATTCATGGCTTTTTCAAAACCGACACCAATACCCTCTCCCATGTTTTCGCCAATTCCAGCAAACAATGTAGATGGCGATCGAATTCCAAAGAATTTTTTTATTTTATCTACTACACCACCAAAAAAACCTGAGATTTTATCCCAAAGCCAGGCTCCGGCATCTGAAATACCCTGCCACAAACCTTTGATTAAATTGGTCCCAACCTGGGCAATTTGCCAAATAGATCCTGTAAAACCTTTAACCAGTGCCGCAATAATTTGTGGCACTGCTTTAACAACCTCTACTATAATTGCTGGAAGGTTCTTAATCAGCGAAACCAACAGCATGATTCCTGCTTGAATGATCTGTGGTATGCTGCCAATAATAGCATTCACAAGGGAGGATACAATCTTTGGTATAGCGGTAATAACTGTTGTAATAATTAGTGGTAGATTTTGAATCAGTGCCACTAGCAGTTGAACCCCAGCATCAATAAGCTGTGGGATTGAGCCCAAAATCGCTGTGATTAATCCGTCAACAATCTGAGGAATTGCTTCTACAATGGCGGTAATGATTTCTGGCAAAGCACCAATTAAAGATGTCAGAAGCTGAATACCAGCCTCGATTATTTGAGGTATTGCGCCTATAACAAAATCTACTATGCCAGTAATAATGGCTGGCAAAGCCGCGATCAGCACTGGAAGGGCATCTAAAATACCTTGAGTTAATCCAAGTACAAGTTGCAGAGCTGCTTCTAAAACCATAGGAAGGTTATCCAAAAGCCCCTGTACGATTTGTACCACCGCTGAAACTGCAGCGGGAATTAACTGTGGCAGAGCTTCTGCAATTCCACTTATTATGGTGCCAATCATTTGAATACCTGCTGTAATTAGCGCTGGAAGTGTTTCAATGATTCCATTGACTAATGTCATCAGTAGCATGACTGCGGCTTCTGTTATTTGCGGTAGTGCAGAGGTAAGCCCTTGAACCAGAGAAATAATAATCTGCGAAGCAATATCTACTACAATTGGCAACTGCTCAGATATAAACTGAACTGCTTCCTCTAAGATTCCTCCAAAAGCATCAATTAAGCCTTGGACACCGTCTTTCTCAAAAGCTTGAGATAATTCATCAATCCAACCATTAACCATGGGAAGAACGGTACCGGAAAGCATAGTTGTTAAACCTTCAGCAAGTTGGCCCTTCAATGAAGCAACACCATCTTCGAGAGTTGCCATCTGCCCAGAAAAGGTTTTTGACTGAGCTTCCATTGACCCATAGAAACGCCCACCTTCCGATGTAGCTGAGGCAAACGCTTCTGCGACCATATCTGCAGATATTGCCCCTTTGGACATTTCATCCTTAAGTTCACCAATGGATTTTCCTGTCTTACGCGAGATCTCCTCTAGTGGGTTAAATCCTGCATTAATCATTTGCATCAAGTCCTGTCCGGTTAACTTACCAGTAGAGGACATTTGTGCAAATGCCAGTGTCAGGCTTTTGAACTTCTCGGCATCTCCCTGAGATATATCACCCAGCTGCTTCATGCGTTTTTGAGCTTCTTCTGCAGACATACCAAAGCTCATAAGGGTTTGAGCTGATTGGGCAAGATCCTGCATTCCAAATGGTGTAGCTGCTGCTTCTTTTTTCAGATCATTAACCAGCTTTTGAGCTTTAGCCTCATCACCAAGCATGGTGGTAAAGGAAGCTGTGTAGTTTTCCATTTGAGCGTTGTACTCAACGCCATCTTTCATAGCGCCTATAAAGGCTTTTCCAATTCCCGCAATGGCTGAGCCTAAAGCTTTTACCCCACCAATTATGGCTTCTGATAACAAATTTGCTTTAAGTACATCTCCAAAAACAGAGGTTTTCTTGCTAGCATCATCCATTTCATCGCCAACATCATCAACATTATCTGCAAGTTCATTGGCTGCATCAGCGGCATCTTCCATGTTATCAGCACTGTCATCTGTGGCGTCGGCATGGTCTCGTAGCGCTTTATGGTTATTTTCAAGTTCCCGCTCCATGCCATTAAGTTCAGCCAATGCTTTATTTAGTTGAATCTGCCAGTTTTGGGTTCTACGATCGTTTTCTCCAAAAGAAGTAGAGGCGTTATCTAGGGCAGCACGTAGTGTCTCTATTTTTTCTTTTTGTGCATCAATGGATTTTTCTAATACTTCATTTCTTGCAGTTAAGGCTTGGATGGATTTATCGTTTTTATTAAACTGGGAACTGACTAGAGCCATCTCACTACCTAATACTTTAAATGCTTGGTTAATGTCACGAAGTGCATTTTTGAATTCCTTTTCGCCTTCCACTCCGATTTTTAAACCAAAATTATCTGCCAAGATTACCGCCTCCTTTCTTTTGAAAGATCAAATACCATAAGGAATAATGTCATCGATGTAAATCTTCCGTTTTGGTTTGGACATTCCAAGAAACTGCTTATGGCACTCCCATAAATCCATAAGCAAGCCAATAGGTGTAAGCCATGTTTCCTCTTCGGTACGATTTAAATGAACTGTCCCGTAATATAAAAGCCGGGTAAAGAGTTCATTCTCGTTTACCCGGTTTAAACGTTTTTTGAGTCATCTTCAGATTCTACATTTCTCTTGGTTCCCTTAAACATTGCTTCTGTCAAAGCATTCTTATAAGTAGCTAGTTCCAAAGGAGATGTGAGAAGTTCAACTTCTTCTTGAGTAAGCAGCGGCTTTTTGTTATCTGGATTTCGAAGGTTGTGAATGAGTAGGCTCTGATTGGCCATTAAAGTTATCAGCCAGACTATTTCATCCAGTGCCATTTCGAAGTTCTCAGACTTCAGTAATTTCTCACCCAAATTTTCAAGACCGCCATATCTCCCAGCAATTTCTTTTGTGGCTTTAGTGGTAAGAATAAGCTCATACTCCTGCCCGCCAATATTGATCTTTGCACTTCTTTCGTTATCCATTCCAATCCCCCCTTATTCTCCACTTCCGCCAGAAGCAGCAAATGTAGGCTCATACACTTCGCTATACCAACCATTAATAATTGCCTGGGTTACGCCCTCATCACCCTCGTTTACTTCTGCTTTCCATGGATGCTTACCCTGACCATCCAGCTTATTTCTACGAAGTACTGTTCCTTCAATGGTCGGAGTTGAGAAAGTAATACTATCACCTTTGGTCGCCAAGTTTGTTGCAGGAATTCCAAACTTCACACGATACAGCCAAAAGTATCGGTATTTACCGTTTGCCTTTTGTGCTCTAAAGCCAATTGCAACAGGAGCCCCGCCATCCTCACTGGTTGAAATGAGTACATGGTTGTCATCAATGGTTGCTCCTGTTAAATCTCCTGCAGCTGTTACCCCTATATCATCAATACCGAGAGTAAGGGTACCACTTTTAAATTCTTTGACAATTTCAGCGGCACCATCATCGGCATAAAGAGTGGCCTCAGCAAGCTCAACGGAAAGTTCTGCACTGATTGCTTTTGCTAGCGGCATCGGTGTATCATAGGTTTCATCACCGTTGTCATCTTCGGTGATTTTTGCATAATAAAGTCTATCCAGACCGATTGTAGCCATGTTTTATTCCTCCTTTTCCAATTGAAATTCATATGGTTTAGCCACATCTATGGCATAATGGTGATAATCGGTATCATCCTCATGTCCGATGTATCGACGATCCGTTATCGTAAAATCCGCACCTAGAAGAGTGCGGACAATGGCATTTTTTATAGCTGTATAACTGCCTTTCACAAATAAGGAAAGTCTGGCTTCCTGTACTTCATATCCCGGTGTGTTATCTGCATGAACCTCAAACAAATCAATAAGAGGTGTAATCACAAGATAAGTATCAGGAGGAACACCAGAAAATCTTCCTGTTTCTACCGGGATACCGCACAAATCTGCTATGAGATTAAGTTCATTTAATATACTCATAAGTTTTCGACCTCCTGCTCAAACCTCTTCTTCATAGCGTCAATACATGCTTTTCTTGAAGCCCTTCTTGCAGGCTTTAAAAATGGTTTTGGAGGCTGACCCGATTTTCCGTATTCGATGATATTGGCAATCTTAGCGTTACTTTCGCCGCTTCTTCGTGGCTCCTTAAAACCTATCTTCACGTTGAAATTGCCATTTCGGTCCACTTTAGCAGGAGAGAGACCCAACGAACTAATAAGCTCACCTGTAGACCGACTTTTTTCTTTTGTTCCGCTACCAACTACAGCTTGCAAATTAGATCTAACCTTTTCCAAAACGATTTCCCCGCCTGACTCAAGTACCTTTGGGATGATTTCATCCGTCTTATCGCCAAGCTTTGAAAGCTTTAAAAGAAAATCCTCAGGTATTTTTACTTGTACCTTAGCCACTTGACCCCACCACCTTTTTTGCCAAGGCTTCAATATACATGCCTCGACCTTTTACATCTTCAACATTTGTAATCTCATAGCGGCCATCATTACACACAATCACCATATTGGTAGATACCTCAACATCAGGTATCCTACGAAAACGAAACAGCGCAGTTGCTTCAGAAAATGCCGCTCGGTTAGTCCACTTTTCATTTCCATGACGATCTTCCTTATAAGCACGAACGGAAGCGAGGATGGTGTCCTTAGATTTACCAAAGCCTTCACTGTCTTTCGTTCTTTCAACAGAAATGAGATCGATAAAGGTATTCATTTTTCCAAAACTCATACTCTACACCTTCCAATCTCGGTCAAGTCTAAGCAGTAAATTTACAGTGTTCCAAACTTGCTGACCTGCCTGAACGTTATCAGAAAAAAAGCCGCCAGTACTGCCATCTCGACTTTCATAGAAGTGAGATGACAGCATAATGACGGCCTGCTCGGTAGTTGGCGGCATTGTGTTCTCATTATAATGACCTTCCGGTACATGCTGGTAACTCTCGGCATATGCGATAGCGGTGGTGATGTACATCTGAAGAAGTTCATCATCGCGATCGTGCTCAAGAATTAGATTTGCTTTAACTTTTTCTAAAAGTGTCATCACCATCACTATCCTTTCTAAGGTGTATCTCCATTCATGATTCCTGCAGTTTTCAGCTTACTGAGCAAGGCATTAAAGTCCGTCACTAGAGCTTCTACAGTATCCGCAGTGCTTGCCGGTTGATTTTCAAGAACAGGGAGCCCAGTTACTTTGGCTCCCTCTTCAATGACAAGTTCTCCACCAATAACGGTTTTTTCTCCACCTTGTTCGGTGTAGTTCTTTGCGTTATAGCTCATCATTTGCACCTCCCATTAAGCTTTCTGCTGAAGAACTTTGATGGCTTCAGGTAAAATGAGCTTTCCATCTACACGCTGGCTCGCAAGGAAACCAACCTGCCCTGTGGTTGCAAAAAGTTCATTTAAACGTTTGAAAGAACGCCCCTGTCTGTCAGCAATCCAATAGTATCCGAAATCACCGAAGGCAATCGTCTTTGCTCCAGCTTCAATAATAGGAGCATAAGCAGAAGTGTAAACCGGACGATTCAGCAACGTATCTGGAGTACCTGCTGTTAAAGAAGGCTGCCACAGATATTGACCTTGACCGTCTTTCAGTTTACGGATTGCTTTTACTGTTGCATCATTCATCAGGAATACTGCGTTCTTTCTGTAAGGAGCCTTCAGGGAATAAACAAGATCGATAATCTCATCTGCAGTAATGGCAGTTGCAGACCCGGCTGTCACTCCAAGCTGTGCACCACCAGTAGCGTTGAAAATTCCTGTAGGTTTTCCATCTCCGTCTCCAACTAAAAAAGCTTCTTCTTCCTTAGCACCGATTCTACGGGCAAATTCAGTGGAGATATAATTCTCCAGATCAAATACACTGTCATTGAGAAGTTCATCAGAAACTTTAATCATTGTACCCAGCTTATAGGCACCGATAGATGTCTGGCCAAATACAGAATCACTCTCATCAAACTCCTCACCTTCATCAAGCCAAGCCGCTGTACCCTTTGTCACCACAACCGGGATTTTACGATCACCGCTTGAAGTCTGAATAATTTTTGCCAGTTTACGGAATACATTCTCTTCCTCAAGGGTTTGAACTAGGGTACGCTCAAATTCATCAGGAACAAGATATCCTCCCTCTGAATCAGTGCCTACAGACAAAGCATTTAGCACATCATGGCGAGGAGTTTTGCTACGCATTACGTTCCAGAATGCCTTTCTGTACTCATCACTGGCTCTTCCGGTCTTTGTATCCATCCCCGGAATAGCTGGTTTTTCGGTAAGAGGTGTGTTTACAGGCTTATTAAGCTCTGCTTCAAGAGCTTCTTGGCGCTCCAGCCTTGCGATTTCCTTACCCAAATTAATAATATCTGCTTCCATTTTGTCGTAGGTTGCGGCATCCTCTGCGGACACAAGTCCATCACTACCACGCTTTGAATCAAGAAATGCCTTTGCTGCTTCCCATGCTTTTGCGCGCTTTTCACGCAGTTCAAGAATTTTACTCATTTTCATTTCCTCCTAATATTTCAATAAATTAAGCCGCTCATAAAGCGACTTGACTGACTGTTTTACAACTGGTTTTTGAAGCTTATTCATTAGTGAATTGGTCACTGCTCTTCTGCTAAAGACAAAGCTATCTTGTAGTGCACTCTCTCCTGGTTTGAACATAATGTTATCTGCAAAACCAAGCTCGACTGCCTTATTGGCATTTAGCCAAGTTTCAGCATCCATCAGGTGAGATAACCTTGTTCTAGACAAACCGGTTTTAAGTTCATAAGCATTGATGATGCTTTCCTTAACTTCATCCAGCATCTGCATTGCCTTTTGCATCTCCTCGCTATCGCCAATGGCTATGGTGAAAGGATTATGGATCATCATCAGTGATGTTGGAGACATTAAAACTTCCGTACCTGCCATGGCAATGACTGAGGCGGCTGATGCTGCAATGCCATCAATCTTTATGGTGACATTGCCTTTATAATCCATCAGCATGTTATAAATCTGTGATGCTGCGATACAATCACCACCAGGTGAATTAATCCAAACTACTATGTCACCCTCGCCACTCATTAACTCTGCTTTAAAAGCAGCAGGGGTAATATCATCATCAAACCAACTCTCCTCAGCAATTGCACCGTTTAGATAGAGGGTCCGTGACTGTGTATCTTCATCACGCACCCAATTCCAAAATTTCTTCATTCATTTTTTCCCTCCATTCCTTCTTTATTTGCGAATATGCCTGCGTCCGCAAGCTTGGTCATATTGCCATTGATTAGATATAAGTCCCCGCCAAGCTCAGGTGGGATTCGATCAAGGTTTTCTAGCTCCCTAATATCATTGGCACTCATCCAACCATTCTGTCTCGCAGTTGCATACCCGTTCATTCGAGAGACATAATCACCTCGAAGCAGTCCATCCACATTAAACTTGGCAAAATAGAGCTTCTTTTCATCTGGTCTTAAAAGTGATCGGCTGATGGCCTGTTCCCAACGAATCACCCAGGGGTCCAAAGTGTATTTCACAAACTCCAGTGACTGTTGCTCAATATTAGAAAAGCTCGATTTTTCCAAGTCCCCAACCATATGTGGAGGCACGCGGAAAATCCGAGCGATTTCATTAATCTGAAACTTTCTTGTCTCTAAAAACTGAGCTTGTTCTGGTGAGATACCAATAGGCTGATACTTCATCCCTTCCTCAAGCACTGCCACACGATGGGAGTTGCTGCTTCCTTGATAGGCGGCATTCCAGCTATCTCGCACCTTTTGTGGGTCTTTAATCGTTCCAGGATGCTCAAGTACACCTCCCGGAGCTGCTCCATTTGCGAAAAACTTAGCTCCATATTCCTCACAGGCTATGGCCATACCAATGGCATTCTTAGCCATTGCAATCGGAGAATACCCTACTAGTCCATCAAATCCTAAGCCAGGAATATGAAGCACTTCGCTTGGCCTTAGTGTGACCGTCATTCCATTCATCGTAGGTGCTTCATCGGAATATCTGGTATAGGTGTAATAAAGAGCACCACTGGAATCGCGGTCCACCGACATTCGATTTGGCATTAACGGATACAGTGCTATGACTTCACCTTTTCCATTTCGAATAATCTGTGCATAGGCATTGCCCCATAATAAAAGATGAGTCATCAACGTCTCTCGAAAAACGAAGGAACTCATCTCTGGGTTAGGTTCATCATGTAATAAAAAATACAGCGGATGAGAAAGAGCCTTTTCCTTACCACCGCTTGCAGTGTATTTATATAGGTGTAGGGGGAGCCCTGCCACAGCCTCTGCAAGTATTCTTACGCATGAATAGACCGCTGTCATTTGCATTGCTGTATGTTCGTTTACAGGCTTACCGCTGGTTGTTCCACCAAAAAAGAAGCTGTAATTGCTTCCTGTGGTTCGATTTTGCGGCTTATCACGCGCTTTGAAAATATTAGAAAACAATCCCATCTGCATCACTCTCCTTTGCTACAAAATAAGAAGCCCTCGACCGTCATAAACAGAGTTACCTGTTCCACCTTTGCGGATTGCTCGGTCAAGAGCCATAATGGTAGCGACTGCTCCATCTATTCTTTCAGTTGATTTTTCTTTATCCGGCTTGATATTTCCAGCAGGATCAGTACGAATAAAGATGTTATCCATCATCCATCGAAGCACCGGATGACCACCATGCGCCAGTTTCTCTTCCAAGGTAAGCTTCATAAGCTCCTTCGTTGGCGGACTCATATCTTTAAAACCTTGACCGAAAGGAACTACTGTAAACCCAAGGTTCTCTAAGTTTTGTGTCATCTGTACAGCTCCCCACCGGTCAAAAGCAATTTCTCGAATGTTGTACTTTAAGCCCAGCTCTTCGATAAAGTTTTCGATGTAACCATAATGCACCACGTTTCCTTCAGTGGTGTGTAAGAACCCCTGCTTCTCCCATACGTCATAGGGAACATGATCACGCTTTACCCTTTGGTCCATGTTATCTTCTGGAATCCAGAAAAAAGGGAGGATGATATATTTATCTCCCTCATACTCAGGAGGGAATACAAGAACAAATGCTGTTATATCGGTTGTAGAGGATAAGTCCAAACCACCATAACACACACGCCCTGTAAGACTTTCTGGGTTTACAGTAAAAGCACATTTATCCCACTTTTCCATAGGCATCCAGCGCACCGACTGTTTAACCCATTGATTCAAACGAAGCTGCCTGAATAGGTTCTCTTCGGCTGGATTTTGTTTTGCGCTTTCACAAGCAATATGAATTTTTTCTATATCAACGGTAATGCCCATTGAGGGGTTGGCTTTCGCCCACACCTCTGGATCGGTCCAGTCATCATTTTCATCTGCACCATAAATAACTGGATAAAATGTTGGATCAACCTTTCGTCCTTCTAGAATATCTTTAGCCTTTTGATGCACCTCGTAGCAAATAGAGTGAGTATCATTTCCGGCAGTCGTAATTAAAAAATACAGCGGTTGCTTTCTTGCATCACCTGAGCCATGGGTCATGACATCAAAAAGCTGTCTATTGGGTTGCGCATGAAGTTCATCAAATACAACACCATGCACATTTAGTCCATGCTTGGTATACGCTTCTGCAGACAAAACTTGATAGAAACTACCTAGCGGTTTATAAACAAGTCGTTTTTGCGATAGTACCGGTTTAATTCTTGCTTTCAGAGCTGGACATTGTTCTACCATATCCACTGCTACATCAAAAACAATGGAAGCTTGCTGTCTGTCAGATGCACATCCGTATACTTCACCGCCATGCTCAAAATCACCACAGGTAAGCAGTAACGCAACCGCTGCTGCTAGCTCAGATTTACCTTGCTTTTTAGCGATTTCGATATATGCCGTATTAAATTGACGGTAACCATTAGGCTTTATAATCCCAAACACATCGCGGATAATCTGTTCCTGCCAGTCAATAAGTTCAAATGGCTGCCCATACCATTCTCCCTTCGTATGTTTTAAGCAATTAATAAAAGACACCGCAATGTCTGCAGCGTCCTTATCATATACCGAACCATCTGCCTTAAAGATGGTCGGCTTATATTTTTTTAGTTTACGTATGGCCGCCACCTCCTTATGGCTACGAAAAAAGGAACCCCGCAGAGTTCCTTCAAAATTTGTTTAAGTTATTCTGTTTTTTCTTCCCCCGTCAAAATGAAATGGACATATTCTCCTTTGTTCCTTTCAAGGTAATCTACTAGCTCCATATAACCTGCTCTTAAAGCAATACTAGTCACAACCGGAAGATCAAACATATTCGTTTCACCTGTTTCTCGAATGGCAAATATTTGTTTCATAATTATCTCATTCATTGGCTACCTCCTCTGATTCTACTGAATCGGTTGTGGCTTTACGCAGGATTTCCACATCGAAGCCTGCACTCTTATAGCCTTCTAAAATTGTACTGTAATAATAACAGCTCGGCTGTCCAAGCGGCTTTCCATCATTCACGATGTATACCATCGCCTTAACGGTTTTACCTCCCAACTTCACTTTTATTGTTTCCTTGCGATAAAGGAACGGCCATCCCTCGTAACGGTCAAGTGCAGCTTCATCGACAGGTGTGATTTCCCACACTAAAACGGGTACGTTGCTACCCTTAAAAGGCTCGATGGTCGCCACAGCGCCTGCGTGTGCCCCTCTAAATAATAAACGGTGGTCATTGATTTGACTTGCTCCTACCACCTTCGCTGTGGGGCATCTGTTGGCCATTTGTTTTAGGTTAAGGTTAGAGCCATAGGCAAGATATAATTTATTCTTCATTGTAATCCTCCTTTTTAGCTTTATGGGTTAGGGGCAGCTCAGGCCGCCCGAAACCGCCATGCAGCTGAACCCGAAAGTGCTGCGGTCAAATGCTCTCTGCAGTTTGCAAATTCATCACCAATGAAACCAATCCGGTTTAGGTAGGTTCTCATGGCAAATTTCTCGTTCTCCACCTGTGGTTTCTTTGCTGATGCACACTTTTGTGTTAAGGCTTGGTGGTTGATGGCAAGCGCTAGAACAATGTAGCTTCTTATCTTTCCAGCGTGAAGCTCGCTGTTAAAACCTCTAAGTTCAACTGTATGGTTTCCGGTGAAAAAGCTGTGAAGGTTTAGGAAATGGTAGCGACTGTTGTGGTAATGAGTGCTTCTACTCTCGCTGTAACCCTCGTACCAAATGTCCTCAATTTGTCTCATGGTTTTAGGCTTTTTGCGGTTCATCTTCTCAACCAAAATGCTGTCCATCTTTTTGCAGTAATTCATTCTCTGCGGTGCAATCTGAAGTGCTTTATAAAATAAGTCATTTTTACTTGCAATGATATTTATAAAGTTTCGAATACTTCTTGGGGTATGTTCAGCACCGTCTAGATGAATGTGAATGCCGCAAGATGTATTTGTAAAGGCTCCAGCTTTGCGAAGCTTTCTTACTAGCTCCTGTAAAGTTTCAATGTCCTCTCGGTAGGTTAGGATTGGGCTAACTAGCTCAACGCTATAATCTCTACCTGCAGCTACTTTTCTTCTACCTTCTTTTCTTTGACAGTGAATGCTCCCATCATACATAAATCTCCAAACTCTACCATCTGGAGTTTTTACCTTCTTAGTGTCGTAGTAAGTTCCGCCTTCACTATAAGTGCCTTGCAAAAACTCTGCAGCGACTCTGGCTGCCCATTCCCTTGTAATACCTGTAAATTCAATCTCGATTCCGAATTTTGTGCTTAACATCGTATCTCGCTCCTTTTAAAGTGTGTTTGTCCTTTCAGCATGTACATATATCACTCTAAAAGGCTTATATAGCAAGACAATTCTGCAATATAAATCTACATATCTATTGCCATTTTGGGCTTAAAATGTGTATGTTTACTCTTCGATTTTCTTGCATAAATCCTCTCCAAAGACCACTCCAAGGGAACTGCCTGAATCCCAACTGACGTGGATGGTTCCCATATCATCAACGCTTGTAACCGTGCCTTTAGCTCCAGGCTGAAGCTTGGTATAAGGGTCATTCATTTTAAGTAACATGACACGAGTTCCCGGAGTGTAATAACTTCTAAGTTGTTTTAGCATTTCTGGGTGAATGATATTCATTATTCACTCACCTCCTTATGCTTGGCAGTTCCGCTTTTGAAGGCAGAGCTACCCGACAGTTTGGAGAGGAGAATTTTTCGTTCCGTTTTGTATTCTGGACCGATAAAGCCAAGTCTTAGAAGGAAACAACGGAAAGCGTACTTTTCATTCTCCACTGATTTCTCGGTCGAGTTGACGCGTGTCTGCTTCTTTGCCATTTCGCAAAGTGCTGTTACAAAGTAAGTATAAGCCTTAACCTCCTCTGCGGAGCACTCACTTTGGAACCAGGGGAAGGTTACAAATTCCTCATTTACGATAATGGGAATAGAGTCAGTATCAAGTGCTTTCTTTATAAGGGTTTCTTTGCTTTCTACCAATCCTTTTAGATTATCAAGTGCGATTTCGGTAAAACCCTCCCTCGGCATTTGAATAATCAATCTAATATCTTCGATTTCATCTGGCTCGGTATATATGGGAGATTCTTCGTAATCATTATATGGACTTACCCTTCCACAAAGAGCCTCTTCATAGGGAATTTGAATATTTTCAGGAACAAGCTCTGCTTTTGAAAGTGGTGTGTCATATTCTTCCTTAGCCGCCTTGAAGTCATGAAAGCTTAATAGAGCATCAACCAGTTCAGAATTATCTGGTCCTCTGACTACTCCATTTTTGTCAATATTGTAGTCAGCCACCTCATATGCAAATGTAGGTGCTCCAAGGTATTTAACAGGAGCATTCAGTTTTTGGCTGATTGCGTTGACTAACTCTTTTCTTTTTGCTCCTGTGACATTATAGTTTATCTGCATTTTTTATACCGCCTTTCTATTTTCGGTACATACATATATCACTCTAAAGGCTGTTAATATCAAGTCATTTAGGGCATCTATCTGTAGAAAATACTGTTCCATTAATCGGCGGCATTCCTTGCAGATAACACAATGCCAGTCAGCACAAAACAGACGCATGGAAGTGCTACACCATTACCCCACATTTTGTACTCAGCTGAATCGGAATGGGGGTTGTTAAGCCATTTAATAATTTGCTTTCTTGTTTTTGGCTTGCTGCTTTTACCTATGATTTTGCGATGGGTTTCCCAAACCTCCGTCCAAAATGAAATTTCATCTTCTGTAGGATTTTCCGTACCAAGGTCATCACACCAATCATCCGGGAAGCCTTGCAATCTAGCACATTCCGTTGGTGTAAGCCTTCGGACGATAAAGTTGGGTTCAACCAATCCGTTTTGATAGCCTGGATTGGTACCATTGATAATCGCATTTGATGTACCGTCCTGCCTATAGCATTGACTTTCAGCTTTCAACTGAGGGTAAAATGATGCTGGTTGTGCCACTGCTCCAGGTCCTTTTGCCGTGAGTGTAGGTTGCTGTTCTTCATCTATAGAAGGTTTATATAGAGCGTTCTTTCCTTGATTAAAAGCTGCCCGATCAATGCCATAAGAAGGCTGAGTTACTACAGGGGCATCCTTGTAATCTCGAGACACTAACGTTGGTGCTTTATCTTCTACAACCTGTGTAAAGGATCCGGTAGTCATGGCATAGGCAACTGCGTGACGGTCAATAGTATTCAGCGTAAAAGAAACCTCTTCATCTATGCCGCTTCCTTGGGGACCATTTTTATCCTCTCTTCCAATCATCGAGCCTTGTAGAGCAACTACTACCATACCACCTTGATTACACCCTGGATTTCCTCCATTGGCATCAATGGTTCGAGAAGTATCCGCTTCATATATACCGCTATGTGGATTGCTTGACAGCATGGAGTTGCTTTTATCAGAACAGATGCCATATGCGGTAGGTACAAAAACGGTCTGGTCATTATTGCATCCAAGAGTGGCAGACTTATCATCCTGTATCAAAGCCCCCTTACCACCGCCTTCACAGCCAGAGCGGATTTTTAATGTTTTAGGTGTATTCATAATAAGAGGTACATTCCCACCGCCAGTTCCCATACGAGAGGTTAGCGTCTGTACTTTATTATCCTCCGAGAGTTTTACACGACTATCAGTTGGATGATTTTCAATAACAACAGCCGTTTGGTTATCTCCCATGTTTGCACGAAGGGATCCACTTAAATTTTCATCAGTATGGCCACCAACTCGAGAAGCAGCGCCCGGTTCAAAGGACATGACTGCACCTGGAACAACACCTGCTCGAAGGGTAGGGGAACGTTCTTCCTCATATCCTACACTTCGACTCTTGGCGCTGTGTTCGGTACAAAATCCGCTTGACTGCATGACGCAAGGCTGATGTCCGTGTTCCTCCGCTCGAAGTGTTGCGGTAATATCCTCCGAAACAGACATCACTTTCCCGCCTTGGTCATTTAAACAAGTTATGCTATCGCCTGTTTTTCCAGTGCTGTTTTTAGCATTTCCGGCAGTTCTTTGCCACGGGCTGCCGCTCGGCGTAAAATTCCTTGGCATGCCTTCGGACTCAAATAGTATTTCTCCGGCACATCTGTCTGCAAAATCTGCGACAAGGTAGATTCTACGACGACGCTGGGGGACTCCGAAATATTGCGCATCGATAGTTCGGTAAGCCACACTCCATCCGTCTCCCATATAGATGTCAGCGTATGGCCATCGTCCTTTTTCAGGTAAAGGCACTGAGGTGTTCGGCTCTTTGACACCGATGACCGCTTCGAGGACTGCCCTAAAGTCCTCCCCTTTATTTGACGAGAATGCGCCGGGGACATTTTCCCAGACTGCATACCTTGGATATTGTCCATTGGTCTTACACCTCATTTCCTTGATAATTCGGATTGCTTCATAAAAAAGGACGGATTGTTCTCCGTCCAGACCAGCTCTTTTACCCGCCACACTCATATCGGTGCAGGGCGAACCAAATGTTATAATATCTACAGGCGGAAGCACCGCACCGTTTAGTTTGTTGATATCCCCATAATGCTTCATCTGTGGGATGCGTTTGGTCGTAACTCGTATAGGAAACGGTTCAATTTCTGAAGCCCATAACGGCTCAATGCCACAAAGCAAAGCACCTAGAGGAAAACCACCACTGCCGTCAAAAAGCGAACCGAGTGTCAATTTACTCATCTGCATTCACCTCCGGCAGGTCAAGATACCTATATTCGACACCGTTTCTTAAAAGAAACACACCATCCGAGTTTCCAACTTGTTCAATATACCTTTTCACGATGACATCACAGTACTTTTCATCCAACTCAATGGTATAGCAGATTCTATCGGTCTGCTCACAGGCAATCAGTGTACTTCCTGAACCACCGAAGGGATCAAGCACAATACAGTTACTAAGACTTGAATTCATAATGGGATATGCCACGAGTGCCACTGGTTTCATGGTTGGATGGTCACCGTTTCTCTTCGGCTTCTCAAACTCCCAGATAGTGGTCTGCTTTCTATCGGAATACCAATTGTGCTTGCCTTTCTTTTTCCACCCAAAGAGAACTGGCTCATGCTGCCACTGATAAGGGGAGCGACCGAGTACAAGAGATTGCTTTTTCCAAATACAAGTACCAGAAAGATAAAATCCTGCATCGGAGAATGCTCTTCTAAAATTGAGTCCCTCCGTGTCGGCATGAAATACATAAATAGAAGCGTCCTTTGCCATCACAGCTTCGGTATTTTGAAATGCCGCAAGCAGGAAATCATAGAACGCTTCATTAGCCATATTGTCATTTTTGATTTTTCCAGCTGTTCCTTCATAGTTGACGTTATATGGAGGGTCTGTAACGACCAAATTAGCAGCTTTCCCATCCATCAAGACATCAAAGGTCTCTTGCTTGGTGCTATCTCCACAGACAAGTCGATGCTGTCCAAGTATCCAAACATCCCCTAAATGCGAAACAGCGGGCTTTTTCAGCTCGCTGTCTACATCGAAATCATCTTCTTTTATATTATCCTTAAGGGAATCCTTGAAAAGATCGTCTAATTCTTCTGGGTCAAAACCTGTGAGAGATACATCAAAGTCTGCGGCGTTTAAGTCTGTGATGAGAAGTGCCAGTTTTTCTTTATCCCAATCGCCACTAATTTTATTTAATGCGATATTGAGAGCCTTTTCCTTTTCCTCATCCATTTCAACTACTACGCATTCTATTTCATCCATGCCCATACTCAGTAGAACTTTCAAGCGTTGATGACCCCCGATAACTCTGCCTGTGGTCTTATTCCATATAACGGGTTCTACATAGCCAAACTCCTCAAGAGAGCGTTTAAGTTTCTCATATTCTGGATCTCCTGGCTTTAAGTCCTTTCTAGGATTATAATCAGCAGGGATTAGTAGCTTCGTTTTAATCTTCTCTATTAGCATACTTTTCCACCACCTCCCTTAATTCGCTGTATCTATTAACATCCTCCCATGGGAACAGACAGCTATTAAAGTGACCATAAACCGCTGTATCAGAATAAATCACATTTCTTAGACGCAGCTTTTCAATGATAGCCGCAGGTCTTAAGTTGAAAGTCTCCTGTGCAGCCAGAGTTAATATTTCATCAGAAACAGTTCCAGTGCCAAGGGTATTTATAGTAAAGGCTACAGGATTTGCCTTACCAATGGCATAGGAAATACTCACTTCACATTTCTTGGCATACCCACACCAAACGATATGTTTCGCAATATACCGAGCCATATAAGCACCGCTTCGGTCAACTTTTGTGGGATCTTTCCCACAAAGAGCACCACCCCCATGGGATGCAAGACCGCCATAAGTATCTACCATGATTTTTCTACCGGTTAGTCCAGTATCTGCAGCGAGTCCTCCTAAAATAAACTGACCAGACGGATTGATAAGAATTTCTGTTTCATCATCAAAAGGAAAGTCCTCAAAACACTGCCACAATACATTGTTTAGAATATCCTGCTTGAGCTCTTCCTGGGTCTTATTCTTTTCATGCTGCACCGACACCACAATGGTCTTTACTCTTACTGGAGTATCATCATCATATTCAATCGTCACCTGAGCTTTTCCGTCGGGGAGAATACCTTTAATGAGCTTACCTTTTCGAGCCTCATCCAGTCTCTTTACGATTCGATGGGATAGTACAAGAGGTAAGGGAAGCATTTCTCTAGTTTCTATTGTGGCATACCCATACATGGTCCCTTGATCTCCGGCACCGACAGAACCATATTGTTCGTTTACACCATTTCGTGCTTCCAGTGCAGTATTTACACCAGCTGCAATATCAGGACTTTGATTGTGTACATATACATAAATCAAAAATTTCAAAGGATTATAACCCACTTGTTTTAATACATTCCTGACAATGTATCTGATATCGATTTTCTCGCTGCAGGAGATCTCGCCCGCCACGATAATTTTTCCTTTAGTAGCCATAACCTCACAAGCTACGCGTGAGGCCTTATCTTTTCTAAGATATGCTTCCAAAATGCTGTCAGCAATAATATCGCACAGTTTATCAGGATGCCCTGCACATACACTTTCTGCTGTTAAATATCTCTTACTCATTACACATCTCCTTATCCTTATTTGCCTCTACGGGCAGATAGCAGTCGCTCCATCACATCATCCTGTGGGTTTGTGCCTGTATACTCTGTCGCACAGTTTTCACGAACAATCTGATATATTTCCATCCAGAGCCTATTGGTCTGGCTCATAAAGTTATGACTCATGGAAACGTATGGGCTTTGGATGGCATTGCCGGTGGTTGGATGCTTAGCAAGAAAACCAAACTCAGTTATCGCTTCCTCACATTGAATCCACCTGGCAGCACTCATTGCATAGCGTTCTAATAGCTGTGGTAGAATTAGATGTGCACACCCTCGCTCCTCAAGCCATTTCCATGTGATCTTGTAGATTTCACTAGCTACCAGAGTTTTTCCGTCCTTTTGTACTGCTGAAAGCATAGCCCTTGGCTGTGGCATCTCCTGCCCTTGAAGTTCGGCGGTATTTTTAAATTCGATAATTTCCAGTTTTCTTTTGCCTGGATTACCCTCCGCAATTTTATCTATAAGTGGCTTCTTTTTCTGCCCAGAGCCAATACGAGCACCACCTCGATTTGTACCATCTTTGGCCATTTACTCACCTCTTTTCTCGTTAGGGGTTATTACCCTGTTTGAAACCGCGACTTTTTGCACGAAGCCCCACGCCCGTTGTCCGCTTAAAAGCTGTAGAGATTCGACTCCCCCTACCGGGATGGCCAACGGTCTCCATCTCTTGCTGTGATGGCTGAGTGACAAGGAGTACAAAGAGCCATCAAGTTGCTTTCATCGTGTGTTCCTCCTCGAGACAAAGGAAGGATGTGATGCACTTCAGCTGCTGGTGTCAGCTTTCCCTCTCTTTTGCACTCTTCACATAATGGATGAGCTGCAATGTAACGGTCACGTATTCTTTTCCACGCACGCCCGTAACGCTTCCTCGTCTCAGGATCTCACTGATATTTTTCATATCGTGAAGCTTCCTTTTTGGCATGCTCCGGACAAAAGCGTCCATCTGTCAGCTCAGGACAACCAGGAGAAGAACATGGTCGTTTAGGTTTCCTTGGCATTTCGCACCTCCATTTGGGCATAGAGAAAGCCCTCGCGGTTTTTCCACGAAGGCTCTCTACATTTTTTCACAATACCATTGTATTATGGATTTCTAATAAAATCGTCCACGATATTACTCATTACTTTCCATAGAGTAGTAGTGCTAAATGCTGAAGTGCGCGATTCTTCTTGTTGTAAGCTGAAGAGCGTTCAATGTTAAAACGGTCACAGATGTTGTACACTGCATCAATCTGCTTTTGTTCATCGTCCAAATAGAACTCCTTTAACACATACTGCTCATCCTCCGTTAAGGCATCCCATGCAGGTTGAAACCAGTCCATGTATTCCAGTGCTTGGCGATAGCGTTCTTTTAATACATCAATTTCATTAATGCAGGCAATGAGCCTTTTCTCTCCTGCTTTCGGATCATGGGTCGCTGGCATGCCATTTAGAACTGGAGATACAGGAGAACTCATTTCTTCGTTGAGGGTAGCAATGTCCTCATCAGTATGTTCTATGATGTATTTCATGCTGCTGTAATCTTTTAAGGCATTGATTGCCGCTGCCCTTTTATCTAAATATTGCCAGACAATGTTCATCGTATCAGACCTCCTTTAGTGTTGCTTTTACCGCATCTATCAGTGCGGCTTGGGTATTGTTTTTATCATTTAGGGCTTTCATTACACGCTCATCAATGGTGCCTTTGGCAATCAAGTGATGGATCACTACCGTTTCATTTTGTCCTTGACGCCAAAGACGGGCATTGGTTTGCTGGTAAAGCTCCAAGCTCCAAGTCAAGCCAAACCATACAAGTGTTGATCCTCCGGCTTGCAAGTTGAGGCCATGTCCTGCGGATGCTGGATGGATGACTGCAATGGGAATCTCTCCATCGTTCCATCTCTTAATAGAATCTCTAGTGGACAGTACTTCGACCTCAAAGCGCTTTTGTATTCGAGATAAATCATGCTTAAACCAATAAGCAATCAGAACAGGCTTGCCATTAGCGGCTTCGATTAAGTCTTCCAGTGCATCCAGCTTACGGTCATGTATATGAATAACTACACCTTGATCATCATAGACTGCTCCGTTTGCCATCTGCAGGAGCTTTCCTGAAAGAGCTGCTGCATTGGCAGCAGTAATTTCCTCACCTTTAACCGTTGTAATTAAATCCCGCTTCATGGTATCGAGGGTTTTCATTTCTTTTTCAGAAAGCTTCATTGGCACTTCGTTTATAACCAACTCCGGCAGCTTAAGGTAATCAGAACCTTTCATGCTGATAGTGATGTCAGATATGAGCCTATAAATTGCTTCTTCTGCTCCTGGTTTTGGTTTGTAGGAGAAGATTACTTGTTGATTACGTTTATCCGGTACAAAGTAGTCCTCTCGATATCTTCCAATAAAGCGCCCAAGCCTTTGACCCATATCCAAGAGTCGATACTCTGCCCACAAATCCATCAATCCATTGGAGGATGGTGTTCCAGTGAGCCCTACGATCCTTTTTACCTGTGGCCTGACTTTAAGCAGGCTTTTAAATCGTTTTGCTTGATGGGATTTGAAGGATGACAGCTCATCAATTACCACCATGTCAAAATCAAAGGAGATTCCACTTCTTGAAATTAACCATTCGATATTTTCTCGATTGATGATGTATACCTGAGCTCTTTTCATTAGCGCTCGTTTTCTCTGAGCCACAGTACCAACTGCTACGGTGTAGTTAAGGCCTTTTAGATGATCCCACTTTTCAATCTCTGCAGGCCATGTATCTCTGGCAACTCGAAGGGGTGCAATAACCAGAACCTTACGAACAAGAAAACTATCCAGTGTTAGATCAAAGATAGCAGATAAGGTAATAACGCTCTTGCCTAATCCCATATCTAACAGCACTGCTGCTATGGGATGGGTAAGAATATACTCAGTGGCATATATCTGATATTCATGAGGCTTGTATTTCACGAAGTATCCCTCCAATCTGTTCTATGTGATCCAGGCAGAACACCAAAAAACCAAGTGCTTCTAACTGTCTTTTTCGCTTTTCCTGTAGAGGCCGTAAAGTTTTACCTGGTGCTTTTACCTCTACAAATGCAGCTTTTCTATTAGGTAACAAAATCAATCTATCTGGCATTCCATCAAAACCTGGTGATACAATTTTTAGTGCAATGCCGCCTATATCTTTTACTGCTTTTATCAGTTTTTGTTCTATCAATTTCTCTCTCATAGTTCCTCCACGTTCCCTAAATCCAAAAAGTCTCTATACGCGCGTATATACGCGTCTGCAGGTAATTTCCTCTTTTTGTCTTTAGGATTACTTTTAATAATTATTTTTGGAACAATGGAACAGAAGTTATAAAGTAGCCTACTTTACAAAGGGCTGTCGCCTGTTCCAATGAGGTGTACCAAAAGACCGTTTTTGTTTCACCGGAACAGGGGAAATCTGTTCCTGAGAAAAAATTGTTCCATGTGTTCCAAACTAAATTATGCTTTGGGAACGTAAACCCATTGTGGTCCATAAAGCGGGATACGTTCTTTTCTCACTAGTCCCGTCCAGCCTCCGATACTTGCCATAATTGCAGATATCTCATTGCCATCCACTCGTCGAAGATTGGCTCGATCTTTTCCAAAGCACTCACACCAGATTTCCATATTAGAAACCGATTTTCGTTTCCAAACACCTACCCTTTGACTTTCACCAAACTCAGTCCCGTTGATATAGGCTCGACGTTCATATAAATCCATAGTGTCCCAGTCTTCTGGTAAGAGCATATCTAGGTATTCACGTACCAAACCTTCACGCTCATCTGATTCCATAGCTTCCCGCTGTTCTTCTTTTGCAAGTTTCTCAAGACTGGTATCAAGGTACAATTTTTCTCCAGCTTTCACATAGGTAAGAGCCTCAGCCCATATCTGCAGAATTTCATCATGCTTTAGTTGCCAAGACTTTTTTGTACCATTTCCTGGAGTTTTTACCGGCCAGAAACGACGGTTTCCTGTGGTGTCCCGCAAATAGCCTTTCTCAGCATTGGTGGTTCCGAAAAAGATACATTGTCTTAAGTGCGGAGTAGCTCTCCTGCCAAAGCTGGCACGATAAATGTCATTTTGGCGAGACAAGAAACTTCGAAGTGTTTCAACTTCAGCTTTTTTAAGTCCGGCTAGTTCTCCAATTTCTAAAATCCAGTAACCCTGAAGTTTTTCCGCCGCAGTCTTGTCCTTGGTATCCGACAAGTTCAAGCTATCTGAAAACCAGTCTCCACCTAACTTAGCAATGAGAGTGCTTTTTCCAACCCCCTGTGGCCCATTTAAAACCAACATGGAATCAAACTTGATGCCTGGAGTCAGTACACGAGAAATCGCTGCACATAAAGTTTTTCTTGTCACAGCTCGAACATATGGATTATCTGATGCACCTAGATAATCGATTAGCAAGGTATCTACTCTAGCTACCTTATCCCACTCAGGAAGAGCCTCAATAAATTCCCGAATCGGATGATAAGATCTATCGTCAGCGACCTTCGCTACCGCTACATCATAGTTTCTTGCAGAAAAGGTTCCGTAGTGGGTGTCAATGTAGCTGATTAGCTGTGCATCATCTGCATCTCTCCAGAACTTCGATGGATGCGGCCAAGGAACATCACCTTTAATTTCGAGACTATCAGATAGCTGATTAAACACTATGCTTTTTAGGTTGGGATCATTTTCAAGTATCAAAATCAAATTTCTAAGAGTATTTTTAACCGTTCCTGTCTTATCAATCTCCAGCTGCTTTTCCCAATCTTCATCAATAAACTCTTTTTCAGCCTGAGCCTTTCGTTCTTCAGCAAACTGCTCTTTTACCCGTTCATCCTCTAATGCCAAATCTGTCATGGCTCTAAATGAAGGTAGTTTACTTGGCGGTGTATTTTCTGTCACCTTTTCATCTAGTTCCCGAAACTTATGCACTCGGACCAAATCAAATGCGTTTAGCAACATTCCACATGCTGGATCGGTAGCATGATGGCTATAAGCAAATTTACCATCATAGATTACCAAGCCTGCTGAAGAATCTGCTGGAATATAATCAAATCGTCCATTCATGGTACTAGGTTCATATACATCAGGTAGAAATTCTTCGATGGCTTCTTCAATGTTATAGGCTCTGCAAAATGCTCCTATAACCCCTTCTTTAATTAATGGATCTGCTTGTTTAGTTATTTTCCTTTGTACAACCTCAGATTGTCGACTTGAGACTGGCCACATTGAAGTGTCCCGCCAGTCTACATATTTTGATAGATAGATATCTGGGTCCAATAGTTCACCGTCTTTCTCTTTAAATACAAACTCTCCATCTGACGGTGTAGAAGGCCAATACATTAGTCTTGAAGGTTCATAAGTGGTGTCATCGAATAAATCAATCCCAATCTCCTTTGCAACCATCCGACCAAGGGCTGGGTATTCATCCTCTGTTACTTCTCTTTTAAGTGGAATAATAAGTCTTAATCTTGGTGCATCTGGTGTATGTTTATGGGTAGAATAGATGCAGCATTTGAAATCATGTAACGCATCAATTTGCTCCCAAACCTCTGGTTTGGCATAATCCATATCTAAAGTCAGAAGGGAACGGGAGAGGACATAACCATTTCTGCGTTTTCCTTCACGAAGGGCTCCTCCCACAAATCCTCCTACATCTTTTATTGAGTCCTGTTGAGCGCGACTCATTTTCCGAAATTCAGATACCGTTTCTGTTGTTCGTATGGTAGATTTAACTCGTGAGATAAAGTCCTCCCATGTGATATCTTTGTTCTTCCACTTTTTATCCATTCGGCTGTTACCAACCGCTATCTTCATAGCTTCTGCACCTCCTCGCAGTTTTCAGAAAAATACCGGATAGGTATACGATGCTTCGATGCTTTATTTATCTCTGCTTGCATCCCTTTTGAGATATAGCGACCAAATACCCACAGCTCATCACACTTTCTAAGCCATACCATGCCAAAGTATAGTCCTAGTTTTCTTTGTTCAGGATCGCCATCATCTAGCACTTGAGGGTATAGCAGATGAGGAGCAAAAGGAATGGTTCCTTGCTTCACTGCAAACTTCAGGTATTCTCTAGCTTTATTCAGATTTTTTTCTATGTCTCCAGCAAAAGGAGAACAAATAAAAACGCAAGGTTTATAGTTTTTTGCTTTTTCTTCACGCATGATATTTTCCAAGGCTTCTGCTGCAGTTGGATCTGGATAGCCTTCAGCGTTATATCTATCCATAAGTTACATCTCCTCGAATTCGGACTCTTGTTCAATCAATGGTAAAATGCCATGATCCTTAAGAAGCTCATAAATGAACAAGCGTCCTTTCTGAGTCCAGTAAGTATGAACCTTTGAATGCATCGTCCCATCATTTCCAAGGTAAGTATGGGTTTTTGTCGTCGTATATCCATGTTGAGCGTACTTTTGATATAGAAGCCAAATCTTCCCTTGACGGAATTGAACACCTAAATTATGCAGATACTCATTAAACCAGCGCCCTGACTTTCCATAGTCCTTGGCTATTGTTGTGATAGACACCGCATCCTTACAGTTAAGTACCACATCGTAATAACTTGCTTTAGGTTTCATTTCTGCAATTTGCTGTTCTTGAATGCTAATGGTAGTAGTTAACTCAGCATTTTTAGCTCTTTCCGCTTTAAGCTCCTGTAGTGC
This sequence comes from Eubacterium sp. BL-380-WT-2B, assembly GCF_009696115.1. NCBI lineage: Bacteria > Bacillati > Bacillota > Clostridia > Eubacteriales > Eubacteriaceae > Eubacterium > Eubacterium sp. BL-380-WT-2B. The sequence continues at coordinate 165,403 of NZ_VUMP01000005.1, forward strand.
CTGAATCAAAAAGTCTGGATTAGCAAGTAACTCATCTGTAGCATAAAGGCCATGCCTTCTGATTGAAGGAAGCACCTCATGGGTTACCCAGCGCTTAAACTTTTTAGCTTCTGGCTTTCGAGAAACCAATATCACGCTATAAAGACCACTTTCATTGATAATAGATACTTCCTGTTTTCCTCCAGGGGTGTCGATAATATCGACTCCCTTTTCATCACTGTCCAAACGAGCCATAACATCACGACTGTTTCCAATGTCTAGTACCGAACATACATCTTTTAGAACCCACCAAGGATTTCCATCCTTCATTACTGTTCTTACTGTGTTGCCTTCATAGTTGAATAAAGTTATTTTGTTCATATCGAACCTCCAGCATATAGTTGTAGAGCGATAAAACATGCCCTCAGCTATAAGCAAAAAAAGAGGAGGCTTCGAACCCCCTCAGATTAATCTTTTTTATAAAAATCGCATTCAAATCCATCCGCACGAAGTAGAAGCCCATGCGCCCAAGGCGGTACCTGACCCATAAGAACACAGACGTCTTGTACGCATATTTCTAAAGGAACCTCTAAAACTACCTCGTCATGGACATGCATGACAATATTTAGTCCTGATTCATCCAGATTTCGCATGGAATGGCAAAGAAGATCTCTTGAAATGGCCTGCACGATGTTCTCAACAAACTTCGGACCATAACTTTCAATGCGCTCCCACTTCTTTGTGGTACCAACGCCTTCATACGTCACTGCTTCACTGCCGAATCTGTTAATCCCCATCCTTGGTTTGACATAGGTAAGCTGTCTCCCGGATGGTAACCATATCAACAGCATTCCACTGCGATATTCAAAACGGATACGATGAGTTTCTGTTCTACATCTTTCTTTTACAGCTTTTTTAACTGCTCTATCGACATCCCACCAAAGCCTAACAATGTTTGGATTCGCATTTCGCCATGCATAGACCAAAGGTTTTAATTCTTCTTCGGTAAGACCCATATCAAGTGCTCCCATTGCTTTTAACGCACCAACTGATCCACCATAACCCAAGGCCAACTCCGCAATTTTTCCTTTTTGTCTGAGTAGACTACCTTTTGTGACTTCTTCCAAGGGGACCCTAAACATCTGGGAAGCGGATGCTTCGTAAATCTTGCCATGAGTAGCAAACACTTCATTTCTCCATGTCTCGCTTGCAATCCAAGCAATAACTCTAGCCTCTATTGCACTAAAGTCAGCAACGATAAACTTATATCCTTTCTTTGGCACAAAAGCGGTTCGAATTAATTCAGACAAAACTCCCGGAATAGAGTCATACAATATTTCCAAGGCATCAAAATGCCCACCTCTAACCAAGCGACGTGCCTGTTCCAGATCCGACAAATGGTTCTGAGGGAGATTTTGAACTTGTATAAGCCTTCCTGCAAATCTACCGGTTCGATTAGCACCGTAGAATTGTAGTAGTCCCCGAGCTCTTCCGTCAGTGCATACAGCATTTTCCATAGCGGTGTATTTCTTTACACTGGACTTTGCTAGCAGTTGCCTCAGTTCCAGCACTTCACTCAGGTGATCTGGAGCTTCCTTTAATAGTGCCTTAACCGCCGCCTTATCAAGACTATCCGTTTCCAGACCATTTTCTGATAGCCAGGATTTCATTTGAACAACTGAATTAGGATTATCAAGATCAGTTAGGTCTTTTAGTCTGCTTGTTAGCTCTTCTCTTACTTTTTCATCACATTGAATCGCTTTTTTTACCAATTCCAAATCCAACTGAATACCTCGATCATTGATTTGCTGATCTAGAATATAGTTATTCCATTCCTCTTCAGGCATAGGAAATTTCTGAAGCTTTTCCTGTATAGAAAGTTCAACTTCAACGTCTCGTAGATTATATGCTTTGAAACTCTCCCATTTTTCAAAAGAATGCTCCGGTAGATTGCGAGTTCGACCTCCATTAGACTGAGTCGCTTTGCATGGAACAGAGAAATATCGGATGAGCTCCTTACCCTCAGTCAGCTTTTTCTTATCTGCTCCTGTTACGATTGCTGCCCCTTCCAGAGATAGAGGAAGTCCTAGGTAAGCAGACCATACCATCGTACAACGCCATGAAGCAGGCTCAAGCCAGACACCGAAATAACGAGACAAGCAGATTCGTTCAAATTGAGCATTAAATGCCCACTTTATAATCTGGCTATCTAGAACTGCATTCTGGATTTCTTGTGGGATCTTTTCACCACATGCCAAATCAACTACCTGTACAGGACCACCATCCACACTGTAGCCAAAAAGTAGGATTTCAAAATCCGGTGCTTCAGCGTAACGATAGACCCCGCTTTTGGCGAGGTCTACGCTACTATATGTTTCTATATCTATGCTGAGGGTTCTCATGATAAAAAGTCGTCATCCACGTCAGTGGAAAAGTCATCAGCTGCATTGGTTCTACCGCCCAGAGGCTCACCATCGCGGATTTTTTGAATGTTTCCAAGACCACACGCTATACCCTTATTTCCATTGGAGTTAAAGGCGTAGAAGTTGATACTCACTCTTGCATAGACACCGGAGTACACTTCTGAACGATCAAGGATTGGATTGACGTTTCTGTCTACAATTTGTGGAGCAGTATTGCTGTTTGCATTTATAAAATAGCTGTTGGCATAAGCCTCATCATCCGGACGATCAATGTCGCCATCACGCAGAGGGAGCTTGAGAACTGCTTGATTGGGAAGCTTGCCACCAAATTTACCTTTGCCTTCCTCAATAGCAGCATTAACTGCTTCGTTGATAGCACTTAAGGTTTTAGTATCGCTCTTAGGGATAATCAGGCTCACACTGTATTTTTCAGCACCGCCATTGATGGATTTAGGTTCCCAGACATTGGCATAAGAGAGTCGTACCACTCCTGTGATTACTTTCGTTGGATTTGTTCTTTTTGCTGTTTTTGACATAGTTTTATACCTCCATAAAATCATTTTTTGCTGATGATGTGTTCATTTCAGGACGCTTGTCGGAAACTGGTACTAGCGTCGGTTTGCCTGGTGGCTTCATAATTAGTCCACCAAGGACTTCATTAAATTTTGTCTTGCCCATCAATTTCTCCATTTCAGTAATAGTGATGAGACTTTGCTTGTATATGTCGCGATAACCTGCATTTTTTGCTGCTTCTGCGACCGCTTCTTCATCTTTATATTTACGGTTGGAACGGCCTTCGACTACTTTAAAGCCGGGCCACTTCTTTCCATGATTAACTGCTGCATCTGTGGCATAGGCTATAATCTCATTTGCCCAGCTGGTGAGATCACCGATAGAAGATAGAATGTCAGCAATTTCTTCATCTGATAAAAGTGGCGGTAGTGCAAACTCAAATGTAGCCAGTTTCATTTTTGCTTCTGCTCTTGCTCTACATTTCACTGCTGCTCGACAAAATTGACACCATTCTCCAGGGCAGTAGTTTCCGTCACCAGCGAAGGCCAGTTCAGCTTTAGGCTTCAAAACTTCTTCAGCCCACTGATACAAGCTTTCTTTTGAGACTATGGACGTGCTGGCATTTTCTCGACGGGGCTGATAGATTGTCATTGAAACCATCTCGATGTCATAAATACCATCAAAGAGATCCAGTGCACCAAGGGCATATAGTTTCATTTGAGGATTGTCCTCTGCGCTGACTAAGACACCCTGACCATACTTAAAATCAATAATATGAAGAGTTCCATCAGCTATAATTACACAATCCCCGGTCCCAAAGCCATCAGGCACATACTTTGAAAAATCAAGCCGCTGTTCTATCAAGATCAGGGGATCACTACAGGCCTGCTTGGCTTGCTCAATCACTTCAAGCACAAACTCCACGTAACCATCAGTATAATTGTCCATCTCATCTGAGTCATATGGAGAAACCGGCTTTTTTGATCTCATCTTAAGCGCTTTGCGGAGCTTGTGCTCACTTAACGCATGGGCAGCTGTGCCTTCAGCCGCAGCTTCACCGCTGTTGTCGTCAAACTCCAACTCCAACCTCGCTGATGGTGTGCAGTTTAACCACCTATGGGCTCCAGATGCAGAGAGAATTGCATGTTTACTCATTTCAATCCCTCCGCATCGGCAAGAAGTGCAGCATACTTGCTTGGATCAATCTGGCTGAGTTTTGATGCACCATACTTTTCTAGAAGTGCTCTTACTTCAGCTGTAAATCCGTCATGGCTTTTTTCCGCAAGTACCGCCCTTACTTCTTCTAAGGTGAGCTGCTTTTCTTCAGATTGTTTTTCAGGCTTTGGTTGCTCTGGCTTTGTAATCTCATGAGGCCCATTACTTGCTATTGCATCAGCTACAGCCTGAACACTATCTGCCAGAGCTCTAAGATCTGACACCACATCGAGAAGGAGCTTAATCTTACTCATGACCCACACCTCCTTCCTTGATTTCCTTTATTTCTACCGTCTCAACTGAGTCACCGGGAGTAATTACAAGCAGACTGACTTTCTTTCCAAATAGGAAATCAAGCATTCTCGCTCGGATTGTCTTCCGACTGCTTTGAATTACTGAGCTTCTTTCGCCACCGGGCCTTGCCACATTGATTGTGACTTTGTGTTTAAGGTTCATATTCCATCTCCTTTCTGGGGGCGATTTATCTGCCCCTCACCGATAAGCGAAAAAGAGAGTTCTTTCGAACCCCCTTTTCAGAAAAGATTTTTTTATAAAGGGTTCTTGCGAACCCAATTAGGATAGAATTTTTCTAAGTCTTTCTTGAAGCTTCTTAAGGCGACCACGAATAGCCGCTTCTGTAACACCTTCTTCTGTTGCAATATCAGTGTTGGATCGTTTTTCAAGGTATACTTTTTTGAAGAGTTCTTTTTGTTGTGGTAAAAGACACTCCATTGCCTTGGTTAACTTGTCCAGCATATCTTGATGTTCAGCCTCATCTTCTGCTTGTATAATTAGCTGTTCTGGATTCGCAGTATCATCTGCAAGATACTTATTGCGGTCATTTGCCGCTTCCTCTTCGCCATCATGATAAGCATCCAGATGTGTTGTCACTCGATAATCGTACCGGCGCTGCTCGTCCACTTCGTCATCATCCATAGTATGTAAAAGCTCGATATCAGCTTCGGTGACTCCATCTTCACCTGGGGTAATCACAATCTTTGTTCCTTCAGCAGTGTAATAAATGTAGTTAGTTCTCTTCTTTTTACTTGTTTTGTACGCTCTTTTCATAATTTGACTCCTTTGGTTTTCAAAATTTGGCTTTGAAAAATCCGCAGGAGCCGGTTTTCTTTTATCCGCAGAGCAGAAAAAAAGACGGGCAGGAAACACTTTCAAAGTGTTCATCCTGTCCGTCTAGCGGCTCTGCGGATTATTTCGTATAATTGCTTGATCACAATTCTTAAATTGCCTCAGAGTTAATAACTTTCATGGTGCCATCTTCCATGAACTGAATAACTGTCTTAAACCCTCTCTGAACAATTTCAACTATTTTATTTGAAGCATCTGCTCGACAAACTGTCTTACCATTACCATTCTTAATCACTTCCATGCCCTCACCTCCGTTTCACTTAATAAAGATAATTTGTTTTTATTCGCGCAGTATATTGATGCGTTCGCAAATATAAAATTGAAATTTGCGAAAATACGTGATATAATTGTAAAAAGTTGTGTACATTACAGATGGACTGTACAGTGTCAACTTCCTTTGAAACAATTGTAGTAAAAATAAAAAAACCATCTCTAACAGATGGGTACAGATGGATACAACCGGATACAAAGCATGAAGGAGGTAATTTCTATTGATATTGACATTTAGCGAATTCGCACAAATCCTGATGCCCATATTAGGTTCTGGGGCAAATACTGCAGAATTTACTAAAGAGTTGTTCTCTAATATCACTACTTTTCCAGATGATATGGATGGAGATTACAACCCTATTCATGACGTTACAAGTTCAGCTCTAAAAAGCTATTTTAATGGCACTAGGCCTATTTCATCTATGGCGAAAAAAATTAATAAATACATAGATATAGATAAGTTTGAGAACTATATTAATTCGGCAAATGAAGACGCTCAAAGCTCCTTAGGTAGTAAACTTTCGGAGTATTTTCCAGACATTAATGCGTTCAATACGCCTGAAAAGTGCGCTAAAATTTTCAAAGATATTCTTATTGAAAGTGCAACATCAGGAAAAAGCAAAAAAGCCACTTCTACATCAAGTAAAAGTGGCCAATTAATAAGTGTTGACGTGCTAAAAAACGAGTTTGGTCTACGTCTAATTTTAGAGTCAAATGGTATTTGCCCCAACGATAATTGCTATCAACCTCTGTATGTTACGAGCAACAATGGTAAGACAGCAGCTAATTACGAAATTGCTCAAATCGATCCAAAATTGAAACCTGATAGCTATGAAAACCTTATTGCTTTGTGTCCAAAATGTAAAAATAAGTATTTGTTATCTCCAAGTCAAGATGATATTAAACGCATGGCAGATATTAAAAGACATCTTATGCTAGAAGCTAATGCTATTGAAGCTTTGGCTGATTCAAAGATAGAAGAGGGCGTAAATAGAGTTTTAAGAAAAATAAGCACCACTCCATTCACAGAATTGATTCCTTTAAACTACGATCCAGTTGAAGTAAAAAGAAAGATTAAGAGAGACAATGTCCCTCTTTTTATCAAAATTCAAAGCAGTGTTAATATCTACTATCTTTATGTTGAGAATTTATTTCAACAGTTGAGTAAAGAAGGTCAATTACGGTTTGAGCCATTCTCCATGCAAGTGAAATTAAATTACTGGAATCTACGTGATCAGGGTTTATCACAATCTGATATCTATTATAAATTAGTTGATTGGCTTGCTAAAAACACAAATGAAAGTAAAGAACCGTGCGAAGTGATTATTTCATATTTCGTACAGAAGTGCGAGGTGTTCGATGTTATTGCCGAATAAAATTTTCACATATAACGAAAGTATATTGTCTAAATTCCCTTTTGTCCTTAAAGAACTGTCAATTTCTCCACAATCAGTAATAACTCTTTACATGAAGATGCGGCCTCTGATATCTGATGTGGGCGAATATATAGAAATCCTCGATTCTCTTTATGCATTACAGAAGATTGAATACGACGAAGATCGAGAGGTGTTGATATATGTTAGTTGAAATACATTGTGATGAATTTATGTCCTATGGAAAGCCCCGAAAACCTATCATTTTCCATGAAGGACTTAATACTGTGCTCGGCGGCCAATCAGCAGATAATTCTATTGGTAAATCTACGTTCCTTCTAATCATAGATTATGTTTTTGGAGGCGATACTTACAAGTATTCAGATGCTGCACACAAACTGAAAAACCACTTTATTAAATTTGCTTTTAAGTTTGATAATCAACACTATTATTTTTGTAGAGATATTGTTAACAGTGAGGAGGTTTCTGTTTGCGATAAAAACTATAATATTCAAAAAACTATACCACTTCAGGAGTTTAAAGATTTTCTATTTTCAAAATACAATATTAATCTTCCTCATGTTACTTTTAGAGATGTTGTCGGGCGCTATTTCAGAATTTACGGTAAAGATAATCATTCTGAGAAAAAGCCTCTCCACTCAACCAGCTCAGAACCAGCTGAAAAGGCAATCACTGCTTTAGAAAAACTTTTTAATGTTTTTGATAGAATTCAAGAATATAAAACGGTTGAGTCAATGAAGAAAGATAAGTTTGCAACATTTAAAAAGGCAAGGAAATTTGAGCTTTTGCCCTTCTCAATTACAACAAAACGTCAGTATAAAGAAAATGAAAAGGAAATTGCAAGATTACGGGAAGCTTTAGTTAATCTCACAGAACAAATAGACAAAGATTTATCACATGATGATCTAGTCCATGCGGAAGAAGCGTCAGCCATAAAAGCTGAAATAACCTCTATTAAGAGGCAGAGAAGCAGACTATTATCTCAACTTAAAGTTGTAACAAAAAACTTGAGTGGCGAACGCGTTATATCTGAAAGCGATATAGTTGAATTAGCGCAATTCTTTCCAGAGGCGGATATAAGAAAAATTAAAGATATTAACAGATTTCATGGTAAGATGCAGCAAATATTAAGCGACGAAATGACTGAAGAGGCGGAAAGATTGCGGGTATTAATTGAGTCTACTGAAATAGAAATATCTAGACTTGAAGATGATTTACGGAAACTTGGTATTCCTGCGAATCTTTCAAAACGTTTTTTAGAAAATTATTCAGAAATAGAACGAAAAATCAATATGCTGGAAGCACAAAATAGTGCCTATATTAATTCAACTAATCTAAAGGAGGAGGTAAAAATAGCCTCTGAAAATCTTAGAATAGCCCAAGAAAAAGAACTGCGTTTTATAGAGAGCGAAATTAATGAGCAGATGGTCCGTTTCAATGATTTTATTTATGATGAAACCCGTAAGGCTCCTGTTATTGATTTAGATAATGGAAAGAGATATGAATTTTACACTCCTGATGATACCGGTACGGGGACTTCATTTAAAAGCCTTATTATTTTTGACTTGAGCATTCTTAAATTAACTCCACTACCTGCTATTGCTCACGATTCTCTAATTTTTAAAAACATAGGTGATGCTCCGATTGACAAGATAATGGAGTTGTACATGCAAAGTAAAAAACAGATTTTCATCTCTCTTGATAAAGATGGTGCTTACTCTGAAAAAACAAGGTCTATACTTAACAAAACAGCCGTATTGCATCTTAATGAAGGCGGCGATGAATTATTTGGTCGCTCTTGGAACAAAAAAGATGCGACCCAAGGAGGCTTATAATGTATATAAGTTATAACAAACTATGGAAGCTGTTAATTGACAAAAATATGAATAAGCAAGATCTAAAAAAACTTAGCGGTGTTAGTTCTGCCTCTATTGCAAAACTAGGTAAAGGCGAAAACATCACTACAGATGTATTAGTTAAAATCTGTAAAGCACTTGATTGTGATATCACAGATATTATGGAGTTAATTCACGAAGAGAAGAAATGAAATATTCAACAAAAAAGAAATATGGAAAGGAAGCGTTTTATATGGATAACCAAACGTATAATTCAATAGTAAACTTTATATGGGGAATAGCCGACGATTGTCTGCGAGACGTATATGTACGAGGAAAATATAGAGATGTAATCCTGCCTATGACAGTAATCCGCAGATTAGATGCTGTATTAGAGGAAACTAAACCTGCTGTTCTTGAAATGAAAAAGAAACTAGACGAGGCAGGTATCACCAATCAAACTGCTGCACTATGCAATGCTGCTGGACAGTCATTTTGCAACAGTTCACCTTTTTGCTTGCGCGATTTAACCTCTAGAGCAAAGAAACAAACTTTAAAAGCAGATTTTATTGCCTATTTGGATGGCTTCTCTCCTAATGTTCAAGAGATATTAGATAAATTCAAATTCCGCAACCAGATAGACACTATGATCGATGCAGATATACTTGGTGCTGTTATCGAAAAATTTGTATCACCTACAATCAATTTAAGTCCCAACCCGGTTTATAAAGATGATGAAAAGAAGGAAATTCGTCTGCCTGGTCTTGATAACCATACCATGGGGGTAATATTTGAAGAACTTATTCGCCGCTTTAATGAAGAAAACAATGAAGAGGCCGGAGAACACTTTACCCCTCGTGATATTGTCGAATTAATGGCTGATCTTATTTTTGTACCAGTAGCGGATAAAATTAAGGATGCAACTTACTCATGCTATGATGGGGCTTGCGGCACAGGTGGTATGCTTACCGTAGCCCAAGACCGCCTGATGGAGCTTGCTGAAAAAGCTGGCAAGAAAGTATCTATTCATCTTTTTGGCCAGGAAATAAATCCAGAAACGTATGCTATAGCTAAGTCTGATTTATTATTACAAGGCCAAGGAGATCAGGCGGACCATATTGGGTTTGGTTCCACCCTCTCTAACGACCAATTTCCTACCTACCAGTTCGACTTCATGCTAAGTAATCCACCGTATGGTAAATCATGGAAAGTTGATGCGGATAAGCTCGGTGGCAAGAAAGATATTATGGACAGTCGTTTTGTGACCAACTTTGCTGATGATCCTAATTTCAGTATGATTCCAAGAACAAGTGACGGACAGTTACTTTTCCTACTCAACAATGTTGCAAAAATGAAGAAAACTACCGAGTTAGGTAGCCGTATCGCAGAAGTGCATAATGGTTCCTCCTTATTTACAGGTGATGCCGGACAAGGTGAAAGTAATGCCCGACGCTATATGATAGAGAACGACCTTGTAGAAGCGATTATTGCGCTACCAGAAAATATGTTCTATAACACAGGAATTGGCACTTTTATTTGGATTCTTTCTAACAATAAAGCTGAACACAGAAAGGGTAAGATTCAACTTATAGATGCTACTTCTTTAAAGTCGCCTCTTCGTAAAAACCTTGGGAAAAAGAACTGTGAGTTCACTTCTGAGATTAGGCGCCAGATTTTGGATTTATATATGGCTTTTGAGGAAAATGAGTATAGCAAAATTTTTGATAACAACGAGTTTGGTTATTGGAAAGTAACTGTTCTTCGCCCTGCATACAACGAAGATGGCACTATTCAAAAAGATAAAAAAGGAAAACCTGTTGTCAATAAAGAGCTAACAGATACAGAACAAATACCTTTTACCTATGAAGGTGGCATCGAAGCTTTCTTTGAAAAAGAAGTAAAACCCTTTGCTCCTGATGCATGGATTGATGAGAAAAAAACAAAGATCGGTTATGAAATTAGTTTTACAAAATATTTCTATAAACCGATTCAGCTAAGAACACTAGAAGAAATAACAGCAGATATTCGTTCACTCGAAGAAGAGACAGACGGATTACTTGCTGAGATTATAGGGGGTTGAGAGAATGTTGAAACCCTATGCGAAATATAAAGAAACACCTGCTCTATGGCTTAATAGTATCCCAGACCACTGGGAATCTCATAAAATACGTGAACTTTTTGTGGAAAGAAGTGAAAAAGTATCAGATAAGGATTATTCACCTCTTTCTGTAAGTAAAGCTGGGGTTGTCCCTCAAATTGCTACTGTTGCAAAAACAAATAATGGTGATAATCGTAAACTTGTTAGAAAAGGAGATTTTGTAATAAATAGTCGTTCGGATAGAAGAGGTTCCAGCGGCATATCCAATTATGATGGTTCTGTTTCACTAATTAACATAGTGTTAAAGCCACGCTCTTTTGTTAATGGTCGATATATGCATTATCTGCTTAAAAGCCATTATTTTATCGAAGAGTTTTACAGAAATGGTCGAGGAATTGTTGCTGACCTGTGGACAACTAGATATACAGAAATGAAATCTATATATCTGCCAGTTCCAAGCATTGAGGAACAAGACCAGATCGTGCGTTTTCTTGACTGGAAGCTTGCTAAAATCAATAAACTAATTCGAGCAAAGAAAAAGCAGATTGCATTATTAAATGAACAGAAGCAGGTTATTATCAATAACGCACTTACAAAGGGGCTAGATTCCCACGCTAAGTTGAAGGAAAGTGGAATTTCCGGGCTAGGGAGTATTCCATCCTCGTGGAGTGTTAAACCCTTAAAATATTGGGCTAAAAGCAATTTACAATCACTTAACTCGTCAACTGAAGCAGATTTTGAATTTGATTATTTAGATATTAGTTCTGTCGGTTTTGGCTATGTTAAACAAGAACCCGTACATTATAGATTTGATGAAGCTCCTTCACGAGCAAGAAGAATTGTAAAGTATGGAGATACTATTATTTCAACAGTTAGAACTTATCTTCGTTCTATGTGTTTTATTGATCATGATATAGAGCATTGTATTGTTTCCACTGGCTTTTCTGTTCTATCACCTATCAAAGAAACAGTATTGCCAGAAATATTATCTTATGCATTGAGCTCCGATTACTTTGTTAATGAGGTAATAAAAAATTCAATAGGTGTTTCTTATCCTGCAATAAACGATAAAAAGTTATTAAGCTTAAAAGTTGCTCTCCCCTCAACAATAGAAGAACAACTACAGCTTTATAATGAAATTAAATCAAAAACAACTCTATTAGATAAAGGAATTTTATCAATCAAACACCAAGTTACTCGTTTAGAGGAATATCGTACCCGCCTTATTTCCGATGTGGTAACGGGAAAAGTCGATTTACGTGATATCGAAATACCTGAATATGAAGCCGACTCTGATGAAACTATCGACGATGAAATTGATGATAATCTCGTCTTAGATGAAGAAGACGGAGAAATGGAGGTGGAATAACATGAGCGACGATTTTCATATGGAAATATCTATACCAGCAGATAACGATGGATATATACTTTTGCAATGCCCCAACTGTGGTACTTTCTTCAAAGCTACTCCTTCTGATATTGAGGACGATGGCGTACTTGAACTTTTTTGTCCAAGTTGTGGCCTTGTAGGAGAAGACTACATTACAGAGGATGTATTAGAGTTGGCTATGGCAATGGCGCAAAACAAGGCGATGGACATGATCCACGAAGAATTTAAAAAAATGGAGCGTCAATTTAGGAAAGGACCTGTTACTTTTAAGGCTGGAAAACGTCCCAAGCATGAGCCTGAAAATCCAGTTCGTTCTGGCATTGAAGCTCTAGAAATCGTATCATTTCCGTGTTGCAAGCGCACTGCCAAAGTAAAGCCTATTCTAAGTATGACCGGGTGCTACTGCCCGTTTTGTGGGGTGAAAAATTATGAAGTTGAATAGAGCAGACTTAAGAAAAATCATGTATGATTTCAACAGTATTTCTAGTCGTCTTCTACAAGCTGATTTCAACGACTATACAAATGTGCTATCAAAATTTATTGCATTTATTAAAAATACACCTATTATTATTGATTACATTATAGCTTGTGGAGTTTGTGATCAAGACTTGAAACAAGAGTTTGACGAAGTTAGTCGTTCTTACGGAAGATGTATTTTTTCTCTTGGAGATACAGATGAAGAAGAGATTCGAAATGTCTTTGCAATCTTAAACTATATTGCTGAAAATAACATCGAAATACATCTAGGCGTTGCCTTTGGATATTCGTCTTCAAAAAAATATCAAGACAAAATCAAAGGATTCAACGACCGAGTTGTTATGGTATTAATTCACCATATAGAAAGATACTTAACCAAGATAGGAATTGATATGGGAGTTGATGAAAAAATTATTTATTCAATTACAGTACAAAATGGACAAGTCAATATTGCCAACGACAATGCTTCCATTTCAGCAACCAATACAGTGGGCATTGATACTACCCAACTTGAAAAGTTGATACAAGCAGTGAGAAAAACTGCTGATGGTTTATCAAACGAAGATGCTGAAATTTTGAATAGCAATTTAGAAGTTATAGAAGAAGAAATAAAATCTGAAAACCCTAGAAAAGGTTTTATAAAAACTGCAGTTTCCGGATTGAAAATGCTAAAAGGAACCGCTGAGTTTGCTGCGGCAATTACGGCGCTAATTCAATTTATTAATCCATTGTTATAACAAGAACGGAGGTGGAATAAATGACTGCTACTAATACACGAGAAAGTGGTCTGGAATCTTTGATTGTAGATTGGCTTGTAAATCAAAACGGTTATGAGCAAGGAAGCAATGCTGACTATAACCGAGACTATGCTATTGATGAAACACGTCTATTCCGTTTTCTTTCAGCGACGCAGCCGGATGAAATGGAAAAGCTCGGTGTATTTAAAAGCGACTTAAAAAAGGCTCAGTTTCTAAACCGACTGCGTGGTGAAATAGCAAAACGCGGAATTATTGATGTACTTCGTAATGGAATTAAGGTTTATCCTGCCGACCTGGTTATGTTTTATCTTACACCAAGTGAGAAGAACATAAAAGCAAAAGCGCTATTTGAGCAAAATATTTTCAGCGTTACACGACAACTCCAATATTCAAAGGATGCGACTCGTCTTGCCCTTGATCTGTGCATTTTTATCAATGGCTTGCCGGTTATAACATGCGAGCTTAAAAATCAACTTACAAAGCAGAATGTTGATGATGCAGTATATCAATATAAAACCGATCGTGATCCAAAGGAACTGCTTTTCCAATTTAAACGCTGTATGGTTCATTTTGCAGTAGATGATGCAAGGGTCAAGTTCTGTACTAAGCTTGATGGTAAAGCTTCCTGGTTCTTGCCATTTGACAAAGGGTACAATGATGGGGCCGGCAACCCTCCAAATCCTTCTGGTATAATGACAGATTATTTATGGAAGGACATCCTTGAAAAGTATATGCTTGCACATATAATCGAAAATTACGCTCAAGTTGTTGAAAAAGTAGACCAGGAAACAAAAAAGAAAACATATACACAAATTTTCCCACGTTACCATCAACTGTCTGCTGTTGAAAGTCTCCTCTCAGATGTACGACATAATGGTGTTGGCCAAAGATACTTAATTCAACATAGTGCTGGTAGTGGAAAATCAAATTCTATTGCATGGCTGGCTCATCAACTCGTAGGGCTCGAAAAGAATGGAAAAGCCATCATTGACTCTGTGGTAGTTGTTACAGACCGTGTAATACTTGATAAACAAATTCGAGATACGATAAAACAATTTATGCAGGTTTCTAGCACTGTAGCATGGGCAGAACACTCTGATGATTTAAGGAAAGCAATCAATGGCGGTAAGAAGATTATAATAACTACTGTACATAAGTTCCCTATTATTCTTGATAGTATAGGTTCAGAACACAAAGGGCGTTCTTTTGCCATAATTATTGACGAGAGGCCCATTCATCACAGAGCGGTAACATGTCGGCTAAGATGAATATTGTATTATCAGGTGAAGTTACTGGAGAAGAGGAAGATTTTGAAGATAAAATCAACCGTCTTATGGAAGGGCGCAAAATGCTGAAGAACGCTAGCTATTTTGCATTTACCGCTACTCCGAAAAACAAAACCCTTGAAATGTTTGGTATCCCATACCAAGACGGAGATGAAATTAAACATCGTCCGTTCCATGTATATACAATGAAGCAAGCAATTCAAGAAGGTTTTATTTTAGATGTACTTAAATACTATACCCCTGTTGACAGTTATTACAGACTTGCTAAAACCATTGAAGATGATCCTTTATTTGACAAGAAAAAAGCACAAAAGAAACTCCGTCAATTTGTAGAAAGCAATAAATTTGCCATATCACAAAAAGCAGAAATCATGGTGAACCACTTTCATGATCAGGTTATTTCAAAAGGAAAAATCGGAGGAAAAGCGCGAGCTATGGTGGTTACGAGTAGTATAGAGCGCTGTATAGAATACTATTACGCAATTAATAAATGCCTTGCTGACAGGCGTAGTCCTTATAAAGCTATTATTGCTTTTTCTGGGGAAAAAGAATATGGTGGTAAAACTTTAACCTCTGCAGCAATTAATGGCTTCCCAGATAATACAATTGAGAAGGTGTTCCGTAAGGATCCATATCGATTTCTTATAGTGGCTGATATGTTCCAAACGGGTTATGATGAACCACTACTCCATACAATGTACGTTGACAAAATGCTATCTGATATAAAGGCGGTTCAGACTCTATCTCGACTGAACCGCTCTCATCCTCAGAAACATGATACTTTTGTACTTGATTTTGCAAATAAAACAGAGACTATTGAAGCAGCATTCTCAAAATATTATCGGACAACTATTCTGTCTAATGAAACTGATCCGAACAAGCTTTATGATCTCATAGCAATTATGGAATCCCATCAAGTATACGAAAGTGGGCATGTTGATTCGCTTGTTGAACTGTACTTAAATGGTGCAGAACGTGATAGGTTAGATCCTATCCTCGATGCATGTACTGCTATTTACAAAGAGCTTGATGACGAAGGGAAAATTGAATTCAAAAGTGCAGCAAAAGCATTTGTTCGAACATACGGCTTTCTTGGAGCTATTCTTCCTTACGGTAATGCAGAATGGGAAAAGCTATCAATATTTTTAAATTTATTAATACCTAAACTTCCTTCTCCCAAAGAAGATGATTTATCTCAAGGGATACTAGATTCAATTGATTTAGATAGTTACCGAGTGGAAGCTCGTGATTCTATGTCTCTTGTATTAGATGATGCTGACGCTGAGATTGGCCCTGTACCTGCTGGTCGTGTAGGTGGCATAGTGGAGCCAGAAATGGATTTGCTTTCTAGCATTCTTTCATCATTTAATGACTTGTTCGGCAATATAGACTGGAACGATGCTGATAATGTTCGCCGCCAAATTCTAGAAATACCAGGAATGGTTACAAAAGACGAGCGCTATATTAACGCAATGAAAAATTCAGACAAGCAAAATGCGCGTATGGAAAGTGAACGTGCCCTTCAGTCGGTTATATTTAGTATAATGGCGGATAATATGGAGTTATTTAAGCAGTTTAATGATAATCCTTCGTTTAAGAAATGGCTGTCGGATCTTGTTTTCAATTTAACGTATAACCCTGAAGGAAAGCCATTTGAAACTCCTTACAATGATTCAAATAACAAATAAGCTGTTACGAGAGAGGTAAAGGATTATGGCTAAACGAGGAAAAAGTATAAATTTGTTTTTAATGGATGGCACACCAAATGGGAGAATAAAGTGTACTCTTGCTAATTGGACAGGCGTGGCTTACAAAATACCTCGAACAGAACTAGATAAGTGCAAGGGACGCGAAGATTTATCACAGAGCGGTGTTTACTTCTTATTTGGCACTTCCGATCAAACAGACGACAATATGGTTTATATTGGTCAAGCTGGAGTACGAAAAAATGGAGAGGGTCTTCTCTGTCGGTTGATAGAACATAAGCGAAATCCTGATAAAGATTATTGGACAGAGGCTGTTGTATTCACTACGTCCAATAACTCCTTTGGTCCCACAGAGATAAGTTATCTTGAGAACCGCTTTTGTGGACTTGCAGTAGAGGCAAACCGGTATGTGGTTAAGAATGGAAACGACCCTACTCCAGGAAATATAACCGAGGAAAAAGAAAGTGAGCTTGAAGAGTTCATTGATTACGCTAAGATTATAATGGGCGCTCTTGGACATAAATTATTCGAACCACTAACAGATAAACCAAAAGCAGCTATCACTGTAGAATCTCCCGAAGAAGAATTGCTTCTCTTTATGAAGCGAAAAAGTCGTAAGAGTGGACAAGTAATTGAGGCAAGCTGTAAGCAAACAAACGAGGGCTTTGTCGTCTTACAAGGCAGTCGTATAGAAACTATAGATTCTGATAGCATTCCACCTGGAATTAAAGAACGCAGACAAAAAGCCAAAATAGATGAAAATGGAATACTTCAAGAAAACATCTTATTTCGTAGCCCATCATATGCTGCTGCCTTTGTCATTGGCGGGCACGTAAATGGACTGGTAGAATGGAAAACGAAAGACGGGGTATCATTGAAAGAAATAGAAAACAGTGAAGAAAATTAAGCGGAAATTTACATCCATCCTGTCTCCTCAACCCTGTTAATATATCTAACCTATCAACTCAACCCTATCACTTTCAAGGCAGTTGATATGTTACCGCAAACAATAAAAATAAGGGTTTTCTGACATTATTTCTTCCGGCAAAGTAACCGTGAGAAAAACCTAATGTCTGGAAACCCTTTATTTATCAGTATTTTTAGTAGAGCTACTTCTCAACCCTTGACATCAATACTACGCACTCAACGTGTCCCCCATGCGGGAACATATCCACACAGCAGACTTTCTCCACCCCATACCCTGCTTCCTTAAAAAACGGCAGGTCCCTCGCCAGGGAGGTGGCTTTGCAGGACACGTAGATAAAGGTATCAGGCTTGAAGCCGATAATTTTAAAGATCGCTTTGGGATGGATGCCATCCCTCGGGGGGTCGAGGATGATGATATCGGGATTGTCGGGCAGCTCGGCTACTTTCTCCATAACATCGCCGGCGATGAACGCGCAGTTGTGCAGGCCGTTGGCTTCGGCGTTGATCTTTGCGGCTTCGACGGCTTCCTCGATAAGCTCGATACCGATGACTTTTTTCGCCACCGGGGCCAGGACCTGGGCGATGGTGCCGGTGCCGCAGTACAGGTCGAAGATGGTCTTATCCTGGCGGTCTCCGACGTAATCGCGGACAACAGAATACAGCTTTTCTGCGCCCAGTGTATTGGTCTGGAAAAAGGAGAAGGTCGAGATTTCAAATTCCAGGCCGAGGATTTTGTCGTGAATACAGTCCTCGCCGTACAGAATATGCAGGTCATCTTTTTTTACCACATCGGCCACTCCATCGTTGATGGTATGGAGGATGCCCTTAATTTCGCCGGACAGCTCAAGGGTCAGAAGTAGCTCGGTAAAATCCGCGCTGTCCAGTTCTGACTGGGAGGTGGTAACCAGATTGACGAGGATTTCTCCGGTCTGCCTGCCTTTCCGGATAACCAGATGGCGAAGGAAGCCCTCATGGCTCCGCTTGTGGAAATAGGTCTGGTCTTTTTCCTGAAAATAGCCGAGGACGGCTCGCTGGATAATGTTGAAGTCTTCGTCTGTCAGGCGGCAGCAGTCGGTTTTGACAATGTTGTAAAAACTGCCGCGCTCGTGCATGCCCAAAAGCAAGGGGCCGTCCTTCACGTCGTCGCCAAAGGAGTATTCCATTTTATTACGGTACTCAAACACTTCCGGGCTGGGGATAATCCCTCCAAACTCGAAGCCGTCGATTCCGGCTTTACCCAGCAGGCTTAAAACATAATTGGCCTTTAGCTCAAGCTGTTTCTCGTAGGGCAGGCTCTGGTAGGTACAGCCGCCGCATTTGCCAAAGGCCGGGCATTCTGCTGGAATTTCCAAGGGGGAGGCCGACAGAATTTCCAGGGGCTGCCCTTCGATTTTCTTACTGCGTTTTTTGGTAATCCGGGTTTTAACGAGCTGCCCGGGAATACCGTTTTTAATCACAACCTTTTTGGCGCCGCTCTCTTCCTCCACCATTCCCCAGGATTTCCCCGGAAATTCAATGCCTTCTATTCTAATATCGATAATATCGCCTTTTTTCATTGGTTCCTCTTTCTCGTATTTAAATATATTGATAATTTATTGTATCATCTTTGGGTAAAAAAAGAAACGCCGCGGCTATATTAACAGACAAAAGGTATAACCTGCCGTGAAACAGAAAACACGTATAAAAAAACGGAGGATCATTATCCTCCGGGTTTTTTATTCGTATAACTCTTTTTTCATAATCAGCAGCTTACGGATGCCGGCTATGCGCAGCAACAGGTTGTCCTGTATTTCTGTGGTCTTAAAGCCCAGATGGCGGTACAGGCGTATGGCATTTCCATTGCCGCCGATCACGTCCAGGCTCAGGCTGGCAATTCCGGCATTTTCAGCCACATAATTGATCATCTTTGTGGCAATGCCCCGTCCTCTGCAGGCCGGGTCAGTGGCCAGAAAATCGATGTAGCCCTCGTCGTCCCTTTTCACAGCGGGCTTTCCAATGATAAACATAAGCTGCGTCTTGATGACTCGGCTCTTTACAGGCCCAAACACCCGGGACACCCCGCTTCTTTCTATATCAAAGGCGCGGCGTTTATTGTCGGAGTAAGCCAGAAGCCCCACAACCTTTTCGCCGTCAAGGCAGACGTAGGCCATATCATTTCGCAGCGCTGGCTCAAAAAGCTGAAACAGCACATCCTTATCAGCTGAAATGGACTTGATCATATCGTAAAAGCCCTCGACAAACAAGCGGACAGCCTGGTGCCGAAAGCCGGACTCCAGTGTGTTGAGTTTGGTAATTTTATAATCTTTCTTCATGATTTCCTCCCGGTGTTAATACAATCATTATACCCCGTCTCGCTTAAAGAAAAATCAGACCGTTTAAAAAAAGACCTGCTTTCGCAGATCCTTTTCTTTTTATAACGAATTGCCATCCTCAATACTGATTTCATTAAATTTATCGGTCAGGTCTCTCACCACCAGGGCGTCCTTCATATCGTCGGATTTATCAATCACGATATTGCCGCGGTGCATCATGACCAGCCGGTCGCCGTAGTTGATGGCAAATTTGAGGTTATGCGTCACCATGAGGGTGGTCAGATGTTTTTCGCGCACCAGCTTTTCGGTGAGCTCCATGACGTTCTCGCTGGACTTTGGATCAAGGGCGGCAGTGTGCTCGTCCAGAATCAGCAGGTCAATGGGCGTCATGGTGGAAATGAGCAGCGCCAGCGCCTGACGCTGGCCGCCGGATAGGCTGCCGACCTGCAGATCAATTTTATTCTCCAGCCCCAGCTTTAAAAGCTCCAGCTGGCTTTTATAAAAATCAATACGCTTTTTATTGACGCCAATGCCCAGTCCATAGGGCTTGCCCTTCCGGTCTGCCAGCGCCATATTTTCAAGGATAGTCATGCTGGGGCAGGTACCCAGGGACGGGTCCTGAAACACACGGCCGATAAAAGCGGAGTGCTGGTATTCCTTGAGCCCGGTAATGTCCTTGCCGCCGACATATATTTTCCCCTGATCCACAGGCAGGCTGCCGCAGAGCAGGTTTAAAATGGTCGTTTTTCCAGAGCCGTTGCTCCCGATGACGGAGACAAAGCGGCCTTTTTTAATGCTCAGGTTAAAATCCTCAAACAACACCACTTCGTTGACAGAATCCGGATTGAAGGTTTTGTAAATATGTTCCATACGGACAAGAGGTTCATGATTCTGCATGGTTTTTCTTTCTCCTTTCCGGGAAAAGCTTGCCGCCTACCAGAGCGATGGTAAAAATAACGGCCATGAGCAGCTTGAGGTAGTTGGTCGGCAGGCCGATCTGCATGGCGATGGCCAGGCAGGCCTTATAGATGATGGCCCCGAAGATCACCGCGAGGGTCGGTTTTACAAAGGATACCCGCTTGAACAGGTTCATCCCAATGATGACTGAAGCCAGTGCCATAACGACCATCCCTGTCCCCACAGCCACGTTGGCGGATTCGGTCTGCTGTGCCAGAATACAGCCGGACAGGGCTGTACAGCCGTTGCCGATGGCCAGACCGATGATTTTCATCTTTCCGGGATCACGCCCCTGTGAGACAACATACTGCGGGTTATCCCCGGACGCCCGGAGCAGCATACCGGACTGGGTTTTTAAATACAGGTCAATGAGCAGCTTGACCACAATACAGATCACTGCCACCATGATGACAAGACCGTAGCCTGTGGGCAGAACGGCTGCCAGCCCGGTGTTAAAAATGGTGGGCATATTGTAAAAGGGCAGCACTGCGCTGCCACCGGTCAGGGCCAGGTTGATACTGTAAAGCCCTGTCATCACAAGAATTCCGGAGAGCAGGTCGGTGATGCCGAGCTTCACATGAAGAAAACCCGTAATACAGCCAGCCGCCGCTCCCACAACAAAGGCCGCCACGCACGCAAGCCACGGATTGACCCCGGCAGTAATCAGCATGGCGGTGAGACACATCCCCAGCGGGAAGGTTCCGTCCACTGAAAGGTCGGGAAAATCCAGAACTGAATATGTAATGTACACCCCGACGGCCATAATCCCGTAGATAAAGCCTTCCTCAAGGACGTTGATTACCAAGCCACCTATAATATCCATTTAATATAGTCCTTTCGTTAATTAAATAAAACGTACAAAACAGAGGCTGCCGCCAGGGCGCCTCTGCCTGATTTTATCTGCAGACCAGATTTTATTCTTCCTTATTTGGAAACCGCGGTCGCTGTGCTTAAATCCTGGGGCAGTGTTAAACCAAGGGTTTCCATCACTTCTTTGTTATAAACCGGTGAGCTTTCAGTCACTTCCTGAACCGCCATATCGGAAGCTTTTTCTTCACCCTTTAAGATTTTAGCGGCCATTTCGCCGGTCTGTTTTCCAAGGGCGACATAGTCGATGCTCTGAGAAGCCAGGCAGCCGTTTTTAACCTGTTCCTCCTCTGAGCCAAACACTGGGATTTTCGCGTCGTTAGCCGCTTTTAACACAGTGCTCAGATTATCGACAACATTGTTATCGGTAAAGTTGTTAATGCAGTTGACACCCTTTGACACCAGTGTCTGTGCGCCTGCGGCAACCTCTGAAGCGTTGGTCACGCCCACAGCCTCTACCTCAAAACCGTAGTTCGGGGCAATCTGTTTGAATTTTTCCAAATGCGATACGGAGTTCGGCTCGCTGGTGGTGTACAGGATACCGATTTTCTTGGCGTCTGGCAGGAAAGAGCGGATCATTTTAATCTGGGCTTCCAGAGGCAGCACATCGGCCGTACCGGTGCAGTTGTCGCCGGGCTTTTCCATGGACTGGACGATCTTGGCAGATACCGGGTCTGATACTGCGGTAAAGACCACCGGAATATCACCGCCCTTTGTGGCGGCGTAGGCGGACATCGCTGCTGGTGTGGCGATACCGGCAATCAGGTTATCCTTTTTAGACACCATATTTTTCGCAGCCATGTCGGCATTGGCGACATCACCCTGGGCGTTCTGGAACTCGATGGTGAGGTTCTCGCCTTCTTTAAAGCCGCCGGCTTCCAGGCCCTGCTTAAAGCCCTCATAGCAATTATCAAGGGACGGGTGTGTGGCGTACTGGATGACCCCGACGGTGACCTTGCCGTCGTCCGACGCGCTGCCGCCATTACTGCTGCACCCAGCTGTAAAACCTGCCACCATCGCGACACTTACCACACCAACCATTACTTTTTTAAATAATTTATTCATTTCTTTTTTCCTCTTTCTGTTTTAATTTTCTTTTTTCCGTTTTTTATCTTTATCGTATTTTATATTGATTTTCCACCAGCCAACCATATGGCATCAACTCCTTTTTTGTTGCCGTTCGTCCGCTAACGCTCCTTACTCACTGCCAGATTCCCATGGAATTTGGACAAAACATCAAAAAGAGCCTGCCCCTTACACAAGGGACAAGCTCCATAAGCCTGCGGTACCACCCAAATTGACGATAAATCGCCCACTTAAGTCCGTATACTAACATACACGCTCCCTTTGTAACGGGTGGAGATCCCGTCAGAGATACTCGGACCACTGTCCTTTTGCTCTGCCCTCATAAGCCCATTCAACGGACCGCACCTCACCGCTTTTCCACCGTCCGCGGCTCTCTATCCAGATGACATGCCTGTTTACTTACTCTTAATCACAGGTTTATTTTTTTGTTATTGTTCGTATTATATGCCTGCCTGTGTCTTTTGTCAAGCCTTAAATTTTTTACCCTGTTTTCTGTCATTTATTCAGCTATTCTTCTGGCACTTTACTCAGCGCCCCCAGGGTGTTTAGATACAGCGCAGATTTGCTGACCAGATCCGTATTTAAAAAATAAGCGTAAAAAATATCAACCATGACTAAAATGGGAAACTGCGGAGAAATAATATTTCCACCTTCCAGATTTTTGGTAACAGCTATGGGCAGGATTTCATCGCAGTAAGGGTAACTGCCAGCAGCATTTCCGGTAATTAAGACTGTTTTCGCGCCATGCTCCTTGGCCGCCCTGAGCGAGGAGAGAACCTCCGGCGTTTTCCCCCGGATACTGATCCCGATAACCAAAGATTTCTCATTGACGAGCACTGAGTTCATTTTCATAATATGGGTATCCACGATGGCCTCGACATCCAGCCCAAGACGCATGAACCGCAGCTTTACCTCCTGAGCTGCCATACCAGAGCTCCCCTTGCCGTACACGAAAACCCGCGGATTCCTGCCCAGGCGCAGGGCGATCCGCTGCATCTGCTGCTCATCCACCAAAGCGTAACTTTTATTCAGCAGCTCCTGATAGGTATTCAGCACACCCTTGGTCAGGTTGTCCACGACCTTTTTATTTTGAGTAAAGGTGCTGTCGTAGTGATACAAGAACTCCCGGTATCCCTTAAAACCGCACTTCTTGGCAAAACGTGACAGCGACGCCTCTGAAACGAAAAGCCGCTGCGCGACACGCTTCGCCGCAAAATCCATCCTCTCGTTATTGTTAATAAAAAAATCCGCAATGGTTTTCTCCACTGCAGTCATACTGTCATAGGCCGCCTCGATTACAGGAATAACCGTCCTCTGATAATCACTCATTCTCACAATCCCCGTTCATGATTCTGTTATTAAAGATCATATCAGAAATACTGGCTTTTTTCACCTACTTTTTTCTTCTTTTAACAAATTCAGCAGCGCGCCTACCATGCCGGCATCATTTCCATTTTGGGCAAAGGCCAGACGGGTGTTTCTGTAAACAGCGGGAATAATTTTTTCGCTGAGCGCAGCTTGCAGCCGCTTCTCCAGATATTCCCTCTGAGTCATAATTCCTCCTCCCAAAACAACCACTTCCGGATTCAGAATATAAACCATGTTTGCAATTCCGAGGGATAATGCTTCAACCATCTCGTCAATGGCCTGGACACAGTCCGCGGCTCCCTTTTGCGCTTCACTGAAAATCTGTTTTCCGTCAAGCTGATCCTCTGAAATTCCGCGCAGGTCCGCTATCTTCCGTACCAGCACACTGGCGGCAGCTTTTTCCTGAAGGCTCTCTCCTCCCACACTCAGATAACCTGCCTCGCAGGCGCTGTTGCTGAAGCCATGGTAGATTTCTCCGTTCAGAATCAGACAGCCGCCAACACCCGTACCGACGGTCAGGCACAGACAGCTGGACGCCCCCTTTCCGGCGCCAGTCACACTTTCCGCAAGCCCCGCGCAATTTACATCGTTCTCCACGGCACAAGGCAGCCCAGAGGCTGCCTCCACAATTTTTTTTAATTCTGTGCCTGTATAACCGGGTATCAGCTCACAGGAATAGATGATTCTTCCCTCTTTTGGTTCCACCATACCCGCAGTGGAAATTGCCACGCCGGAGATATCGTAGCAGCGCCGCCAGTTTTCTACAAGCTTCAGGACTTTCTTAACAATTCCCGGCCCTCCGTCAACCTGGCTTTTGGTTGGTATCTCGCTTTTTTCAAGCAGTCTCAGCCCTTCATCGGCCACCCCATGCTTAATGGCAGTGCCGCCAATATCAATACAAATATACTTTTTCATCATAGCCTCACTTTAAAAATCGCCTTGCGGATCATCTGAGGCGTCTCTGTCTGAATCCCGGGCTTATGCCCATCCTCAGGAAAGCAGATCAGAAAATCCATAGGACGGCAGTGAACCGCAGCGCTGGCTTTTCCCTCCAAAGGCAGGTAATCAGAATCCGGCTCAAAAATCCCCTGCTTCATACGCCCAATGAAGTTCACATCAATGATCTCCTCCCCTTTCAGCATTACGTGAATATCCAGATACGCCCGATGCGCTTCCCAGGCTTTTTCCGCCCGGTCACCTGTCTCATATTCAACAATATTCACAAAAATATTTTCACCGCTGATCTCATGGGAGCCCTTTTCCAGTTCATCCAGCTTTCCGCTCTGGCAGCAGTCAAAGCACTGCAGTACCGAAGGCGGGAGAAACTCGATATGTTCTCTGTCTTCTATTCTACCAAAGATCATGCTTTTTCTCCTGTTTCCTGTTTATCTTTTTTGAAAAAGATGGTGGTCCGGTCATCATAATTGAAGCTCTTTTTGCTGACTGCCCGGTGTACTGCGCTGATGATATAACCGACTATGAGTGATACAAAAATTGAAATAATGGCGTAAGCCCAAATTGAAACTTCCGGCACATTGTACTTCAGATAGATCACTACCGCCGCAGATACCGCAAAAGCCGCATATGCCCCGATATCTGTAGCCTTTTTAGTAAAAGCCCCCAGCACAAAGGTTCCGCCCAATACACCAAGGACAAGCCCCATAAATCCATTAAACCATTCATAGGCAGACTTAATTTCTCCATTGGCTAAAACCATGGAAACCACAATGGCAATGATCCCTACTCCAAGGGTAATAAACTGGGCAATCCGGGTCTGATTTTTAAAGCTCATCTCCTTTTTGCTCACCATGGTCTGGATATCAAGGGTCCAGCTTGTCGCCACAGAGTTCAATCCAGTGGACAGGGTTGACTGAGAAGCCGCGTAGATAGCCGCCAGCAGAATGCCCGTAATGCCCACAGGCAGCTGATACGCGATAAATGATCCAAAAATCTGGTCCTGCTGAGCGGTCTGAGCCAGCGCAGGGTTTTGACCGTAGAAAACATAAAGGCCCGTACCAATAAGGTAAAAGACTGTTGCCACAAAAATGGACAACGCGCCGTTTGTCAGCATCATTTTGTTCAGCTTTTTAACATCTGTTGTGGTCGTAAAACGCTGTACAATATCCTGACTTGAGATATAGGATGAAAAGGTATTAAAGCCCGCGCCCACCAGGATGATCAAAACACTGTCCTTCCATATTTTCGGATCAATAAGCATCTGGGTATCGGACAAAAATTTCCCATTCGCCAGCTCACCCATCACAGCGCCCATGCCGCCATCGATGCTGCAGATCAGGAAGATCAAAGCGAAGACAACGCCGGCAATCAAAACACAGCCCTGAATAAAATCGGTCCATAAAACAGATTTTATCCCACCAGCGTAAGAATAGGCAATGGCCACAATGCCCATAAGAATAATCAGAATATTGACATTGATATTCATCAGGTTAGCCAACACCATGGATGGCAGGTACATAATGATGGACATACGGCCGATCTGGTAAATGATAAACATAATGGCCCCGAGAATACGGAGACCCCTGCTGTCAAAACGCAATTGAAGATACTCATAGGCTGTGTCAATATTCAGGCGGCTGTACATGGGCAGGAAAAACCGGATGGTGACTGGAATGGCAATCAGCATACCAAGCTGCGCAAACCACAGAATCCATGTGCCGGCATAAGAATTTCCCACCAGTGACAGAAAAGAGATCGGACTCAACAGTGTGGCGAAAATCGAGACAGAGGTCACCCACCATGGAATCGTTCCGTCCCCCCTGAAGAATTCTTTTCCCTGCATGTCTTTCTTTGCAAAAGCCAGCCCGATAACCAGGACAGCTGCCAGATAAACGATCAGAATAATTAAATCAATTGTTGTAAAACCCTGCATTTATTTTCCCCCTGTAAAAACAATCTTTTGGTTTCTTTTTATTTAATATACTGCTTGTAGATTTCTCTGGCGCGTATACGCGCTTCCGGTGTGGCGCTGGCCATCGGCTTACGGCAGCAGCCCGCGTGCACGCCCTGTTCCTCAAGAATACATTTGATGGTGGGATACAGGCCATTGTCCAAAATAGCGGCAATCAGATCATTGGTGGTATGCTGGATTTCTCTGGCTTCCTCAATTTTTCCAGCTTTTGCCAATTCATAAATCTGTCTGGCGCGTGGGCCGTTCACATTAAAGGTTGAGCCAATGGCTCCATCTACATCCAGCACCGCCGCTGACAACATCATCTCGTCAAATCCGGCAAAAATCAGCTTATCAGGGTAAGCTTTTCGCATTCTTTCCAGTAAAAAGAAATCCGCCGCGGTAAATTTAACGCCAATAATCTTTGGATTTTCAAAAAGCTCCCCAAACTGTTCAACACTCATGTCCACACCGGTTAAAAACGGAATGGAATAGATAATCAGCCTGTTGTCCACACTGTCAATGATCATATTGTAATAGTCCTTGATTTCCTCAAAACTGAATTTATAATAAAATGGCGTTACAGCCGAGATCGCGTCATACCCCAGCGCAGTGGCATGCTTTGCAAGGTCAATGGACTCATAGACGTTAATAGAACCCACCTGGGCAATCAGTTTAACCTCACTGCCCGCTTCGTCCTTGGCAATTTCAAAAATCTGTTTTTTCTCCTCGGTCGACAGCATAAAGTTTTCACCGGTACTGCCTCCAACGTACAGCCCGTCAACCATCATTTTGTCAATATTGTGACGAACGATTTCCCGGACCCCCTGTTCGTTAATCTTTCCCTGTTCGTCAAAGGATGCCAGCAATGCAGAATAAATACCTTTCATTTTATAACTCCTTCTAAAAAATTATTATATTAAACCTGAACGCAGTGACCTTACCGCGCCTCAATGGCTTTTACAAAATTACGGGTGATGACTTGCGGCCTCGTAATAATCGACCCCACCACAACGCTGTAGCAGCCGAGCTCCAGCACTCTCGCCGCTTTCTCCGGCGTATTGATATTGCCTTCGGCAATGACCGGAGTCTTGCTTTTTCTAAGGATTTCCCGAATGATTTCGAAATCATTGTTTTCAATTCTCATTCCCTCGCTCTGTTTTGTATAGCCCACCAGTGTTGTCCCGATAAAATCAAAGCCAATGGCCGCGGCGTGCAGGGCCTCCTCAACGGTCGAGCAGTCCGCCATGAACATCTGGTTTGGATATTGCTCTCTGGCTGTCTTAAAAAATTGATCCAAAGTTATCTTTCCCGGTCTCAGGTTAACCGTTGCGTCCATAGCGATGATCTCTGCCCTGGCTTCTGCCAGCTCCTTCACTTCCGCCATGGTGGGCGTAATGTAAACCTCGCTGTCAGCATAATTTTTTTTGACAATTCCAATCACTGGCAGATCTACGTTTTTCTTTATCTCAGTAATGTCGGCCTTTGTGTTCGCGCGGATCCCCCTCGCGCCACCTTCCTCTGCTGCTTTGGCCATCCGTCCCATAATAAATGAGGAATGCAGCGGCTCGTCGGGCAGGGCCTGGCATGAAACGATTAAATGATTCTGTATATCCATTTTAAAACTCCTGTTCCTTTGTACTTCTTGCTGTTGAAACCAGTATATTCTCTTTGATCTTTATTTTCAATATTTATTTATTTTTAGAAAGTTCTTTCTTATTTATGTCTGAAATCCTTTAATATTAAAATCTAAACGTTTTCTTTTGAAAGTTCTTACTAAAATTTTTCTTCCGTTGAAATTTTTCTTTATCCTACCTATAATGGACACAACAAACAAAACAAGTTAACCAGAAAGGCAAAACACAATGAAAATATATTCTGCGGAAAATTATGAAGATTTAAGCCGAAAAGCGGCAAATATTGTTTCGGCACAGATTATCATGAAACCTGACTGTACCCTTGGACTGGCCACTGGTTCAACCCCTGAGGGGCTGTATGCCCAGCTGGTGGAATGGTATAAAAAAGGTGACCTGGATTTTTCCGGGGTGCGCTCGATCAACCTGGATGAATATAAGGGCCTTGCCGGCAGCCATCCCCAGAGCTACCGTTATTTTATGGACAGCCACCTGTTTGACCACGTCAATATCAAAAAAGAAAACACCCACCTGCCAAACGGCATGGAGACCGATACCCACAAAGAATGTCTGCGCTACAACGCTCTTCTTGCAGAGTCCGGCGGCATTGATCTCCAGCTCCTTGGCCTCGGACGCAATGGACATATCGGCTTTAACGAACCCGGCGAAGCCTTTGAAAAAGAGACCCACTGTGTCGCGCTGACCGAAAGTACCCTCCAGGCCAACGCACGCTATTTTGAAAGTCCTCAGACAATGCCGCGCCATGCCTATACGCTGGGAATTAAAGCTATCATGCAGGCTCACTGTATCCTGATGGTCGTCAGCGGGCCAGCGAAAGCCGAGGCCCTTTGCAAAAGCCTTTATGGTCCCATCACGCCACAGGTTCCGGCATCCATTTTACAGCTCCATAACCATTTGATAGTCGTAGCGGACAGAGCGGCCTTGTCCATTATTAACGAGGTCCAGAGATGATTCTAAAGAACGCTTTGATCTATACGCCGGAAAATACCTTTAAAAAAGGGGATTTGGCAGTAAACGGCAGCGTGATCTCTGAGCCTGCTGCCGGGGATTCTAAAATTTTTGATGCCTCCGGCCTCTACGCCATTCCCGGGCTCACCGATATCCACCTTCACGGCTGCATGGGCCATGATTTCTGTGACGCCGCCGAAGATACTCTTGAGGCCATAGCGGCTTACCAGGCACGCAGTGGTGTGACAGGCTTTGTGCCTGCCTCCATGACCTTTTCTGAAAAAAAGCTGTCTGGCATTTTCGAAAACGCTGCCCACCAAGAGCAGGAAGCCGGCGCCATGCTTTTGGGCGTCAACATGGAAGGGCCTTTTCTCGCCGAAAAAAAGAAAGGCGCACAAAACGCCCGTTATCTTATGCCGCCGGATATCCCGATGTTCCGCCGGCTGAACGCCATCTCAGGCGGCCGTATCAAGCTGGTCACCCTGGCGCCTGAGCTTGCCGGCGCCTCTGAGTTCATCACTGCCCTGAAAGATGAAACCGTCATTTCACTCGGCCACACCGAAGCCTCTTTTGAGACAGCCTCCAATGCCTTTGATCTGGGGGCCTCCCATGTAACGCACCTCTTTAACGCCATGCCGCCCTTTAACCACCGGGAGCCTGGGCTCATCGGCGCGGCCTTTGACCATCCCGGCGTTACGGCCGAGCTCATCTGCGATGGTGTTCACGTCGCCCCGGCTATGGTCCGGGCGGCTTTCAGGCTTTTCTCAGCCGAACGCATTGTTCTCATCAGCGACAGCATGCGGGCCACAGGTCTGGACGACGGCGACTATACTCTCGGCGGACAGTCTGTACATGTCCACGGAAACCGGGCAACCCTCGCGGACGGCACTTTGGCAGGCTCAGTTACCAATCTTATGGACTGTCTGAGAAACGCTGTGGCCTTTGGCATTCCTCTGGCAGACGCGGTACAGGCTGCGGCTGTCAATCCGGTGCGCGTCATCGGTGAGTCTGACCGTCTGGGCAGTCTGGAACCCGGCAAGCTCGCCAATATGGTGTTGCTTGATAAAAGCCTGAATGTTGTGAAAGTTTTTATCAAGGGAAAATCCATGGTATGAAAAAGCCCCGGTCAGGACTGCTCTTGGCAGCCTTGACCGGGGTCTCTGTTTTTTATTACTCTATTCCGCTGAGTAGTAATTCAGCTTATCTCTGAGCTCGGACTCTGGTCTCAAACCAACCAGGGTCTCTACCACCTCACCGTTCTTGAACAGCTTCATGGTCGGGACACTCATGACACGGTATTCTGTGGCCAGGGCGCTGTTTTCATCAATATCAACCTTGACGATCTTTACTTTGCCGCTCATTTCCTCAGACAGCTTGTCCACAATGGGTGTTAAAGCCTTACAGGGTCCGCACCAGGTCGCGAAAAAGTCGACCAGGACAACGCCTTTATGATCTAAAACTTCACTCTTAAACTCGCTTGAATTTACTTTCTTTGCCATTTTAATGCCTCCTATAAATTTTTAATCTGCTGTGCCAGCGCATCCAGCTCTGCGACAGCTTTTTTATTTTCAAGTGCCGGCGTCTCATCGGTGTGGGAAATCTCCACAAAGCCCATGGGTACGGCGTTCAGATTTTTCAAATACCATTCCAGCGTGTACTCCATGCCTTTGAACTGGTGCCCGTAGGCCGGGGCGCCGCCCACTCCGATAAAAATGATTTTCTTATTTGGAATATGGGAGTGATCCTCCAGATTATAGATCATCTGAGTCCGGTCAATAACAGTTTTCAGCTTGGAGGGAAACGCGGTAAAGTACACAGGGCTTGCAATGACCAACAGATCACAGTCCATAAAATCGTCGTAGATCCATGTCATATCATCGTCCTTGATCACACACTCGCCCTGATGGGGAATGCAGTAATCACAGCCCTTGCAGTGCTCCACATGCACCTTGTTTACATTGATGAGTCGGAGCTCGTTATCCTCCCGGATCTGCTCCAGAAAATAATTCAGTATTTTACTGGTGTGGCCATTATTCCGATGGCTTCCCATAATCGCGGTAATTTTCATTCTTTTCTCCTCGTCCTGTTGGTAACTCTATCCTAAACCCTTTAACAGGAAATGTCAATATGACTTCCCGCTTCGGTTTTTTCCACAATAATTTTGGTATCAATACGGTCCTTGAGCTCTTCGACGTGAGAGATGATGCCCACGGTACGGCCGTCATTTTTGATGGACAGCAGACAGCTGATGGCATTATCAAGGGCCTCTGGGTCCAGGGTGGCAAAACCTTCATCAATAAAAATCGTATCCAGTGAAATGCCGCCTGCGTAGGACTGAACAATATCCGAAAGTCCGAGGGCCATGGACAGTGCCGCCATAAAGGTTTCCCCGCCCGACAGGGTGTTGGCGCTGCGGCGCAGCCCGGTATAGGCATCGACCACCTCGATTTCAAGGCCGCGGTTGCCGGATTGCTTGAAGTCACCCATGACCTCCAAGCGGTAGCGTCCTGAGGACATTCTTTCCAGAAAAACATTGGCGCTTTCCAGAATATCCTGCAAATACGCAGACAGGATATACCGCTCAAAGCTGATCTTTGGCTTTCCTGCCAAGGTTCCCTTAATGGTCTGGTCCAGATGGGTGTAAATTCCCTGAAGGCGCTCGACCTCTTTCAGTTCCTGTACCAATCCCTCTATTTTCCCGATCTGCTGACGGTTCTGGGTGATCTTTTCATTCAGAAGCGTTATCTCCCGGCGGCAGCCTTCAATCTGCGCTTCCAGTGCCTGCTGGTCTTCACGGTAACGCGTAAGCTCAACGGGTTTCTTATCCCTGAGCCCGTCCTCAAGCTCCTGCACCCTTTCGGCAGTGCTTTTGAGGTTAAACCGGTACTGCTCCAGCCCGGCTTCCATTGTCTGGATCGCTTCATCACTCATGTTATGGCAGCCCGCATAGATTTCCGATGTAAGCCCCGCATCTCTGAGGGCTCTGCTGTAGTCTTCACTCTGCTTGATTTCTTCCTCGGCGGCCTTTTCCAAAGCCTGACTGCCATTTTTGAAGTTGGCTGCCTGTACGGCTTCCTCCTGCAGCAGCTTCTGGTGGTTGGCCTGAATGTTATCTTTATACCCCTTCTTTTCAGCGATTAACGCACTGGTATTGCGCTCAAAGCTTTCAACTTTTTTCAAAAACGCCTTTGGGTTTTCCATTTCGGGCGGAAATCTTAAAGCCTCCGCCAGATTTGTTATCTGTTCCTCCATCTGGGAGAGCTGCCCGCGCAGCAGCCCAGTTTCTTCCCGGGCTTCCCTCAGCTGTCCCTCCAATGCCCCGTAGCTTTCCAGCTGAGTTTTCAGTTTCTTTGCCACAGACTCCAGGCCGCCTTTTTCCTTCTGCCTGGCCTTGAGCTCCTTCTCAGCATTCTGACATCTGGCGTGCAGAACCTCAAAGCTCTCCTCCAGATGCTTTTGCAGTCTGGTCACTTCCGCTTTATCTGGAAGCACATTATCCACGGTATCCATCATTTCCGCAAGTCGGCCTGAAAGCTCTTTCTGGCGTGTCTCGATTTCTTTGCGCTGCAGGGTACCCTCATTTTTCAGGGAGCCGCTTTTAATTTTGAGTGTATTCAAAGCCTCTGTCATCTCGGCCAGAGCCGACGCATCGACAGACTCCTGGAGCTCGGCCTTCCGGGGATGGTGGACGCTGCCGCACACCGGGCAGGGCTGTCCCTCCTCAAGCCCTGCGGCCAGTCCCGCGGCGGTTTGCTGCCGCTGCTTCTCAATTAAAGCCTGACAGGCGGCCTCCTGTACCTTGATGCGGTTCTGGTTTTCCTTCCATTCCTTTCTCAGGGCTGTAATCCGGCGCTCACGGTTTTCGATGACACTGTAAATTTCCAGAGCCTCCTCCACCCGCTTCTGCCGGCTAGTCAGATTTTCCAGCTCATGGCCGCTTCGCTGAAAAGCTTTTTCCAGCTCGAATATTTCCTTATCCAGCGTGTAGCTCTCATGCTCCAGCTTTTTTAAGGACTCACTGTCTTCCTGCTGGCGTTTTCCTTTTTCCTCGAGCTGTGCCAGCTCCCCGCTTCGTCTTTGTAATCCAGTGTGCTTTTCCTCAAAAGCACGCAGGCTTTCGGACAGCCTCTTTTCAATGTCGAGCTTTTCCTGAAGCTGCTCAACAACCGCGCTGTATGCGGGTGCGCTGACTGCCTCGTATTCTGCTTTTGATTTTTCAAGGTCTTTCTGACAGCTTTCCAGCCGCTCTTTAATCATTTCAAGCTCTGCCGCTGCCCCTTCCTTCTTGCGGTAGGCCCGGTTCCAGGCTTCCTCATAGGGTTTGACCGACAGTGCTTTCTTTGACAGGGCCAGGGCCTCTTCTCTTTCCCGGATAACATCCTGCTCATCCTGCAGCGCCTTCAGGCGTTTCCTTTGGTTTTCCAGCTGTTCAAACCGGCTGTTAATCTGCTCGCCGGCGGTCAGAGTGATGCGCAGCTGCTCCAGTGACCGGACAGCCTCTTTCTCCTGTTCTGCCAGCGCATCAATTTTGGCCGTGTCAGCCTCGATTTCTTTCCGGGTTAAATCCAGCACGTAATCCATGGTTTTATCATTCTGTGTCAGGGTGTCCGCAAGCTCGGAGTCTCCGCCGCATTTGATGTGCTGGCGCTCCGTTTCCATCTCAACGCTTAAGTCATTGTGGCGTCCTCGGATTTCCCGCAGGCCTGAGGCTACCTTATCCTTGAGGTTATTGTACAAATCCATCCGAAAAATACTTTTTAAGAGCTCAACCCGTTCCTCCTCCTTTGCTTTCAAAAGACGGCTGAACTCCCCCTGAGGCAGCATGACAATCTGGCGGAACTGGTTGGCATTGATGCCGAGGATTTCCTGGATCTTTTCTCCCACCTCAGCTACTGAGGCGGAAATCAGTTTTTCCTCACTACCCGCTATCTCGTACAGCGCCGCCTCGTGCTTTTGCCGGGCAGTGCCCTGTCCGCGCTCTTTTTTCCGATCCTGCTCAGGGATTCGCCTGATACGATAGGTCTTTTCCCGCAGCTCAAAGGTAAAATCCACCCACATCATTTCCAGCGGATCGCCAAACTGGCTTTTCATCTCTCTTGACTGCCGGAAAGTATTGCTGCCCTCGCCGTACAGCGCGTAACACAGCCCGTCAAAAATAGTGGTTTTCCCACTGCCGGTGGGGCCGGTAATCAGAAAAAGTTCCTTGTCCAGCTTTGTAAAATCAATCTGCTCCTCCATAAAAGGGCCAAAATGGTG
The DNA here is from genome assembly GCF_009696115.1 of Eubacterium sp. BL-380-WT-2B. Taxonomy (NCBI): domain Bacteria; kingdom Bacillati; phylum Bacillota; class Clostridia; order Eubacteriales; family Eubacteriaceae; genus Eubacterium; species Eubacterium sp. BL-380-WT-2B. The sequence continues at coordinate 200,177 of NZ_VUMP01000005.1, forward strand.
CATGTAAAGGGCAATGGGTTTCATCTTTCTTCCTCCATGGTGGTCTCAAGCAGCTCCGTAATCACTGCCTGCTCGTCCGCCTGCATGGCCTCTCCGTTGACAAAGGCGTAAAAATCCTCGAACAGCTTCAGCGGGTCCTGTATCCGCTCCTTGATACGGCGGCTGCTCTTCTGAGCCTCGGTTTTCTCCCGTTTCTCATAGGCCATCTCCAGCACATTCGGATAAACCCTGCGGAGCTTGTCCATTGGGTTTACCAGCCGCTCCTGATCCTCCAGAATCACCTTCAGGTAATCTTCCCGGCCTTCGGCTTCATAGGCCTCAAGGGCCGTCAGTTCTTCAAGTCTTCCGTGGATGACGCGCAGGTCACGCAGCGGCTTAAAGCTCACCGGCTCCAGACTCAGCGCGCCCTTTTCACCAAGCTCCACCAGCGTCACGGATTTTTTCTGATTCCACTCCGAAAAGGAATATTTCAGCAGAGACCCTGAGTAGCGCACCTTGTCCCACAGCACCTTCTGCGGCCTGTGCAGATGCCCCAGTGCTACATAGTCAAAGGCCTCGAAGATCTCGGCGCAGGCGTACTCAATGCCGCCGATCTCAATGGGCCTGACTGAATCGTCAATGGTCTGAATATCCGCCATATTACCTAAAATCAAGCCGTGAGAGACCAGAACGTTACGTTTGGATGTATCCATACGCCCGGTGATCTCAGCGGTAATCTCCCGGTACATCTCATCGTAGCCCATGGGCTTTTCAAGCTTCATCAGGCTCCGGTATTCCACCGGCTTGATGAAAGGCACACTCCAGAAACAGACCTCGCCCCAGTCATCGCTCAGTGTCACAGGCTCCTGCCCCGGCAGATAATTTCCCGCGATATGGAGTCCCTGCTTTTCAAGAATACCACCATTCATGGCCAGCCGCTCACGACCGTCGTGGTTGCCGCCGATGAGCAGAACCGGTATCCCCAGCCTGAGAATAATTTCAGAAAGTACTGTGTCCACCAGCCCCAGCGCCTCCCTGGAAGGGACCGACCGGTCATAGATATCGCCGGCGACTAAAAGGATGTCCGGCCGCTCCCGGTCAAGCCAGGTGAGCAGCTGTGTGAGCAGAGCCTCCTGATCCTCCAGCAGGCTTTTTTCATTGAGTGTCCGGCCAATATGCCAGTCTGAGGTGTGTAGTATTTTCATGATCGTTCTCCTTTATGACAAGTATAGCGGATTCAGGCAAAAAACACAAAAGCCGGAGTAAGAATACTCCGGCTGGTTTGTAAAAATTTTGAAAGAGGGTAACTTGTTTACGTCATTATCATACTGCTTTTTGCTTAATTACCCCTTAAGCTTTTTTGGCGTTTTTGTTCTGGCTGACCACGCTTTTCAATGCCTTGTGAAATTTGGAAGAGCACTGGATTTTGGCGCCGCGTACCTGGTCTCCCTCCCGGTAGAGTACCACATACTTGGCTTTATTCTCAATCCGGGCAACGGTATAATTCTTAACCTTGCCGTTAATCCCCTTAAAGGCATCTTCCGGCACCACATCAAACATTGCCTTGACCGGAATATCTGCAACTTCCTTGCGCCAGAAAAAGATTTTCCGCTCAATATTCAGGCTCTGATGCGTCAGCAGCATAAAGAACCCGGTGGTAATAAACCTGAGAATCACGACAAACACTACAATCATCACGATCAGAGCCGCGATACCGATCCCTGTTTTTAAAGCGTAGTCATCCATCTGGCTGATGGAGCGGTTATAAATAAATACATAGGCCACGACAAACAGCCCGATAAGTATCATGCCAATGGCGCTGAACTCACGGCTGCGGACCTCTTCTCTTGCTTTAACTGCCATAATAATCTCCCTTGATAATCGATTCTTTTCAATTATCATACCCGATTTAGGGAAGTTTTGCAAGGCCGTCAGAAACCGCAAAAAATAAAAAATCCCCGGCAATCCAGGGACTTATTCAAAAGCCTTAATTAAGCTTCCGGTGAAAATTCATCTTTGCTGACGCCGCATTCCGGGCAAACCCAATCTTCCGGCAGATCAGCGAAAGCTGTTCCAGGAGCTACACCATTATCAGGATCACCTACAGCGGGATCATAAACATAACCACAGATATCACATACATATTTTTGCATTTTTTTCTCCTCCTTCGAAGGTCTAGAATTTATTTATCTTGTATATACCCCGGAGAATTTGATTTTAAACTCCGTTACCGCAATTATAACGAAATTTTCGCTATTTTTCAATGGAAACTTAAATATTTCGGGATTTTAAGGTATAATAGTTTTCGACACCTGTCATCGGAGGCACTTATGCAAAAAATAAAACCCTATCTGGCTATTTCTTACACCCTGGTTTTCTGGGGCATTTCTTTTATCAGTACAAAAATCTGTCTTCAGGCTTTTTCGGTATACGCTTTAATTTTCGGACGCTTTGCCATTGCGGCGATCATTCTGTTTCTGGTCAAGCGAAAGCTCGAACCAGAGCAGCGGCTTCTGAAAAAGGATCTTCCCCGTGTTTTAATCGCAGGGCTTATCGGCTTTACAGGCTATTATGTGTTTGAGGCGGTGGGTGTAGACCTGACCGGAGCCTCCATGGCCTCTATTTTATTGAGTCTTGTGCCGATTTTCTGCATGCTCATTGACACGGTAATTCTTAAACGGCGGTTTACTTTCATAAAGGCAGGTGCTGTGGCCTTTTCCGTAGTGGGCGTTATCATGATTGTGGGGCTTTCTGAGATTGAGATCAACCCCTGGGGATGCGGCGCCATGATTTTATCAGGCCTTGGCTGGCTTTTATATAATTATTTGGCCAAGCCTCTTTACAGCCGTTATACAGGGCTGGATATCACCACCTACCTCTCGGCCTGCATTGCGGGAGTTACACTGCCGCTGGCCTTCGCCTTCCCACCGGACTTCAGCCTTTTTACCGGAGAGATCATCATCAATTTCCTGTTTTTGGCTGTACTGGTCTCCGCCACGGCCAACCTCACCTATATGTATGCCTTGCGGAGCATCCCTATTCTTACTGTGACCATCCTCGTCAATTTTGTGCCGGTCGTCACCATTGTCTTCAGCGCCCTGGTACTCGGTGAGACATTCACGGCGCTGCAGCTGCTCGGCGCGGCTCTGGTGATTGCATCAGTCTGTCTGACCGCACTGCCGGAAAAGCCTTCGGGCAATTCTGAAGATGAAATCGAACCTGAAGGCTGATTTCATTTTTGAATTTTTTTAACTTTAAATTTTATTTTCTTCCGGAGAGCGCGCTGCGTTTTCCGGCTTTATATTTAGCTTTTCATCTCCTGTAAATATCTCTGTCCTTCCTTATTATATATAGGGCAAACCATTTTCTTTCAAAAAGATTTATTCTATTTTTCGTAAAATATTGTAAATTTTAAAATAGAAATCTAAAAACATGGATAAAAATCTTCATATTTCATCTTTGAAATCCTTTAAAATTTATTTTTACAAAAAATGGCTGATTCTAGCCATTCCTTCGCTTTTGATTTTTTGGCACGGGACTTGCGTTATATAAAGGCATAAGAAAAAACATATAATGATCATGGAGGGTAATGATTATGACACGTAACTTTTATTCCAATTTATTCACTCGCAAAGAGGACATCGAACTCATTCACGACAAAAGCTTGTATCTGCTCGCAAATAAGGGGATTTTATTTGATAACGAAGAAGCACGCGATATTTTAGCAAAAGCAGGCTGTAAGGTAGACGGCAAGATCGTTTATATCGACAAAGACCTGGTCGAAAAATGTGTGGCTCTGGTTCCAAAGACCTTTGATATGTATTCAAGGGGTATGAAATTCACAACAGGTGTTGGTCAGGAAATGATGGTTCAGTCTTCACTGGGTCCAGTCAATGTTCTGGATAATGGCGAATACCGCAAGGCCAACGCTGAAGATTATATCAACTTTATTAAAATTCATCAGGACAGCGACATCATGCACCTGATCGACGCGGACATCGTCGTGCCAAACGATATTCCGACTAAGATCCATACCGAATGGACAACACTGGCAAACTTGAAATATTCTGATAAATTAATCGGTGGTCACAATGGTACCAAGGAACGCTGTGAAAAATTCATCAAGCTGGTTCAGGACTTCAATGACGACCACGAACACTGCCAGACCATTACTCTGGCCACCAACTCCGCTCCATTTGCATGGAACAAGGAAATGTGTGATACCATCATCACCTACGCCAGAATGGGCCAGGCCCTGGTTATCACAGGCGTTGGCTTAGCCGGCATGACTTCTCCGCCGACCCTGGCTTCCACCACTGTTCAGAACAATACCGAACTGCTGGCCGGTCTCGTATTGTCTCAGCTTGTTCAGCCAGGCGCACCGGTTATCTACCAGTTAAGCTCTCTTGAATGTGACTTGAGATACTCTCTGTGCGTATGTGGCGGACCTGAAACCTTCCAGTCCTTCTGTACCATGCGTGAACTGGCAGACTTCTACGGACTGCCTTGCCGTGCCAACGGCTGTCTCGCAGACGCCAAACAGGACGACTACCAGAGCGGCGCTGAATCCATGCTGATCTGCTTATCCGGCTATATGGTAGAACCTGAACAATTATACATGCTCGGCGGTATCTTAGATTCCTACGGTGCTTTAGGCTATGAAAAATATATGCTCGATGAACAAACTGCCCGCATTGTCAAACATCTCTTAAAGGGAACCACCATCAATGACCAGACACTCATGATGGACAAAATGGAAAAAGTTGAACACAAAACAAACTATATCGCCCGTACCAATAAGCTGTATAAGGCGGACTACTTCCTGCCACCACTGTACAACCGTCAATCCATCGGCAACTGGGAAGCTGCTGGCAGTCCAACTGTACAGGAACTTGCACGCAAAGCCTGGCAGGACCGCGTAGCCAACTACGAACTGCCAACCAAGCTCGAAGCATTCCAGGAAAAAATGATTGCAGATTTGATTCCTGAAGAATTCAGATTCTAAATTCCTTAACGAATTAACTAACCCATTTTATTAGTGCAAAATAGGGATTCGGCAATACCAGAACTTATTTTGCACTAATTTTTTATCAAGGAGAGAGGAGACCTATGATGAATAAAAGTGTTATCAATAAGGACGATTTAAGCAAATTCAGAACCATGCTGATTGTTTTCCTGGTCAGCTTCGGCTCGGCCGTTCTTTTTCAGATTATTTACTTCCGTTTTTCGTTTTATGACACCATGATGACAAGCCTGAACATCAACAACGCCCAGCTCGGCGCCACCGGTGGTATTTACGGCCTGGTCGCCACGATCTGCTATCTTCCGGGAGGGATTATCGCAGATAAGATCCGGGCAAAATATCTTGCAGCTGTTGGTTTTTTCACCACCGCTGCCGTTATCTGCTGGTTCGCGACGCTTCCGTCCTACACCAGCATCATGATCATTTTTGGCCTTCTCGGCGTTACCAGTACCCTTATTTTCTGGGGTATCCGTTATAAGCTGATCCGCCTGGTCAGCGATGACAGCACCTATTCGCGAAACATTGGCCTGAGCTACGGGATTTATGGCGTCGGCGGCCTGCTTTTGGGCTTTGTCTCTCAGCAGATTTTCAACGCCTTTGTATCTGACTCCGCGGCTGGCTTTATTGTTGTCTTGATTGTCAGCGCTATTTTAAATGTTATTTTTGGTATCGCCACCTTGCTTTTTGTTCCAAAATTCGACGATGAAATCAAAGAGGGACAGGGCTTTAACCTCAATGAATTTAAAGAAGCCATCAAGCATCCTGGTGTCTGGCTGACCACTGCGTCCATGTTCTTTGTCTACTGCGCCTATGCCGCAATGGCCTACACCACACCATATCTGACTGACGTCTTTGGCGCTTCCATGGGTATTACCTCAACCGTTGGCATGATCCGTACATATGGTATCGCCCTGCTCTCTGCGCCCATCATCGGCAGTATTGCCACAAAAATCAATTCACCGGCCAAGGTACTCATTTTGATCATGGCCTTAACCGCTGTGTGCTCAGCTATTCTGATCTTCCTGCCAACCACAGCCGCTATGCTGATGATCGCCATCATACTTATTCTGGCGGTTGGTTTCTTCCTGACCGGCGCTTATGGCGTTGCGTCCTCACAGTTCACTGAGTCTGGTGTTCCCACTACCATCTTCGGTGCCGCTACAGGTATCCTGTCGGTTATCGCCTTTATTCCGGATATGTTTGTACCAGTTATCACTGGTAACTGGCTGGATCAGCATCCGGGTATGCTTGGCTATCAGATGAGCTTTGGATGTTTCCTGATCGCAGCTTCCATCATCGCGGTACTCTGCTCGGTGGCTATCCGTATCTATGTTAAGAAAAAGAATATTCAACCTGAAGATAAATAGCATACACCTGCGCGGGGAGGCTACGGCCTTCCCGCAAAAATATAAAATAGCCTGTTTACCATAATTTATCCGTTAAATCATTGGACTAAACCATCAAATCGTAGTAAGATACAATTATCTTACGAATGCTAATGTGTGATTGTGAAAGACAGAAGGGGGCGGACTTATGAAAAAATTTAAAATCGACAAATGGGCTATTATTATTACGCTGATCATTGTACTGGCGCTCAGTATCTACATTGTACTCCTGCCGGAGCAGGCAACTGCAACGCTCAATAACCTGCGCGTTTTTACAACATCCAAAATGGGGTTTTACTTTGTTTTGATTACCATCGGTATTTTTGCTGTAAACATCAGTCTTGCCTTCTCTAAATATGGAAACATTAAACTCGGCAAGGGCGACCCAAATTACAAAACCTTTAGCTGGATTGCCATGATCTTTTGTGCCACCATGGGGACCAGTATTCTGTACTGGGCCACACTGGAATGGGTTTATTATTATACCGGTCCGCCAATGGGGCTGGACCCGCAGAGTATGGCAGCCGCGGAGGTTGCCGTATCCTACAGTTTTTTCCATTGGGGTATTCCGGCCTGGGGGATCTATGCCATTGGCACAATCCCCATTGCTTACCGCTACTACATCCGCCAGAAAGACGGCCTTTCTCTGGCCGGTGGCTGTGAAGGGGTTACGGGCGGAAAGCCTGTCTGGAATAAAATCATCAATATCGTTTTTATTTTTGGTATTGTATCCGGCATTATCATCAGCTTTGGAACAGGGATTCCAATGCTGGTCAATAATCTGCACAACAGCGTTGGAACGCCAGATACCTTCATCATGCAGGTAATCATGGTGGTGGTCGTCACTTTTATTTTTACGCTCAGCTCATATGCCGGCCTTGACAAAGGGATGAAATTCTGTTCAGATTCTACAACATACCTCTTTTTTATCCTTCTGGCTTTTGTATTTATCTTCGGGAACCCTTTATTCCAGATTGAAAATACCATTAAAAGCCTCGGACTTATGATTAACAACTTTGTCCCGATGATCTTTGAGACAGAACCTATTGTTAAAACTGGATTCACCGCAGACTGGACGGTCTTTTACTGGGCCTGGTGGATTACACTGGCGCCCTGGATGTGGATTTTTATCGCAAAAATCTCCAAGGGCCGCACCATCAAGCAGGTCGTTCTCACCATATCCCTGGCCGGTCTCATCAGCACCGTACTCTTCTTTGGTATTCTTTCAAACTACGGCTTGAATTTACAGCTGACCGGACAGTTTGACTTTGTCTCCATTCTGCAGAACCAGAGTCCTGAGCAGGTCATCTCCTCGGCTATTATGGCACTTCCGCTCGGCAAAATTGTGCTCTTTGTCTGGTTTATCGTCGGTCTTATGCTGCTGGTCACTACGCTGGACTCTGCTGTGTTCACACTGGCGGCTGCCTCAGTTACCAACCTGAAAACTGATGAGATACCGCCCAAGAGCCTGAAGCTTTTCTGGGCTGTCATCATCGCTGCGATTCCGCTGTGCCTGATGTTTGCCAAGGCTCCGCTGGATTCGCTGAAATCGACCATTATCATCACAGCGATTCCGGTTTCCATCACGCTGATTTTCTGCATCATTTCCATTTTTAAATGGCTGAAGCAGGATTACGGTGACATGACAAGAGATGAAATCACCCGCAAGGAAAAGGAAACGGTTCCAGACTTCCCTGAAAAAGAACCGCTCTCCCCGAGTTCATGTGAAAAAGCAAGTGTGATCGATGCGTTGAATGAACACGAGTGATTTTTATAAAGCCTGGATGTTTTTATAGCATCCAGGCTTTATTAGTAACTTTAATGAAGGAGCATTGGACAAAACACCAAAAATATAGTAAAATAATAATACCTTGCGAATGTAAAGATTTTCCTAGCTAGCTTATCTTTGCATATCAAAGGAGGTATAAACCCATGAAAAAATATAAAATTGACAAATGGGCAATCATTATCACTCTGGCACTGGTTGCTGTCTTCAGTGTGTATATCATACTGATGCCCACAGCAGCGACGGAAATTCTGAATAATATTCGAATTTTCATTACAACCAAGATGGGCGTTTACTTTATTGTAATCACCATCGGTATCTTCGTCTTTAACTTCGCCGTTGCTTTTTCCAAATTTGGGAATATCAAGCTCGGCAAGGATAAGCCGGAGTACAAAACCTTCAGCTGGATCGCCATGATCTTCTGCGCAACGATGGGTGCTGCGCTTTTGTACTGGGCCGTTCTCGAATGGGTCTATTACTACATCACGCCGCCCCAGAGCATTACACCCGAGAGCATCGCTGCCGCGCAGGTCGCTGTATCCTACAACTTTTTCCACTGGGGCGTTCCCGCCTGGGGAATCTATGCCATTGGCACCATTCCTCTGGCCTACCGTTTTTATGTCCGCAGACAGGAGGGCCTCTCACTGGCAAACGGCTGTGAAGGTGTTACCGGCGGCCGGCCAATCTGGAATAAGATCATTAACATTATTTTTATTTTTGGAATCGTTTCAGGTATTATTTTAACCTTTGGAACAGGGGTTCCAATGCTGGTCAACAATCTGCACACCAGTCTCGGCACACCCGATAACTTTATTATGCAGGTCGTTATGGTGGTCGCAGTCACCATATTCTTTACCGCCAGTTCCTATGCAGGGCTTGAAAAGGGAATGAAATTCTGTTCAGACTCCACCATTTACCTGTGTTTCTTTTTACTGGCTTATGTTTTTATTTTTGGCGGGCCTCAATTCCAGCTTGAAAATACCATCAAGAGCTTTGGGATGATGCTCTCTAATTTTGTGCCCATGATCACCGAAACTGAGCCCATTATCAAAACTGGTTTTACAGCAGACTGGACCGTTTTTTACTGGGCCTGGTGGATTACCCTGGCTCCCTGGATGTGGATCTTCATTGCCAAAATCTCCAAGGGGCGTACCATCAAAGAGGTTATCCTGAGCATCACTGGCGCAGGTATGCTCAGCACACTTCTGTTCTTTGGTGTATTGTCCAACTACGGACTCCAGCTGCAGCTTACCGGCTCCTTTAACTTTGTCGAAATCCTCCAGACCCAGAGTCCGGAACAGGTTATTTCAACGGTTATCGCGGCCCTGCCACTCGGGAAAATCATCCTGCTTGTATGGTTTCTCACTGGCACCATGCTGCTCATCACCACTCTGGATTCCGCTGTCTTTACTCTGTCCGCGGCTTCCATCAAAAATATTAAGGATGACGAAATCCCACCGAACCATCTCAAACTGTTCTGGGCCATTGTCATTTCCGCGATTCCGCTGTGTCTCATGTTTGCAAAGGCGCCGCTGGATTCTCTTAAATCGGCCATTATTATATCAGCGCTCCCGGTGTCTGTAACGCTCATCCTCTGTGTTGTATCTCTGTATAAATGGATGAGAAAGGACTTTGGAAGCCTGACGCGGGCGCAGATTATTGAAAAGGAAAAAGACCCCACACCAGATTTTGAACCGGGTGATTTTACCTTACCACATGCTGACAAAAAATAAAAAAAGGCAAAGTAAGCGATCTGTCTCAGAACGCCTTGCTTTGCCTCTTTTTTATTTTAATGCTGATATTTTTTTAATAAACACTTAATCTAAATTCTCTATTTTTTCATTAAATCCTTACAGTATTCACTTACCAGCCGAAAAGCCTTGGAATGGCTGATGTCCAGATCTTCAGCGACCTTTTTCATGTTTCTGTGTTTTTTATAGGACTCACGGATCAGCTGTTTCCCAACGCTTTCCAGAATATAATCATAGCTTTCCTTATAGGTCTCCTCTACCATGGCCGTACCCTCGATCATAAATTCTGGCAGCTCTTTCGGCGCAACCGGGCCGCTGGTGGACAGAAGAACCGTCCGCTCAATGAGATTCTTCAGCTGCCGGATATTTCCCGGCCAGTCGTAGGCAATAAGGATCGCCATGGACTTGGGAGAAAAATCAATGTCTTTTCCATATTTTTTATTATATTTTTTCAGAAAATAGGCTGTCAAAGGAAGAATATCTTCCCGGCGCTCCCTGAGAGCAGGAATCTCAATATTGATGGTGTTGATCCGCCAGTACAGGTCTGAGCGGAACTTCTTTTCCGAGACCAGTTTTTCGAGGTTGGCGTTGGTAGCCGCCACAATACGGATATCCACATGTTTCATTTCACTTCCGCCCACCTGGATAAAGCGCTTGTTTTCCAGAACGTCCAGCAGCTTGGCCTGAAGCCCCGGGGCCATCTCACCGATTTCATCAAGGAACAGCGTGCCACCATCGGCCAGTTCCACAAGGCCGACCTTCCCCTTGGCGCTGGCTCCTGTAAAGGCATGGGGCGCATAACCGAATAATTCCGATTCCAGAAGGTTTTCCGGTATCGTGGCACAGTTAATAGCCCAGAACGGCTTTGAGGCCCTCAGGCTCGTTTTATGCACATATTCGGCAATCAGTGTCTTACCTACCCCCGACTCTCCGGTTAAAAGAATCGGGACGCCGGACTCTGAAACTTTTTTGATGGTCAGCAGAATCTTGCAGAAAATATAGCTCTGACCGACAATCTCATCATCGTCCTTGCCGTCCTCAGCCTCTATTGTGTGGGTTTTGCTCCTGCTCCCGGCTTTACTCTTTTCACCGTCCAGCTTTCGCCAGGTCATGTCATATTTTTCAGGGATTTCATTGGCAATGGTCACGACCATTTCAATCTCCCCATCCTTATCAAAAATGGGCGTGAGCACCGTTGAAACGCTTTTTCCAATGAGCAGATAGTTCTGCTCCGCAAAAACAGTCCGTTTTTCCCCGACACACTTTTCCAGAGCCGTTGGCGTCCACTTCCCTTTTCTGAAAGAGTAGTTATTCTGACCGATCATCTCTTTCGGGTCTACCCCATAATGGCGGATGGAATTGGGATTAACATAAATAATCTTCCCTTCTTTGTCCATCACATATACATCCGATGAACAGTTTTCCAGAATTTTAATATAGACGTCCACCGGAATGGAACGGAGATATTCCAGGTACTCCTCATCAATTCCAAATTCTTTGTTTATTTTTCCCATAAGGCACCTCTGTTGTCTTCTGAATCCTCTCAAACGCTATACGGTTTCAATAGAAGTATTATATCATAGAAAGGCCCGTTTTTTCTACCTAAAATCACAGCCTGGCTGTTTTTATAAGAATACTTTCCGGGCTCTTAAAAAGGTGGGGACAGTGATAAAGAACAGATAAAAGACTGCCCCGGTCCAGGCAATGGCAGCGGGCCCCAGCATTTCCGCAAAAAAGCTTTTCAGGGGCAGAGATACCGCCGCGAAAACCAGATACATGACCACCTGAAAACGGATAATTTTGGCGCCGTTGAGTACCATAAAAAAGGGACTTGTAAAAGACAGCAGTACCTGCATCAGACACATCCCCAGCAGCGTCCCGTAGGATACAGCAACTGCCCCGCCAGACAAAATATCCAGCACTGGCTTTGCAAACAACAGGCACCCGACCGACGCCGATGCTGAAAACAGCAGAGATATCCAGACGACTTTGCGGGTCGCCTTTTTTACCCAGTCATAGTCGCCCCGGCTCAGTGCTTCGCCGTTTGCTGTCCACATGGGTGTGCTGAGCATCAGCGTCACTGTGCTGATCATGCCTGCAATTTTATATTGCAGGGCATAAGGAGTCACCGCATCCATTCCGGCAGCCTTTCCCACCAGGTAATTGTCCAGAGACAGGCTCAGGGCTGTCAAAACAGACAGGACAAAAAAAGCAAGTCCGGTTTGCAGCAGCCTTTTCGATATCTGTGAATCAAAAAAGCGGAGTGACGGGCGGAGCCCGGGCTGTTGAAAACCGTAGTACACAAAGGAGTTTAAAATCGCAGTAACCACCGTCACAGAAGATACCGCACCAATCATAACCACCGGTCCCAGATTAATCTTTGCCACAAGCAGTACCAGTAAAAGCCCCAGACAGCTTCCAGCACACTGCCATAAATGGTAGCGGTATCCCTCCTGAAGAGCCAGCTGTGTCCGCTGGATTAAAGACGCGGGAATATTGATAATAGTCGGCACCACAATCACAAACAGCACACAGCCTGCCATCTGTGCACCTTCACCATCCTGGACGTTTAACACCGCGGGCCAGTCCACAAAGGGATACGCCAGCCCCCAAAAAACGGACATCAGGAATGCCACACCTGCCAGCATGACATAGACGCTTGTTATAATCTTTCGGTTGACTTCCCCATCCCCAAAAGTTGCAGCACGGCTTAACTCTGTCTGCAGACCGCTTCCAAGCCCCAGATCCGCAAAGGAAAACATGGCAAAAAACGAGGTGGCCGCATTCCATAAGCCGTAGAGCTCTATCCCCAGATAATCCAGAGTGATCCGAACTGTAATCAGGGGGATCAATGTCATAAAAACTTTGGATACCGCTGCTGCTCCGGCGGTCAGAATAACACCGCGCTGCCTTTTTTGTTTTATTTCCGCCTCAGAACAGCTTTCCTTTTTTCCAAAAAACAATCTTACAATTCCCTCTATCCGGCTCACGCCATCACCTCATCTCATTTTCCATTACCGCCAGCCATTGATCCCGGATCACCGCTGGATCAAAAAGGCACTGGGCCATTTCTTTTGATTTCTGCCCCATTATGCGCCGTTCCTCCTCTGAGGTTCCAGCTATTTTCATGAGTGCCTCTGCCATTGACGGCACTTCATGGGGATCGCACAAGATCCCGTTGCCGTTCACAATAACCCTGTAGTCTGAGACGAAGCTCATGACAATGGGTTTCCCAAGGCACATCCCCTCGCAGATTACATTAGGCAGGCCTTCAGCCTTGCTGAAAAGTGCGACCGCATCTGCCTCAGCCATCCTTTCATAAATAAACGGCGTCTCGCTGTGGAGATGGATTGTTTTTTCCAGACCATAATCTATAATCTTTTTATCCGCGTTGCGGTAGGTCTGATCATCTCCCCGTATGGCTTCTTTTCTGCCATACCAGTCAATTCTCAGCTTTTTCCGGACAGCTTCTGGCAGAGTGTGGACCGCCTCGATCACCCCGACCACATTTTTTATTGGCTGATAACTTGCGGCGACCAAAAGCCGGACAACCTCCTGCTCCTCAGAAGACCTTTTCTGACTGTATCCGGTCAGGCTCACGGGATTATAGATTACCTTCAGCTTATCGGCATAATCCGGGTAATGCCTGAGCCACATACCGCGCGCCCTCTCTGAATTGCAGATTTTAGCGTCTGTTCTGCGCTCGAGTCGGTTTGCCACCTTTCTTTTGAACGACTGGAAAGTTTGCTCCCGGCTGCTGCTTTCCGTTGTGATCAGCTTCCAGCCCGTTGACTTTATCTTTGCCAGACAGGCCAGAGCATTAGGGGACTCCATCACAGAAATCACCACGTCACCGTCAAAATTCCTGAGAAAACGGATGATCTGTAAAAATTTAAAAACCTTGGAGGGGACGCTGATTTTTGTCACAGGAATTTCGGCTTCATCCAAAGTTTTTTTGAAAAAATCACCCTCGCTGTAAGTCAGGAAGGAGATCTGATGCCCCGCTTTTCTGAACAGCACCGCCAAATTCGTGAAGCGCCGCTGGGCGCCGCCAGACCCCAGGTTATCGATAAAGCATAAAATTTTCATTCGTTAAACCTCCTCAGCAGATGGCCTCCCCGATACACTTCTTCCAGATTTTTAAAACCCGCTCCGGACGGTAGCGCTTTGATCTGCTCAGAGCCTCCTTCCCCATCTTTTCCCGAAGTTCGCTGTCTTGGCATAATAATAAAGCTTTCTTCATAAATTCCTGCTGGTCGCCCGGCTGTACGGCAAAACCGCCTGCCCCCACTAAGTCTCTGATGCCCTCATGGCATTCAAAAACTACTGAGGGCAGTCCCACAGCCATGGCTTCCCCAAGAGCATTGGGAAATCCCTCCTGCTCTGAGGTCATCAGATAGATATCATTCTTTACAAGCTCAGCATAAGGGTTGCTGGTCTTTCCTCTCAGCAGCACCGTGTCCTCCAGTCCATAGCGGATGACCAGCCCCTGCAGGTATTTTCTTTCCCTCCCCTCTCCGTAAATATTCAGCTGTGTCCGGGGATTATGGTCATGAATTTTTTTAAAACACTCAATCATCGTATCAAGCCCTTTGACCGGGACAAGGCGGGCGCAGGAGGCGAAGTGGATAACCGGAGTATCCTCCTGTCTCCGGTAATCTTTGACCGCCGAGGCCGCCTGTATGATATTCGGCGTCACCACTGTTTTATGCCTGAAGCGGCCTTTATCAAAATCCCGGAAATGTTCAAACTGTACCGTCACACGGGAGGCTCTGCAGTAGGCAAGCCGCATCAGAAGCCGCCACATGCCTTCAGGTATCCGGGCTTTTATATTATGCCTTTCCGAGGCGATCACCGGTATCTTTTTCCCAAGCAGAGCAAAAACAGCCAGTATACTGTTGTTGGTGATGAAGGAGACCACCGCGTCAAAATCCTCAGCCGCCACCGTTCTCCGGATAAAAACCATGGCTCTCAGAAGATTCAGAACCCTTGATTTTAGGTTTGCCGCACGGTTTTCAAAACATTTAATCCCACTCAGGTTATACCGGGGACGCGACTTTACCCAGAGCGGCAACAGGCTCACGTCAAGACCCTGCTTTTTTCCATTCAATGCCAGCAGCTGCGCCATATTTCCCGCGCCGCCACTGTAATCATCCACGATAATTAACAGCCTCATTTTTTACCTCTTTTCCATCAGCTTAAGCAGCGGAGCCGCGTAAGCCGCTGGCGAAAAAAGCACCTTTGCTTTTTCCCGGGCCGCTTCTTTTATCTCTTTAATACGGTTCTGCTCCATGCCCGCAACCTTTTCCAACATCGCTTCAAGCTCCTCCAGACCCGCGATGACAAAACCCTCCCGGCCATTCACCAGCAGCTGCTCCGGCCCGGATACATCGTTGCAGATCATCGCTGTGCCGCTGCTCATGCACTCAGCCATTTTGGTGGAAAATCCTGCCCGGGCATAACGTTTGGCTTTTCTAAGCAGCACACAGAAATCCGCCCGATATCCAAGGAGAAGGGCCTCCTCGCGGCTGACTCTGCCATGAGCAAAAATGCCCAGTTCACTGTAGCTTCCATGTTTCCATACCACTTTCAGGTACTCCTCTCCCACACCCGCGATGTCCAGCCGAAACCGCAGCTTTTTCCGGTTAAGGTGTTCCACCGCCTCAAACAGCGGCACCAGCAGATCCTTCTCCCCGGGTGAGCCCGTATAAACCAGATTGATAACCGGATGTGTGTAATAATGGTACTTAACAGCTGTTTGCTGGCCGCTGCCCTGCATAAGCGGAGGAATAAAAATGGTTTTCATGCCTTTTCTGCGGTAATAATCATATAAAAAAGGGCTCACCGCTATCACTCCGTCGAGACAGCGTTTGTCCAGCCTCCGTATTCGGTGGCCGACCATCAAAGGCATCAGCCGCTCGCCAATTTTACCTCTGCTTCGCGGCGCATACCACTCGGTAATGTCCCCGATAAGCTGGACGCTCTGCTGCGCGCAGTATTTTCTCAGTCTCCAGGTCAGCGGGCCGGGGTCATTGTACAAAACAAACACATCATATCCTTCGGCACACTGGTGTTTTTTCACCCGGCGGCAGAGCCTTTCGGCGGTGACCAGCTCAGCAAGGTTTCTGAATCTGCCTCTTTCAGAGGGCTCTGGCACAAAATAGCGAAAGCCCTGATAGCTGTAAACCCGGTCTCCGGTCTGCTGGTCATGTCCATGGTTCGCCGCACCTTCGGCAGCCACAGGGTCCGCGCAGAGAAAATTCACAATATATCCGTTTTTCTGAAGCAGGCGCGCCATTTGGAAAACACGAATCCCAGCCGCACTTTCGGGAAGTCCGCAGCGGATAATATATAAAATTTTATGGTCTGGCATCTGTTTTTGCTCCCTTCTCTGATTTTTTTCTTTTTTCCCGGTGAATAGCAAGGCACCGCCCGATAACGACTGCGATGGCCAGACATTTAATATCAAAGACCAGCATTGTATATACAGACAGCCCGCCGAGAGCGCACATCCACATGATAAGCACAAAGCTGTACCCCCGGATCAGCCGTTCCTTGTTGTAAAAAAGGCTGTTGTAAATCCCCATAACCAACAGCAGTACATAAGGCAGGCAAATGGAAATACCGTAACGCATCATCAAAAACAGGTAGCCGTTATCAATATAGCTGTAAAAGCCACCCATCGTCGGTGAGTAGTACTGAAAAGCATAACCCTGCCCGATGAGAAAGTCCTTCAGATTGGTCTGGGAAAAAAGCTCAATATATTGGAAAGACCGGGTATCCCGGTCGGTTTTTTCCATAAAAGTCTCAAACAGGTGCGGCTCAAAGTTTGCCACAAATGCAAAAGCCAGTCCTCCGATGACCACAGCTGCCCAGACGCCCCTGAACCGCCCCCGTTTCCCCTTCTGTGTCGTGATATAAGGGAACACCAACGTCCAGATAAGGCTTTGGATCACGTAGCTTCTGGCGTTAAACAGAAGCGCCAGCACCATACATATGGTCATCAGAAAACAAATGAAAGCTCTCTTTTTCCTTTTCTTAAAATAATCAATGCTGCCGATAACCACAAGCCAGAAGCCCTGGACATAAAGGATCAGGGCCGCTGTATTCCCCATAAGTCCAGAGGGGTGTTTACTAAGAAAAAGCAGATAGGAAATCAGGCTGGCCGCCAGAGAGAAAACACCCATGCGCAGGGCTATTCTGCTGAAGCTTCCATAGAGCTTGTCGTCCACACCTACCACCACTGCCAAAATGGTCAGATAGACCTCGGGCGTGGTCTCCGAGTACAAAACAGTCTTTGCCCCATAACGTATGAGGGTAATAAACGCCCAGCACACCACTGCCCCGGTCATGACCAGCAGCGCGGTCATTCCAAGCTCAGTCAGCTTCCGGATAATTTTGGGGTATTCCACCAAAAACAGTGTGATGAGCAGTGCCAGCGCCAGGTAATCCAGAGCGATGGTGACACCCCCAATCCTCGGCAGCTGCTGGAAGCCATAGGTGCTGTTTTCAATCAGTGTATAGCCCATCCCTGCGTAACTGTAAAGCTGCTTGATCATCAGAATAAAAAAGATCAGATAGACCATGGCTTTTCGTACCGGTATTTTCTTTGGCATTTACCGCCTCGCAGTCCTTTGTGAATTCTCGTGTCCGTCTTATATATGCTCCCTGTACCATTCAATGGTTTTCTCAATACCATCCTCAAAGCTGTAATCCGGATCATAGCTCAGCAATTCCCTGGCCGCTGTAATATCCGCACAGGAATGGCGAATATCTCCCGGACGCTCTGGTCCGTAAACCGGGGGCAGCTCCCGGTTCAAAAGTCCGCAGAGGGTATAATACAGCCTGTTCAGGCTGATCTGGCCGCCGCAGGCAATATTGTATGCGGCTCCGGCCGCTTCCTTCGGTGCCAGCATTCCCTTCAGGTTTGCCTCCACTGCGTTTTCAATATAGGTAAAATCTCTGGACTGGCTGCCGTCGCCATTGATCCGGGGTGCCTCGCCTGCCATCAGGCTTTTGACAAATTTCGGTATAACCGCAGCGTAAACGCCTTCAGGATTCTGGCGTTTTCCAAAAACATTAAAATAGCGGAATCCGATGGTTTCAAGGCCATAAAGCCTGGTGTATAGCCCTGCGTATTCCTCCGCCGTTTTCTTGGTCAGGGCATAGGGCGACAGGCAGTTTCCCATTTGGCTTTCTGTTTTAGGGAGTCTCTCCTCATCGCCGTAAACCGATGAGGACGAAGCATAAACAAAACGCCTGACGCCCTTCTGTCTTGCCGCCTCCAGCATATTCAGTGTTCCCTTGACATTGATGCCCTCGTAAAGCAGCGGCAGTTTGATGCTGCGGGGCACGCTGCCCCAAGCCGCCTGGTGCGAGACATAGTCTATTCCTCCACATGCCTCCAGACAGATGTCATAATCCTGAATATCCCCCTTTATAAACTCAAAGCCGGGATTATTAAAAAAGGGCCGGATATTTTCTTTACTTCCAGTTGACAGATCGTCCAGACAGCGGACAAAATAGCCCATGGAAAGCAGTGCCTCGCAGACAGCGGAGCCAATAAAGCCTGCCCCGCCTGTCACCAGAAAGCGACTTCCCTTCGGAAATATCAAATGCTTATATCCCATCTTAAAGCCTCCAATAAGTATAATTCTGCGTTTCACAGTCCTTTTTTTCATAAACGCCCTTCAAGTCAAAAAGGATTTTTTTCTTTTTATTTTTAAAAAACAGGTTAAGCTCCTCAAGGGGTAATTCTTTAAAGCGGCTGTGTGCCACCGCGATGATCAAAAGATCCAGCTCCTCAAGATCAGTGATATTTGAAAGCTTTATATCAAAATGAGCCCTGGCCTCCGCGGGATCGGCCTCGGGGTCACACACCACTGGCTCAATGCCATATTCCCTGAGCTCCCTGATGATATCCATTACCTTAGTGTTCCGGCTGTCCGGGCAATTTTCCTTAAATGTAAAACCCAGAATCCCCACACGGGCCTGCGGAATAGTCACATCCTTTTTGATGAGCTGTTTCACAGCATTTTCAGCCACATAACAGCCCATACTATCATTAATCCGGCGCCCGGAGAGGATCACCTGAGATTTGTAGCCTAACATCTCTGCCTTATGGGTCAGGTAGTAGGGATCTACTCCGATACAGTGACCGCCCACCAGACCAGGGGTAAACTCCATAAAATTCCATTTGGTGCCTGCGGCTTCGAGAACGGCCTTTGTGTCAATACCCATCCTGTTAAACATAATAGACAGCTCATTCATAAAGGCGATGTTAATATCCCGCTGACTGTTCTCAATAACCTTAGCCGCCTCAGCTACCCGGATGCTCTCTGCCCGGTGTACACCGGCCTCTACTACCATGCTGTAAACCTCCGCCACTGTATCCAGAGTTTCAGCGTCCATGCCGGATACAATCTTGACAATATTCTCTAGCCGGTGTACCTTATCTCCAGGATTGATACGCTCTGGTGAATAGCCAATCTTAAAATCCCTTCCACATTTAAGGCCAGAGGTTTTTTCCAATATTGGGAGACAGATTTCCTCGGTAACGCCAGGATAAACCGTGCTTTCATAGACTACCACCGAACCCTTTTTCAGATTTCTGCCAAGAATCTAGCTGGCTGCCTTTACCGGAGAAAGATCCGGTGTTTTATCACGCCTGACCGGAGTGGGTACAGTGACGATATGGAAACGCGCTTCCCCCAGCCTTTTTTCATCCCCTGTGAAATCCACAGAGCAGTTCCTGACCGCCTCATCACCCACTTCCCTTGTGGGATCTTCACCTTGCCTGTAAACTTCTATTTTTTTCTGGTTCGTGTCAAAGCCGATGACAGGTACCTTTTTTGAAAAAGCCGCGGCTATAGGCAGGCCCACATAGCCCAGTCCGATAACAGATAGTTTTGTCTCACTATTTTTAAGCGCTGCATAATGTTTCATTATTCCTCCATATCTCATTGTACAGTTCAATCACTTTTTCCAGATTGTACTGATTAGTCACTTTCACAAAGGCCCTGTCACCAAGCTTCTGCCGCAGCACAGCATTATCCATCAGTCCATCAAGGGCTTTCCTGAGATTATCCGGACTGTGTTTTTCAACCAATATGCCACAGTTTTCCAGCATATCTGGTATGGCCCCTACCCTGGTGGCAACAACAGCCTTTCCCAATGCCATCGCCTCTAAAACTGCGTTTGGAAACCCCTCAGTGTGGCTTGGCAGTACAAAAATTTCCGCCTCATTCAGGCGTTTTATTGCCTGAGTGTGCGGCAGCTCACCAACCAGCTCAACGCCTTCAAAGCTAAATTTTCTTTTTAAAGTCCTGGCAAAACCCTCCTGAAAAGGCCCTATAATTTCCAGTATCCAGTCTGGGTACTCCTGCTTTAAGTCCTGCCAGGCTTCGAGAAGCTCCCAGGTTCCTTTTTCCCGTGTCACCCATCCCAAGAAAACAATCTTCCGGCCTCTTTTTTCCCCGGGATCAGGAAGTTCCTCAAGATTGATAGGATTTGGCACATAAGACAGCTTTTCCTCTGGCAAGTAATGTCTTAGGCAGGCATAGCTTTTAGAATCAATGACAATTACCCGATCAGCCAGCCGGCAGGCCTTCAGCTGATACCTCCATTCTCCAGAATGCTCCTTTTCAAGCTGTGGGATTCTGCCGTAACGGATGTGGTAGTTTGTAGGAATACTGTTTTTCCGCGCGGTTTTCAGAAGCAGGCCATCCCGGATCAGGCCAAGGCTCCCGCTGGTGGTGAGATGAATGACATCAGGCCGTTTGTTTTTTATTTCACGGATTAGGCGTCGCTTCAGCCCCAGCATTTTTATGCCGCTGACCACCACGCGGTCCCAGAGGCTCCTCCCCTCGGTCGTCCTTCTTCCAGTGCCGGTATCTAAAATATTCAACTCAATATCCTGCTGCTTTTTCTCAATGTGTTCACTGATCAGCCGCGTCCAGTTGGCAATGCCGCCATAAGGTGGCGGTATGGGGGCAATTAAACAAAGTCTCATTATTTTTTCCTCCAGGTTGTTTCATTTACAATGGCGGTATAACTCTGGACCAGCTTGACGACTTTGACGCTAACGTTGGTGTCTGTGTAATCCCCTGCCATGACCAGAGGTTCATTGTTTTCAGCCATCTGTACTGCCAGTTCAACAGCCTGCTCAATTTCCTTTGTGGTTATGCCGCCAATGACCATAGTCCCCTTGTCAAACACCTCCGGGCGTTCAGTCGATGTCCGGATCAGCACTGCAGGAAAATTCAGCAATGCGCTTTCCTCTGAAAGGGTGCCACTATCTGACAGGACACAGCGGGCATTTTTTTGTAGCTTGTTATAGTCAAAAAATCCCAGAGGTTTTATGGATTTTACCAATGGATGAAATACAAATCCCCGTTTTTCAATCATCTTACGGCTGCGGGGATGCGTCGGATAGACTACAGGCAGCTGATGCTTTTCTGCCAGCTGGTTGACGGCTGTCATCAGACTGAGAAAATGCCTTTCCTCATCGATATTTTCCTCCCGGTGGGCAGACAGCAGAAAGTAACCGCTTTTCTCCAGCCCCAGTGTTTCAAGAATCCCAGATACCCGGATGGCTTCCCGATGCTCCTCCAACACTTCACGCATGGGGCTTCCGGTGACAAAGATGGTTTTTCCATCGATTCCCTCCCTCAGCAGATAACGTCTTGAGTTCTCTGTGTAGGGCAGGTGAATATCTGCGATATGGTCCACAATGGTCCGGTTGACCATCTCCGGCACATTCCAGTCCCAGCAGCGATTCCCGGCCTCCATGTGAAAAATAGGTATTTTTAGCCTTTTTGCGCTGATGGCCGACAGGGCGGAATTTGTATCACCAAGAATCAGCAGGGCGTCAGGTTTTTCGCGCACCATTACTTCATAGGCTCTGGCAATAATATTCCCCATTGTTTCGCCCAGCGTTTCTCCTGCGCTGTCCAGATAGTGGTCTGGAGCGCGAAGCCCCAGGTTCTCAAAAAAAAATCTAGTTCAGGGCATAATCCCAATTCTGTCCGGTATGCACAAGAATATGGTCAAAATACTGGTCACATTTTTTTATCGTTGCTGACAGCCGGATAATTTCAGGCCGTGTTCCGAGAATCGTCATGAGCTTCAGCTTTTTCATTCCGCCTTACCTCCTTTATGATTTCTGGTTCTACCGCCAATGAGTAGGTATCTGGCTGCTGTGGGTCGAATATCTCACAAGCCCAGATCAGCGTAACCATATCCTCGCTGCCGTCATTAACCAGCGCGTGGGTATAACCCGCGGGTATGTCCATCACCTCCAGCTGCTCACCAGATACCGGATATTCCAAAATCCGGTCACTTCCAAGCCGTCTCAGCCTTATCCGCCCAGTTCCTCTGACCACCAGGAACTTTTCATTTTTTGTGTGGTGCCAATGGTCTCCGCGTGTCACGCCTGCCTTTGTGATATTGACTGAAAGCTGTCCGCGGTCTGGTGTTTTAATGAACTCCGCAAAGGCACCCCGGGCATCGGTATGGGTTTTAAGCGGCTGGCTCAGATTATCCACCGACAGGTAGGTCAGGTAAGCCGAGTAAAGTTTTTTGGTCAGAGGATCTGCCATATCCGGTACCTCCAGCTTTTCCCTGTTTTCTCTGAAACCTTCTATCTTCTCGGCAAGACTGCCCACTGTCACCTCATAGGTCTCTGTAATACGGTGATCTCCTCCAGTCAGTGCGCCCAGCATTGCCGTAATAACATCATCGATATAAGCCAGCTGCAAAACCGCTTCCGGGTTATTAATATGGATCGGTAGCCCCCGACTGATCTGATGGCAGAAAGTGGCGGCTACACTGTTATAATAAGGGCGGCACCATTTTCCAAAAATATTAGGCAGGCGGTAAATAAAGGTCTCAACGTCATTTTTCCTGCCGTAACGTGTCACCAGTCTTTCGGCTTTCTTCTTACTTTTACCGTAAGGATTATCCTTTTCAGCCTGAACTGAGGATGCCAGTACCACCGGGGCTTTGTTGCCGTGCTTTTCAAGCAGAGAAAGCAATTCGCAGGTCAGGCCAGTATTGACCTCTTCAAAAGCTTCGGGCTTTTCCGGCCGATTAACCCCTGCCAGATGATAGACAAAGTCACACTCGGCGGTATAGCGCTCAAGAGTTTTCTTTTCCGACTCTCGGCCAAAGCACAGAACCTTCACAATTTCCTGCCCCAGTTCTGGACAACTGCCAGAAACGCCCACATGTTCCAATGCGGCCACCAGATTTTTTCCGATAAAACCTCCCGCTCCTGTTACAAGTATCTTCATTTTTATTCTCCTAGGCTGTAAGCCGAATGTGCTTGCCGCTCTGGATGTACCACTGCACCAGCTCATTCTGAATATACGGCAGGTTCCTCAGTTTTTCCATCACCTGCTCCACATTAAGTATTTCTGCACTGTCTGAGGTGAATTCCTCAGCAATTACCGTTTCCCCCTCCGAAAAATATTTTTCATAATTGAGGTCACGCTGATCCATGGGCACTCTGAAAAAGCCCCCGTGGTCGATGGCGCGTGATGCCTCCTCCCGTGTCAGGAGTGTTTCATGAAATTTCTCTCCGTGGCGCACACCGATTGTCTGGATTTCCCTGGTTACCCCAAAGAGCTCTTGAACTGCTTCAGCCAGTGTGCCGATGGTACAGGACGGTACCCTGGGAATCATGATATCCCCCGGATCCGCGTTCTCAAAGGCAAAAAGCACCAGTTCCACCGCCTCCTCAAGGCTCATGACAAAGCGGGTCATGGACGGGTTCGTCACTGTCAATGGCTCACCGGCCTTTAGTTTATCAATGAACAAAGGCACCACAGACCCTCTGGAACACAGAACATTCCCATAACGGGTTCCGCTGATAACCGTGCGCTCTGGAGCCACCGTCCGGGATTTCGCCATAAACATTTTCTCCATCATGGCCTTAGAGGTTCCCATAGCGTTGATGGGATAAGCCGCTTTGTCCGTTGACAGGCAGACAACTTTTCTTACTCCAGCCTCAATGGCGGCGGTCAGCACATTGTCTGTCCCCAGCACGTTGGTTTTAACCGCCTCCATGGGGAAAAACTCACAGGAGGGCACCTGCTTCAGGGCCGCAGCATGAAAAATATAATTCACACCGTAAAGAGCGTGTTGGATGCTTGCCTTATCCCGGACATCCCCGAGATAGAATTTGATTTTTTCGTTTCCGTAAGCCCTGCGCATATCATCTTGTTTTTTTTCATCTCTGGAGAAAATCCGGATCTCCTTAATATCTGTAGCCAAAAAACGTTTGAGCACCGCGTTGCCAAAGGACCCGGTTCCTCCTGTAATCATCAGTGTCTTATTTTTTAACATCTTTCACCTCATTGTATTAATTCGCCCAGCTGTTTTTCAAGCTGGTTTAAATGCCGTTCTTCTGTAAAATGCTTCTTGAAGTACGCGCGTCCCCGTTCGCCACAGCTGCTGTACTGCGTCGTATTTTCCATAAACCGCAGCAGCAGCTCCGCGAGACCTTCCGCATCGCCGGCCCCAGTACAAAGACCACAGCCGGATTCTGTAATCACCTCCCGGACAGCGCCGTCTGCAGCTGCGATCACTGGCTTCCCCGCCGCCATATATCCCTGGAGCTTGGCTGGAAGTGTCAATCCCACTGCCGTATCCCCATTGAGAGTCAACAGACAGGCGTCCGCCAGCCGGTAGTAATCTTCCATTTCCTCGTGAGGACGTCTGCCGTAGAACAGTATCTGATTTTCCAGAGCCTTTTCACGAACCAGCACACGGCACCGCTCCGCGTCCGACCCATCCCCCACCAGATGAATCCTAAAACCGGGAGTTCCCTTCAGCCTGTCTGCTGCTTCAATAATACAAGCCACATCCTGAGCCTTTCCGATATTTCCCATGAACACAAAATTCGTTATACCATCCGGCTCTGTAGTTAAATCCTGTGATAAATAATCGTCACCGGCTTCCTGAGGCAGGTACTCCATCTTTTCAAAGGGAACATCATTGACATAGTGCAGATAGTCGATAAAGGGCTTTGATGTAACGGCAATATGGTCGCACTGGCGATAAAGACCTCTGGAAAGCCAGCTGATTATGCTGTAAAAAAGACTCCCTTCCCCGATGCCATAAACCTTCACGCATTCTGGCCATATATCCATACAATAATAGAACAGCTTCTTGTTTGAAATCTTTTTAAGCACAGCAGCAGGAAAAATCACTGTCACCGGCGAGATCCCGTACACGTAAATCACATCAAACTGCCAACGCATAAACAGACAATAAATGGCCGCTGTCAGCGCAAAGGAAAGATAATTCATACAGCGGAAGAAAGCACCGCTTCTCCGAGCAATCACCGGTATACGGACCACCTCCACCCCATCAATCCACTGCCTCCGATTCTTAAAATACCGATATGCCTCTGGCACCCGGGAGGTTGTGTAATCCGGAAGTCCAGTCAATATCCTGACCTGATGTCCCCGCCTCACAAGTGCTGCTGAAAGGGCAGTAACCTGGAATGTATCCGGGTAATAATGTGGACTCACCATAAAAATTCTCATTGATTGTCCTCCTGCCATTTCCGGAACGTTTTTGGCGCTTGCCCCAACTTCTGGCACTCCTCCTCCAGCATCCCTTCATAAATATCCTGTCGTTTTATAACATAACGGATCGTTTTGAAAAAAATGGCTGCATCTGTAAGAAAACAGATATTTTCAACATACTTCCTGTCAAAAACCACTTTCTCGTCATTGCTAATGCGGTTGCGTCCATTGATCTGTGCCAGGCCCGTGATCCCCGGCCTCACTGCTGTTATGCCAGCTTTTTCACGGGCAGCCAGCACCTCCCCCTCCGCCAAGAGAAACGGACGTGGACCAATTAAACTCATCTCTCCCTTTATCATATTAAAAATCTGAGGCAGCTCGTCCAGACTTGTCCTGCGCAGCACCCGCCCGGTTCTGGTGATATACTGCTCTGGATTTTTCAGCTCTTTCACCGGCCTGTCATATGGAGCAGTTTTATACATTGTTCTGAATTTATAGATCAGAAAGGTGCGCCCATACTGTCCGCAGCGTTTCTGCTTAAAAAGCACCGGTCCTTCCGAGTCCCACTTAATAGCAGCGGCGATAACACCAAACACCGGCATCAAAGCGATCAGCGATAGCACTGCTACAAAAATATCAATTAGTATTTTTATATAGCATCTATAGACCATTCCCCCCACACCCTTTCTCTGATTTGCATTTTGCTTTCATCTTTTTTAAAAAGTTACTCTTTTCTGCCAAAAATATCCTTTCAGCGAAAAACAACTTTTTCTATCTTTTTTATATACAGCATATTCTATTATAAAGTATATTTTCTTTGATTATATAGCTTTTGACAATTTTCACGTTTGAAAATTGACCTGTTTGTGACAGTTTTTGCCAGAAATGCGTATGATTATCTTTGAAAATATCCTTAAAATATAAAAAAAATATTTTAGCTTTATAGCTGAAGAATCCCCTAAAGTTTACAGAGCAATGAAATCCTGGTCAAAACAAAAAAAGAATATAAAAAACGCCATCCCTTAAAGAATGGCGTTTTTTATATTCTTCATCATTGTATTCTTATTAGTCTTCAGGTACAATTGCTTCTACTGGGCACTGATCAGCACAAGCGCCGCAATCTGTACATAAAGCTTCATCAATTTCGTAGATAGAACCTTCAGAAATTGCTTCTACTGGACATTGATCTGCGCAAGAACCGCAAGCGATACATTCGTCTGTGATTTTGTAAGCCATTTAATACACCCCTTTCTGAACAACATTTATTTTATTATATCTTATTCTTGATTTAAAGCAAGACAATTATTTATCTTTTTTGCCTTTTTCAGGTTTTTTTTCGGATTTTTTTTCGCGTTTCCGCTCGGGCTTACGCTCCGGCTTTTTTTCCTGCTTTTTCTTCTGAATATCCGCTAACAGATATTTTCGGACTTCGGTTTCATCCTTTTCCAGCTGCATTTTGACAAAGACCGTTTCCTCGAGAATGCTCAGTTTAAACACCTCGCCCTCGCCGTCCGACGTAATGACCTGCTGGCCGACTCTTGGCATCTTCTTGGTGACTTCCTCATAAAATTCCTGTTCATAGGTCAGGCAGCACAGCAGCCTGCCGCAGATACCGGATATTTTGGTGGAATTCAGCGATAAGTTCTGCTCCTTGGCCATTTTGATGGACACAGGGGTAAAATCGCCCAGCCACTGAGCGCAGCAGGTGGTTCTCCCGCATACGCCCAGCCCTTTGAAAATCTTGGCCTCATCCCGGACGCCGATCTGGCGCAGCTCGATGCGCACCTTAAACACCGCTGCCAGATCCTTGACCAGATCTCTGAAATCCACGCGGCCGTCGGCCGTAAAGTAAAAAATCGCCTTTTTCTTGTCAAAGGTATACTCCACATCAATGAGCTTCATCTCAAGCTTGTGGGCTTTTGCCTTTTCGATAAAAATATCCTTTGCTTCAATTTCCTTGCGCTTCAGCCGCTCAAAATCCGATGTATCCTTATCGGTGGCTTTCCTTATAACGGGCTTGATGGGCGCTGTGATCAAATCATCCTCAATCTCCCTCGGTCCCAGGGCAACCTCGCCGTACTCCACGCCGCGGACCGTCTCGACAATGACATGGTCGTACTGTTCTACTTCCAGATTCTGCGGATCAAAATAATAAATTTTACCGACTTTTTTAAATCGGACTCCAACCACTGATTTTGCCATCTATAGTATCTCCTGTAATTTATATTTTTAATAGGACGCTTTCCCACTGCAGCCTCAGGTTGACATTATACTGCAGGGTGTTCATAAACTCAAAAAGGATCTCTGCGATCCGGCTGTTTTGACGCGGCGTCAAAACCGAAGCGTATTTTACCTGCCAGCTGTAATAAGGATTTCCTTCATCCTCCGCGCCTTCTAGAAACAGCGCCATGCTGTGAAACCAGACAAGCAGAAAATTCAGGACCTCAGCACTGGCGTTTTTATCCTTCCCTATTTTTTCACTGAAAGCGAACGCCTTAAAGGTATCTCCCTTAAGTATAGCATAAAATACATTGAGTGCCTCAATTTTTAAGCTTTCCAGCTCGGTATTTTCAAGAAATTCTAAAGCCTTTCCCGGGGACCCCTCACAGCTGTAGATGGCCTGATCTACGGCCTCGCCCGGGGCACAGCCCTTCTGTTTCAAAATCTCACGGATGCCCGCATCCGAGACCGGCTCAAAGCTCAGGACCTGGCAGCGTGAACGGATGGTGTTCAGCATTTTTTCCAGGTTTTCCGCTGTGATGATGAAAACATTATGGAGCTCTGGCTCCTCCAGCGATTTCAGCAGGGCGTTCTGAGCCTCTGGCGTCATTTTATCGCCGCCCTTTATAATGCTGACCCGCAGCTCACTTTCAAAGGGCTTGACCGGCAGCGTGGCGATGAGCTTACGTACCTGGTCAATTTTAATGGCGCTCTCACCCTTTCCAGGCTGGGTAATCAAAACATCCGGGTGGTTTCCGTGCTCGATCTTCTCACAGGGAATGCAGGTGCCGCAGGGCTTTTCATCGCCCCGGCACAAAAGAGCCTTTGCAAACTCAAGGGCCATCATGGTCTTGCCAATGCCCTTTTTTCCCACAAAGAGATAGGCGTGGCTCACCTCATGATTGGCAATGCTCCCCGCCAGAAGCTTTTTGATCCGCTCCTGTTCAACAACTGCCTTAAACATGACTGCTCCTCCCTAGTGCCATTCTTCCTCAGCTAACTCCGAAAAATCTGTTTTCAGCAGTTTTTTCGCTTCCTCAAGATCTCCCGGGTCCACAAATATCTCAATATTGGCCGTGGTGAAGGTTCCCATAAAAATACTGCGGATCGGGCCGCCGAACCCCTTTTCCCGCGAGGTTACCTTAATGCCGTTCGCCTCCAGAAAACTCCGCGTCACGGCAAATTCCATGTCCGAATAGGCTACCTTCAAAAGCGCGTAGCGATCCTCAAACCGTTCCACTTGTCATCACCCTCTCATATATTTCTTCGTGTATATCCTCAATGCTGCGGAGCTTTCCCTCCGAGACGCATACGATCTCTGTCCAGTTATATTTTTCAATGAGCTCAAGGGCATTCTGGTATGCGTGGAGCAGATGCTCTGGGCTTTTTTCATGTATATCCTTTTCCGCCTCACCTGTTATTTTATTAGCGCGGCCCTCCATCAGCTTGAAGTTGATCTCCGGCGGTATATTCAAAAAGAAAACCGCGTCGGGCACAGGCAGCTCCATCTTATTAAACTCATAATCTGACAGCCAGTCCATAAAACGGACGCGCTCTTCCGGATCACTGATTTTTCCCGCCTGATGAACCATATTCGAGGTGGTGTAGCGGTCAGCGATCACAATGCCGCCATCCCTGTAAAAAGTCTCGTAATCCTCCTTATAGGACGCATAGCGGTCAGCTGCATAGAAGGTCGACGCGATATAAGGACTGATGCTGTCCGGGTCATTTCCAAAAGCACCGGACAGGTACAGCCGCACCATGGCGGAGGACGCCTTATCGTAACGGGGATAGGAAACCTTCATGACCCGCTGCCCTTCCCTTTTCAGGCGGTCGTAGAGCTTTTCTGTCTGTGTCTGCTTACCGCTGCCGTCAACACCCTCGATGACAATCAGCTGTCCTTTATTTTCCATTGATAAACCTTCTTTTCTCATTTTATTTCAGGCATTATTATATCATAACGACCCATGCATTAAAACGAAGAATTGAGAATGACCTCAATCCTTCCCTCACTGTCGATTCCCACAACGGCCTCGCCATTTCTCTGCCGCCTGAGCAGCTCTGCGGCAGTTTCCTCTGTGACCAGGCTTCCCGGCAGCAGCACTGGTATTCCCGGAGGATACGGGATAACAAAGCCCGCCGCCGCTCTGCCTGCAGCATCCGCCAGAGGCATTCTCCCAGTTTCCATATTGCAGAGCGCCTGCCAAAGCGGATATTTCTCCTCGTGCTTCCAGAGACTGACAAATCCGACCTGTGGCAGCTCTGTGACCTCCGGGCAGTCTCTGTTCATATCTGCCACTGCTGCCATCAGCCGGTCCAGTTCGTCAACGGCAGTGCCGATTCCTGTCATGGCCAGCACATAATTAAAACCAGACATCTCACACTGGATGTTAAACTCTGTAAGCAGCCGCCTTTCAGCAGCCGTTCCCTGTCCGTCCTTCACCATCAGCAACCATTTGCTTTTATCGTAGAGCTGCTCTTCTCCCGGAGTGTACAGGGCGATGCAGTCACCTGCTCCCACCTGTTTCCGGTAATAATCCCAACGCTCTGCGATTGCCTGAAAAACGGCTTCTCCCTTTTCACAGGCTTCATCCACAGCGTTTTCCACACTCATCATCAGAAGATAGCTGGGGCTTGAAGATTGAAGCATGGCCAAAAACTTTTTGACACGGCTTCTTTCCACCAATGTTCCCTGCATATGCAGCAGGGAGCTCTGGGTAAAAGCCCCTAAAAGCTTGTGTGTGCTCTGGATAACTATATCTGCCCCGCAGCTCACCGCGTCCGGCGGCAGCGCAGCACAAAATTTCAGATGCGCTCCGTGAGCTTCATCCACGATCAGCACCTTTCCCTTTTTGTGAAGCAGCTCCGCTATGGCGGCCACATCACTGACAGTGCCGTAATAGGTGGGATTGACCAGGATCATCCCCTTCACCTCTGGATGCTCCTGCAGCTTTTTCTCTACCTGCTCCGGAGTAATGCGTTTTCCAAAGCCCAGCCAAGCATCGTATTCCGGTTCAAAATAAACACCCTTTACCCTGCCCAAAGCAAGCCCCGCGTAAACAGAGCGGTGACAGTTCAGCGGCACCAGGAGGCTGTCGCCCTCTCTGCACACACCCATGACGGCGCTCTGTATGCCGGCTGTGGTACCGCCCACCAGTATGCAGGACTCCTCTGATCCATAAGCCTCTGCCAGTTTTTCCTGAACCCTTAAAAGAATATCGGAGGGATCATGCAGGTTATCCGCCCCAGGCACTTCTGTTGTATCCAGGGTTGCCCAGTTCTCATTATCAAAGCAAATTTTTCCCTTGTGCCCTGGCATATGAAAGCGCAAAGTCCCTCTGTCACTCAGTTCTTGTAATCTTGTATATAAAATTCGTTTTTTCATGGATTTATTTTATCATAAAATCCGGATTTTTCCCCTTTATTTTTAGATGGATTATTGATATGATAATCACTGTAAAAAAATTCAAGGAGTGAAAAAGATGGCAAATATCATCTCTGTCGATATGACTAACTTTGAAGCGGAAGTGCTAAACTATACGGAAGGCCCTGTCATGGTCGATTTTTGGGCTGAATGGTGTGGCCCCTGCAAGGCTCTTCTTCCGATCATCGAAGAAATCGCCGGCGAAGTCCCTGCAACCGCCAAGATCTGTAAGCTGAACGTGGATGAAAATACCGATCTGGCCAGACAGTTTCATGTCATGAGTATTCCGACCTGTGTATTTTTAAAGGACGGCAGTGAAGTCGAGCGTTTCGTGGGAAGCCGCGACAGGCAGGAATACATTGATACCCTAAAAAATTTATAAGTTTTTTCAGACTGTGCTCCGGGCACGGTCTTTTTTTATCGAACTACTTTTTATTAAATTTTATCTTACAATACAGGGCATTTCTCTTTTCATTCTATTTTTATAACTATTATTTCGAAAATCCTTGAACCTTTTTTGAAAATATGTTACTATGAAAATTATTTATAGATTCCTTATTTTCAGTCATAACTGTCAAACCCTCGGGAGGAACTCCAGATGAACACTAAATACCTCGGGCAGCGGCTTCGCCAGTTCCGAAAAGACGCCCATCTTACACAAAACCAGCTGGCTAAAAAGGCCGGTATTACCCCCACCTACCTCAGTATCATTGAAAGGGGCGCGCAGC
Source organism: Eubacterium sp. BL-380-WT-2B (assembly GCF_009696115.1). NCBI lineage: Bacteria > Bacillati > Bacillota > Clostridia > Eubacteriales > Eubacteriaceae > Eubacterium > Eubacterium sp. BL-380-WT-2B. Next base: position 232,006 of record NZ_VUMP01000005.1, read on the forward strand.
TGCCCCGGCTGGAAACCTTTATCAATCTGGCCAATGTCCTGTCTGTTTCCGCGGACGACCTTCTGATGGAGGATCAAACGGAGTCTCGGAAAGATTTGTATCCTTCTTTCTGTGTTCCGTCTGACAACCTAACAGATGAACAGCTCGTCTTGGTTCAGGAAATGATCAAGCTAATGTGTGACCACTTCAAAAAAACAAATCACTGAATTATTTGTTTAAATTCTTGGACAAAACTATAATTGAATATTGACTTCATTCGCATTGTGAGTTATAGTAAATAATATACATCCGAATCATTTTGAAATAGGGCAAAACTACTGAAAGGTAGTGACGCAAAGCCAAGGGTCTAATTCATCTCAAGATGAAACGACAGCCGGTTGCTCGGGTATTAAACTTACTGAATGCAATCTCCCTGCCTTGGTTTATGCCGGGGTCTTTTTATTGCCCCAATCTCACGCAGAGGAGTTAATCACAATGGATAACAAAGTTATTGGCAGGCATATTCGTGAAGCCCGTCTTGATAAAAAACTGACGCAGTACCAGCTCGCGGAACGTGTCCATATTACACCGAATTATCTGAGCATGCTGGAACGCGGCACCCATCTGCCCAAACTTGAAACGCTCATCACCATCTCCGAAGCACTGGAGGTTCCTGTCAGCGCACTTCTTACCGATTTCCCCGTCGAATCCTTTACCAGCCGGATTCACTTTCTGTCCACTGCAATGGAAGGGCTCGATGACGAGCAGTCCAAGATCGTGTGCGATGTCATCAAGGTGATGACTGACGGCTTTAAATTGAAAAAATAAGTAAAAATCCCCGGATCAAATGATCCGGGGATTTTTTAGTTAAAAGTCTGAAGCCGGGTAAAACAAATCGTTTCGCCGCCTCGCCGTATCCAGCATGTTATTGTAGAGTATCTGCTGATACTCCAGAACCTCACGGTCATGGACGGTCGGATCACCCTTTCTGAAGTACTGCCCTTCCTTGTCAATGATCCCTACCGTATTGATGACCGGCAGTGTTTTGGACAGCTTCATTAAATAATCATTGTAGGGTGCCCCCTGGATACCCGCCTGCGCAAGCAGCAGGCTGGAAAGATAGTTTACACTCAGCTTATCCACCTGAGCTTCTGGGATGTCGTAATTTGCCCAGATGACAAAGGGGGTGACATAGCGCCTCTGCAGCTCCTCTGTGCTCCACTGGTCCAGAGGCTTCTGCATGAGCTCTTCATAAAAAGCCTGCTCGATATACGCCTGATGATCGCCAAACATGACCACCAGCGTGGGCTCATCCTGACTGCTGAAATAGTCGATCAGATTTTTAAACGCCGCGTCAGAGCTGCGCATCAGCGATAAATACTGCTCAGTTTCAGGATAACTTCCCTCCATCCCCTCCAGAAGCACAGGCTCCAGATCATCGGCATTCAGCTGGTAACCGGCATGGTTCTGGATGGTCACATCAAAGACAAACAGCGGATTGTCGCCTTTATTTTCATAAAGCTCAATGACCTTGTCATAAGTAGCCGTATCGCTGACCCATTTTTCTCTGATTGTCTGCGATTCCATAAATTCTTCTTCTGAAAAAAACTGCTGAAATCCAAAATTTGGATAAACTTTATCGCGGTTCCAGGCGTTACGCTCTCCGGGGTGGATGGCGTAGCTGCTGTAGCCTTCATGGTTCAGCGTCGACGTGAGCCCGGGAGCCGGACCCTTGATATAAAGCTGATAGGGCCTCGCGTTTTCCGGCAGATAAGCCGTGGTGTTTCCTGTCAGAAAAGCGTATTCGGAGTCACAGGTGCCACCGCCGAAAACCGACACGTAGAGATTCCCTTTAATGGTATTTTCCTGCAGGCTGTCAATGAAAGGCATGTAGTCAATATTGGTTGAAAAATCCCCCACGGCTCGCAGGTCACTGAAAGACTCATTCATAATGGCAATGATATTGGGCTTATGGCTGTCTTTCATTCCAGGGCCGGCAGCGGCTTTTTCCGTTGTCCCACCCCGGCCGACAGCTCCTGTGGTCATGGGCTGCTGTACGTTTTTGATGCTTTCACCCAAAAATGCCAGATCATATCCTTCAGGCTCTCTGACATGTGAGAGCTTGGCATTGACGGTAAAGGTATAAGGATAGCCGTTAACTGGCATATCCCAGGCATAGTAATACCGCTCCACATTGGTCTCGAAAAACAAACCAAAGGTAATGGTCAGGGCTGCAAAGGACGTCAGGCGCAGCCTGCGGCTTTTATATTTATCCCGGACGCGTCTGTCTGCTTTAAAGGCCCAAAACAACAGCGCTGCCAGAACCAGCGCTGCCAGCAGAATCGTGCCGCTGAGCTCAAAGTGATAGGCTGAGGCGACCTGAAGTCCTGTTTTCGCTGAAAACAGATCCGTATAGAGCAGTGTATCTCCTCTGAACAGACGGACAAAGTAGCTCGCCAACCCAAAAATATACAGAAGAATTCCTCCGCCCATCAAGGATGCTCTCATCCGCCCTGTTAAAATATATAAAAAAACATAGACTGCCATACAGCAGGCCAGATTTAAAAACAGGCGGATTCCCTCTGTATCAAAGGGTGCTTCCTGAAATATCTGGAAAATGGTATAAGAAAAGGCTGAGGTCAGAACAAGCAGCAGCACATTCCACAGAGCCGCTGCACGCTCCCTGCACTCTATATTTGAAAAGACAGCCAGACCGATCATAAAAACACACAGCCCCGCTGTGTTCAGGTAACGTTCATCAAACCCCATCATATGATAGCAGAGCGACAGGCTCAGGCTCAGCACCGCCACTGTCGCCAGTGCTGCCAATATTCTTTTTTTACTCGTTGTCAAATTGATTACAGAATCCAAAAAAAACCTCCTGTTCTCTGACTATTATATCATTAAACAGAAGATTTTGTGTTATTTTCAATAGAAATTAAGTTTTATCCTTTTAGCTTACCTTGCCGCCAGCCGGGATTACATCGCCGTCGACTGTTAAAATACTCAGCTTTTTCCCCTTAACAGCGGAAAGAATCATCCCGTTTGACTCCAGTCCCCTCAGCATGACCGGCTTCAGATTTGTACAGACAATAACCTTTTTGCCCACAAGGTCTTCAGGCTTATAGTATTTGGCGATTCCAGAGATAATCTGGCGCTTTTCTGTTCCCAGATCCAGCTGGAACACCAGCAGGCGGTCTGCGTCAGGGTGCTGTTCGCAGGAGATGACCTCTGCGACTTTCATCTCAACCTTGGCAAAATCATCGATGGTGATCAGGCCTTCTGGCACCTCGGCTTTTTCTTCCTTCTTGGCCTGTTTTTCCTTTTTAGGCGGCTGTTTCTGTTCTTGTTCTTGTTTTTCCTTCTTCACTTCAATTCTCGGGAAGATTGGTTCACAGCGCTCTACCTGGATGCCGTCCGGATATTTTCCAAAGGACTGGATACTTTCCCAGGTCCTGAGTTCTTCTGGTACCTTAAGTTCATCGGCAATCTTAACGCCGGTATCGGGCATTGCAGAGCTTACGAGTACAGAAATTATTCTGAGAGACTCTGTCAGGTTATACATCACCATTGCCAGACGGGCTTTCTTTTCAGGATCTTTAATCAAAACCCATGGCTGCGTCTCATCAATGTATTTATTGGTGCGGGAAACCAGCTTCCAGACCGCTTCCAGCGCGCGGCTGAAATCCAGCTTATTCATGTAATCTTCCACAACGCCTGGAGTTTCCTCTGCCAGAGCAATGAGCTCGGCGTCAAAATCACCGCTTTCACGCTCAGCCGGAATCACGCCGTCAAAGTATTTCACGGTCATGGCCACTGTCCGGCTCAGGAGATTGCCCAGGTCATTGGCCAGGTCAGAATTGATGTGGCTGACCAGCAGATCTTCGTTATAAATACCGTCTGCGCCGTAGGTCATTTCACGCAGCACATGGTAGCGCAGTGCATCCACGCCATATTTTTCAGCCAGCTCTACCGGGTCGACAACATTGCCTACAGATTTGGACATTTTTCCACCCTTTAATAAAATCCATCCGTGGCCGTATACGTGTTCCGGCAGCGGAAGGTCCAGTGCCATGAGAATAATCGGCCAATAGATGGTATGAAAGCGGATGATGTCCTTACCGACCAGATGCACATTCGCGGGCCAGTATTTATCCATGAGCTGCGGCTTGTCATTCAGATAGCCAAGAGCCGAGATATAGTTCGGCAGAGCATCGATCCAGACATATACCACATGCCCCGGGTCAAAGGTTACCGGAACGCCCCAGCTGAAGGAGGTTCTGGAAACGCAGAGATCCTGAAGGCCGGGCTTGATAAAATTGTTGATCATTTCATTCTTCCGGGATTCCGGCTGAATAAAATCCGGATGGTCTTCGATGTACTTAAGTAAGCGGTCTGCGTATTTTGACATCTTAAAGAAGTAAGCTTCTTCGGAAGCTTTTTCAACCGGACGTCCGCAGTCCGGGCAGTTGCCGTCCACCAGCTGGCTTTCCGTCCAGAAGGATTCGCAGGGAGTGCAGTACCAGCCTTCATATTTTCCTTTGTAAATATCGCCCTGGTCATAAAGCTTTTTAAAAATCTGCTGGATGGTTTTCTCATGTTCCGGGTCTGTGGTACGGATAAACTGGTCATAGTTGATGTTCATCAGCTTCCACAGCTCTTTAATTCTTCCCACCACGTCATCCACATAGGCCTGTGGGGTGACGCCCTTTTCCTCAGCAGCCTTTTGAATCTTCTGGCCGTGTTCATCGGTACCGGTCAGAAAATAGGCATCGTAACCCGTCAGCTTTTTAAAACGGGTCAGAGTATCGGCGGCTACGGTGGTGTAGGTATGGCCGATGTGTAAATCCCCGCTTGGATAATAAATCGGGGTTGTCACATAAAAAGTTTTCTTTTCTTCCATCATATTTCCTCCTTGAAAATTTCTAAAAATAAAGAGAGCCCCTCCATATAAGGACGAAGCTCTCGTGTTACCACCTTACTTTCCGCCTGTCTCACGGCAGACGGCTCAGCTAATAAACCGGCAGGGTTTATTATTTGTTTTTAACGCTTTCCGCGGCCCTGGCTTAGGCGGCAGCCCTCACCAAAGCATGCTCCGAGGCCATCTTCCATTCCTTGTCCACAGCCGGCTTTCACCTTTCCCGGTTCTCTGTATGCTTCCTCCGAATATACTCTTCTCTTCATCGCAGTTCATATTCAATTTATTACTATACTATTATATCCAAATATTTTTAAAATGCAAGCACTTTTAAGGCAATGGAAAATTAACGAATTCTTTTAAGGGATTAAAAGGGCGGCCACCGCACTAAAAAGTGGCAGAGCGACGCCCGCAAATACCCAAGATGTCTGCCCCTAACTTGCTTTAGCATGGCGTTCATGCTGATCTCTAAAGCGACTTAGCCCCATCCAATCAAATCTGCCAGAGGCAGATTTGTACTATAATTTTTAATTTTCAATTGTTTTCAAATTACCGTTTGATCAGATTATAGATATCCCGCTTGCTCACGCCCCGGTCTCTGGCCACCTGCTTCATGGCTTCCTTTTCGCCCATGCCCTGGTCTTCATAATGGGCCATGTGCTCATCCAGAGAAAGGGCTGTCAAATCCTGGCTGTCTGACGGAAAGCCATCGCCTCCTTCAATGACCAGCACAAACTCACCTTTGGGTGGATTTTCAGAATACCAGTCCAGATGCTCCTGAACTGTGCCCATTCGGGTCTCTTCATATTTTTTTGTTATTTCCCTGGAAATACTCATTTTTCGGTCCGGAATGACCTGAACCATAGCTTCCAGTGTTTTCACCAGTCTGTGGGGCGTTTCGTAGAGAATAACCGTATTTTCAGAGGCGGCTATTTTCTCAATACCCCCGCGGATCTCTTTGTTTTGTTTTCCTAAAAACCCCATAAAGGTAAAGGCCCGGGCATCAATGCCTGAGAGCACGAGTGCGCAAAGTCCGGCGTTTGGTCCGGGTACCACCTCCACCGGGATTCCAGCTTCATTACACCGGCTGACAATAACCGAGCCAGGGTCAGAGATAACGGGCATTCCCGCGTCGCTGACCAGGGCAATATCTTTACCCTCTGCCAAAAGCTCCAGCAGCTTTTCACTTCCGCTCTGCTCATTGTGCTGATGATAGGCCAGCAGATGCTTCTTAAGCTCAAAATGATTAAGCAGTTTGACCGTATGTCGGGTGTCCTCCGCGGCGATCACGTCCACTTCCTTCAAAATCCTGAGAGCCCTCAGCGTAATATCCTCAAGATTACCGATGGGTGTTCCGACAATGTATAGTTTTCCCGGCATGTCATTCTCCATTTTTAATCAAACAAATTTCGCGCCACATAGACGCCGTTGACAGAGGCCTGCATCAGGCCGCGGGTGATTCCAGCCCCGTCGCCCAGCACGTACAGGTTTTTAATATTAGTCTGAAAATTTTCATCCACAGCCACCTTGTTGGAGTAGAATTTGACCTCTACTCCGTAAAGCAGGGTCTCATCACTGGCCAGACCCGGTGATACATGGTCCAGCGCCTGGATCATTTCGTCGATATCCTTCATAATGCGGTACGGAAGCACCAGACACAAGTCTCCCGGCACTGCATCCTTGAGAGTCGGTCGGATATTGTTTCGGTGAAGCCTTTCCTCGTTGGTTCTCCGGCCTCTGATAAAGTCGCCGTAGCGCTGCACAAGAATCTTATTCCCGGTCAGCATGTTTCCAAGGCTGGCAATGTGCTTGCCGTAGGCGATGGGCGCGTTAAAAGGCTCGGTAAAGCCTTTGGAAACCAACAGCGCAAAATTGGTGTTGTCTGTTTTTAGAGTGTCTGATTTGTAGCTGTGGCCATTGACCACTGCCAGATTGTCATCATAGTATTCCGTTGAAACGACTCCGCCGGGATTTGAGCAGAAGGTCCGCACTGCGTCATCAAAGGTTGGCGTATAATAGACCAGCTTACCCTCATAAAGGGCATCGTTAATTTCCTTCATGATTTCGTTGCGGGTTTCAAGCCGGATACCGATATCCACCTTGCCCACTGTGGTGTCTACGCCGTAGGTGTCGCACATGGCTTTAAACCATTCTGAACCCTCACGGCCTACACCGGCCAAAATTTTATCCGCGTAGTATTCGCCGTCAGCGTTCACGCCAACTGCCACGCCATCCTCCACGATCAGGCTTTTTACCGGATCGCGGAACTTGATTTCTACTCCCAGATCATGGATCAAATGATCCTGAATGCGCTTATAGATGGTGTAGCCAACCTCTGTCCCCATGTGGCGTATGGGGCATTCGATAAGCTTTAGATTACTCTGGATGGCCTTTGTTCTTATCTCGCGGATTTTCTCCGGATTATCGAGACCATGTACCTTGGGATCTGCCCCAAAACGCAGATAATGCTCATCCACATAGGCGATAAGTTCTTCGGTTTTTTCATAACCGATATAATCCGGCAGCTCTCCGCCGACATCCGGCGACAGCGAGAGCTTCCCGTCTGAGTAAGCGCCCGCTCCGGCAAACCCCGTCGTGATATTGCAGGGCTTACATCCCACACACACGCCGGTCTTCCTTTTGGGACAAATCCGTTTTTCGATGGCATTACCCTTTTCCAGCATTAAAATACTGAGCTCAGGTTTTTCCTTTTTAAGCTCAAGCGCAGCAAAAATGCCGGCAGGGCCGGCGCCGATTATGATTACATCATACTTATTCATATGAAACCCTTCTTACCCTGAACGCCAAGGTAACCTTCAATAAAAAAATAATTTCCATTCTCCATTCAATAACCACAGATTTCCATTGTACCGCAGCTTGAAAACCGCCTCACCATTCCCGCTGCACCACCAAATTTAGTACCCCGGGTCCTCATAAAAATCAGGCGCAGGATCATTGAATTTGGTGTATTCAGGCAGCCATGCGAGCTTCAGGCGGCCGGTCGGGCCATTACGCTGCTTGGCAATATCGAGCTCGGCGATATGAGGCTCAGATTCTTTGTTATAGTAGTAGTCACGGTATAAAAACATAACCACATCGGCATCCTGCTCGATGGAGCCGGATTCACGGAGGTCGGCAAGCATGGGATGATGGTCTGTCCTTGCATCCGGCGCACGGCTGAGCTGTGACAGGCAGATCAGCGGGCAGTCCATTTCACGGGCAAGCCCCTTCAAACCTCTTGAAATCTCCGAGATTTCATTCTGCCTGTTCTCCGCTTTTCCCCTGCCGCTCATGAGCTGAAGGTAGTCGATAAGAATCAAATCCAGTCCCTTTTCTGTTTTGAGACGGCGGCATTTTGACCGTACCTCTGACAGAGTCACCCCTGGGGTGTCGTCAATAAAAATATTGGTATTGTATAGATGACTATAGCCAAGGGAGATACTCTCCCAATCCTCTGGTGAAAGCTCCCCTGTACGGATCTTATTGCTGTCGACCAGGGATTCCGCGCAGAGCATACGCTGTACCAGCTGGGCCTTGGACATTTCAAGACTGAAAATAGCGACTGCGGCATTTTCCTTCAGGGCAGCGTTCTGGGCCAGGTTTAAGGCAAAGGCCGTTTTACCCATAGAGGGGCGCGCCGCCACGAAGATCAGGTCAGACCTCTGCAGACCAGAGGTATAAAGATCAAGCTCTGAAAAGCCTGTGGTCAGGCCGGTCAGATTCCCCTGGTTCTGCTGAATGGTCTCAATCTGCATCAGGGTTTCACCAAGGGTTTCGCTGATAGGCTCAAAGTCTCCGCGTTTTTTTCCCTGCGAAACCTTAAAAATACTCTGCTCGGCACTTTCAATGACAGATTCCACATCATCATACTGGCCGTAGCTTTCATTGAGGATTTCGGTGGCGGTGTCAATCAGGTTGCGTATGACCGACTTTTCCTGAACAATCTTACAGTATTCCTCATAGTTTGTATACATGGGGACCTGGTCAACCAAGCCCGCGATATAGGACGGCCCGCCGATTTCTTCAAGAACGCCCCGGTTTTTAAGCATATTGATCAGAGTTACGGTATCGATTGGCCGTCTTTCATCATGCAGCGCCAGCATACACTCAAATATCCGGGCATTGGCGGTACTGTAAAAGTCGTCCGGCGACAGCAGTTCCTCTGCCCTGGCAATATTAGATTCTTCCAGCAAAATCGCCCCGAGAACCGACTGCTCTGCTTCAAGGTTATGGGGCGGAGTCTTCGGGTTAATCACCTGATTTCACCTCCTTTTCAAAAAAATTTCCCAGGAAATCGGCACGGATTTCCAAATTTATTTTGCAGCTTCAACCACAACTGTCAGGTTGCCTTCAACGCCGGCATAGGTTTTAACCTTTACCTCAATGCGTCCGACATTTCTGACCGGCGCGTTTAAAGCGATCTTGCGTTTGTCCACTTTGATTTCTTTCTGGGCTTCCAGGGCTTCAGCAATATCCTTGCTGGTGACAGAGCCAAAAAGCTTTCCGTCTTCCCCTGCTTTTTCAGCGATGGTGATGGTCGTGTCGTCAATGACCTTTGCCAAAGCCACAGCAGCCTGGCGTTCTTCTTCCATCTGTTGTTTTTTCAGAGCCTGGGCTTCCTCTGCCTTGGCAATATTTTCCTTTGTTCCCGGAAGACCCTTGTTGGTTTTAATCAAAAAGTTACGGCCGTAGCCATCCTTAACATTGACAATTTCGCCGGCTTTGCCGACATTTTGAACATCTTCTAATAAAACTACTTTCATTTTTCTTCTCTCTCTTTCATATATTCTTCAATGGCACTGAGCAGCATCTGTTTTCCGACATCCAGATCATTGATATCTGGAAGCTGGGCGCCTGCAATGGCCAGATGGCCGCCGCCGCCCATTTTTTCAAGGATCAGCTGAACATTGACCTCACCCATGGAACGGCCGCTGATAACCAGCCCGCTGCCGCTTTTTAACAGGATGAAGGACGCGTTGATTCCCTTGATATTTAACAGTTCATCCGCCGCCTGGGCAGCAATGATCTTGGCGTATTCCGATTCGTTTTCCAACTGGGAAATGGCAATGCTGTCAAAATAGATCTTCGCGTTCCGCACCGCTTCTGACCGGGTGGCATAAGTTGCGAGGTCATCCTGTAGCATGGTTTTGGCGATAATGGTGTCCGCACCTTTACGGCGGAGATAAGAGGCCGCCTCAAAGGTACGTACCCCTGTTTTAAAGGTGAACATCTTCGTGTCCATACACATACCTGCCATAAGGGCGTTTGCCTCGGTTTCGTTCATACTTTCCTTTTCATCAAGGTACTGAAGCAGCTCGGTGATCAATTCACAGGTCGATGAGGCATAGGCCTCTGTATAGTTAAGCACCGTTTTTTCAATGAATTTTCCAGAACGCCGGTGATGGTCAATGACCACAATCTTTTCGATTTGGTCGATCAGCTCTGGAACCTCGAGATAATTGGCGTTCTGAGTATCCACAATGATCAGCAGGGTATTGGGTGTAATGTAGTCCTCTGCTTCCTTTGGCTTGATAAAGGAATCCCGGTACTCGTCGTTTTCCATCAGGTACTGGAACAGCTCCTTGATGCTGTAGTTAATCTCTTTGATGACAATTTTACCGGTTTTATTGAGCGCCTTGCAGGCGCCCAGAAGGCCGACTGCTGCGCCGAGGCAGTCCATATCCGGTGTCTGATGCCCCATGATCAGGACATTGTCGGATTCGCGGATAAGCTCTCTGAGGCCGTGGGCTTTTACCCTGGCTTTCACCTTGGTTCGTTTTTCCGTGGCTTCAGTGGTTCCACCATAAAAGGCCATTTTTTCATCCTGTCTGACAACAGCCTGGTCGCCGCCGCGGGCAAGGGCAATATCCAGCGCCGCGTGGGAAAGCTCATCGGCCTCACGGATGGCCAGCGGCTCATCAGACACACCAATGCCGATACTCAGGGTCACCTGGGATTTTTCTTCTGTTTCTGTCTCCCGGATTTCATCGAGAATACGGAAACGCTCTTCTTCCATGGCCCTCAGCTTTTCTTTTTCAAAAATCATTAAATAGTGGTCATTTTCATACTGGATGATCACAGCCCCGACCTTCTTTGCCCATTCGTTGATCTTCAGGTCGATCTGGCTCAGAACCGCAGACCGCTCGTGGCTGGGGAGCTGCTCGATGATATCGTCATAGTTGTCGATTAAAATATAACAGAAAACCGGTTCGTTTTCCTTGTAAATTTCCTGCTGTTTTTTCTGGATAGTGACATCGAAAAAATGCAGCAGAATCAGAGTTTCGTCCCCGTCGCTGAAGCTGTTTGACACAATGGTATAGTCAATATCCCTGTGATTAAAGTCCTGTTCCTTTTCCTTAAGCAGAGTTTCGAGGTCGATCCCCAGTTCCTCCTGAATTTTTTTCCCGAAAAAGTTGGCTGTCGTATCCTTCTTCTTAAAGTTCCGGTCAAAATACTGATTATACCAGCAGATTTGTCCGTCTTCATTGACAATGACCAGGGCAATCGGCAGCTCATACATCCGCTCCTGGTTTAAACGGTCAATATCGCCATAGATGGTCTCAATGGCTTTCTGAAGTCTCAGATTGGACTGCTTTTCCTCCTGGCTGTCACGCCAGAAGCAGATGCCGCAGAGCAAAACGCCCAGACACCCCAGGGGGATATTGTAGAACAGGAGAATCAGCGACAGCAGAAAAATCACTAAATAGAGCTTCGACGCGATTGATTGCTTCTCTTTCATATGTTTGTACCATCTCGATTTTCTATAAATTTTCGTACATCAATGTAAATATCCGCAACACCTACAAAGGAAATGATATAGGAAATATACGGTATAAACAGACAGAGTACGACGATCAGAATCTTCAGGCCCATGGATTCCTTTGCCCGCTTGCGGTTTATCAGCCAGTATACAAAGGATATCCCCATTAAAAAGTACAGAAGATAGATGATCATCATCAGCGTATAGGTGTAGACCGCCGGAATCGCATCAATATGCGCCAGGTCAATGACTAAAAGGACAATGACCACCATAATGAGGAAATTCTTAAAGGATCTCGGCAGACGCCATTTACTGAGCTGTGGAAGCGGCTTTACTGGCAGACGCATCCGTTTCAGGATGGTGTCAGAAATCAACACATTCGCCCAGCCAATAAAGAAGGGCGAAATCAGAAACGCCAGTGGAATAACCATTTTCATGGTCTCCTTCATCTGGTCAACGGCTGTCTGCAAAAGGCTCAGCTGATCCTCTGGAAAAGCGCCCAGAGATCGGTAAACATCCATTACCTGCGCCGACGAGGTGTCAATGGTTTCCGTAAGCATTGCGACGAAATTCTGTCCTGTCAGAACCTGCAGCAAAATGATAATGAGGATGATCGCTGCAAAAATCCCCGCATAAGCAACTGCAAGTTTAAGAAAACCATCCTTACGCTTGTAATACATATACCCAAGACTACAGCCCACAAAAATCATATAGATACCGTAGCCCCCGGCTGTAAGCGGATCCATAAACATAAATAAAATCAGCGTTGCCGCCAGGCCCGCGATAAGTGTCACCTTAAAGCCCTGTTTTTCCGCCAGTATGACCATTGGCACTGGAATCAGGAAAAAAAGCAGCAGTAAAAAGGGAACATAAGAAGAAAACAGAGCGATGATTACCGCCAATGCACACAGCATTGCACCCTCTGTTATGGCCTTTGTCTTCATTTTTTCATACCTTCCTTTTCAAGGCATATATATCCAATTCTATTATACATAATACACCTTGAATTAGTTTTAAAATCCCTGTTGTCCTTAAAAAAGACTAAAATGAACCTAGATATTATACCACATTCCCAGCTTAATGAACACATTTCTGTAAATTTCACAACATTTTTGCAACATTCTTTTTATCTTTATGATTTTGTGGTATAAATAATATCAGCATTTAATTGAAGATTCTTTTACGAAATGTTAAACTATTTTTAAGTGGATAACTGAAAGGAGAAACAATGTCTGATTATATTGTAAGAGCCACAGCTGCCGATGGCCAGATCCGCGCATATGCCGCGACGACCCGGGAGCTCTGTGCCCATGCGCATAAAATACACAACACCTCCCCCGCTGCCACCGTAGCCCTCGGCCGCCTGCTGACAGCCGGCAGCTTAATGGGAAGCATGATGAAAAACGATGATGAAGTACTGACCCTGCAGATCAAGGGCGACGGTCCCATCGGAGGCATTACCGTTACAGCCAACAGCAAGGCCGACGTCAAGGGCTTTGTCTTTGAACCCCAGGTAAAAAGCGAAAACCCGCTCGAAACGGAAAAGGTCATTGGGAATGGAAATTTAAGCATTATTAAGGATATCGGTTTAAAGGAACCCTATGTGGGCACCTCACCGCTGGTAACCGGAGAAATCGCCGAGGATTTAACTTATTATTACGCTTTTTCTGAACAGATTCCAACCTCTGTGGCACTGGGCCTTACCTTAAAGGAAGAAACCGAGGTCAACCAGGCTGGCGGCTTTATCATTCAGCTGATGCCTTACACCTCTGACGAAATCATCGACCAGCTTGAAAAAAAATTAAGTCAGGCTGAATCGGTCACTTCACTCCTGGAAAAAGGCCAGACCCCCGAAGAGATTCTGGAAATTATACTGGGCGATTTCGGCGTAAATATCATTGACCGTCTGCCTACCCAGTTCAAATGTGACTGTTCCAGAGAACGTGTCACCAAGGCCCTCATCAGTGTTGGCGAAAAAGACCTTCAGGAAATGATCGACGACGGCAAGACCATTGAGGTCAATTGTGATTTCTGCGGCAAGCATTACTACTTTACCCCTGAGGAGCTGCAGATCCTGCTCCAGCTGGTGACAAAGAAAAAGATGCAGAAATTTAAGGTTGTGGACGCAGAATAATAAAAGCAATAAAAAACGAACTGAAAACTCAGTTCGTTTTTTTAGTGGATGCCGGAATGAACCTCTGGTATCCGGCCTCTTCAATCATCTTCAGGAAGCAGCAGTACACACCCACAACAGCCTGCCGATGGTCATGCTCTTCCACTGATCCCTGGAGTGCCAAACCCCCAATATGCGGTTTTTACCATCCCCGGCCTGCATAGCGCTCTTCCTCGCCCAAATCCTTCAAATCGACGCCGGACATGGCTTTTCCGAGATTCTCGCTGACCTCTGCCAGAATTTCCGGGTCGCTGTAGCAGGCAGTTGCCCGGACAATGGCCTTTCCAACCTTTTCAGGATTTTCTGACTTGAAAATGCCTGATCCCACAAAAACACCCTCACTGCCTAGCTGCATCATCAGCGCTGCGTCTGCCGGCGTGGCAATGCCTCCGGCAGAAAAATTGACCACGGGCAGGCTGCCCGTTTCGTGGACATCGCATACCAGATCGTATGGCGCACCGATCTCCTTGGCATAGGCCATGAGCTCCTCTCTGCGCATTCCGGCCACCTGGCGCATATCTGCCTGAATGGTCCGCATGTGGCGCACGGCTTCCACGACGTTGCCAGTGCCTGCTTCACCCTTTGTACGGATCATGGAAGCACCCTCCCCGATGCGGCGCAGCGCCTCTCCGAGATTTCTCGCGCCGCAGACAAAGGGTACCTTAAAGGCTGCTTTGTCAATGTGAAAGCTCTCGTCCGCAGGCGTCAGGACTTCGCTTTCATCAATATAGTCAATTCCCAGCGCTTCAAGAATCTGCGCTTCAGCGATATGGCCAATCCGCACCTTTGCCATGACCGGGATGGTCACTGCCGCCTGAATTTCCTTAATCATCTTCGGGTCGCTCATTCTGGCCACACCGCCCTCCTTTCTGATATCTGAGGGAACACGTTCCAGTGCCATAACCGCTACCGCACCGCATTCCTGGGCGATTTTCGCTTCCTCCGGTGTGGTGACATCCATGATTACCCCGCCTTTAAACCTCTGGGCCAGGTTTTTATTTAATTCATTTGACATGATTTTTCTCCAATTTATATTTTTTATTGACAGATATCTGTAAGCTTGGGTATTATTATAGTTAAGAACTGACTCCTGCACAATAACCAGATTTAAAATAATTAATAGTATCAGATTGGAGAATTATGCTGACTTTTATTCTGAACCCCGATCATGAAATTCCACTGTACCAGCAGCTGTACAGCTTTATCCGGAAGGAAATCGAAACCGGAAGGCTGCGGCCCGGTGAAAAACTGACCTCAAAACGAAAGCTCGCCGCCCATCTGAAAATCAGCCAGAATACTGTGGCCACAGCCTATGAGCAGCTAGCCGCAGAGGGTTATATCATCTCTAAGCCAAAGAGCGGCTATTATGTGGCTGTTTTGGAGGATATGCTGCCCGATATACCAGAAACCCCTCCTGAAGAAATTATTCAGGCCGTTGAAAAACCTGACCGCGAGCAATGGCTTTATGACTTTAAAACCAATACCGTTGACGCTAACTTTTTTCCTTTTCCTACCTGGGCAAAAATCTCACGGGAAATCCTCCACAACCGAAACCGCAATCTGCTGCGGGCGGTAGACCCCCGAGGGTATTATCCCCTGAGAAAGGCCATCGCGGACTACGTGCACCAGTACCGCGGGGTCAACTGCACACCGGAGCAGATTATCATCGGCGCAGGGTCAGAATATCTGCTGGGGCTCGCGGTACAGCTTCTCGGCCGGAAAAGCCGCTACGCAGTGGAGAACCCCAATTACAATAAGGTCTACAAGGTCATTAAAAGCAACGGGGCTGATGTAAGCCTTATGTCTCTGGACGATGACGGTGTTTCCGTGGAAAGCCTGAAGCATTCCGAGGCGGAAATCCTTCATCTGACACCATCGCACCAGTTTCCATTGGGCATCGTCATGCCTGTGGGCCGGCGCATGGCGCTGCTGAAATGGGCGCTGGAATCCCCGGACCGCTATATTCTTGAGGATGACTATGACAGTGAATTTCGTTTCAGCGGCCGACCCATCCCTGCCCTGCAGGGGCTGGACACAGCGGATAAGGTCATTTACTTTAATACCTTTACCCGGAGCCTGGCGCCCTCCATGCGTATCTCATACATGATTCTGCCCGAGCGGCTGCTTCACAGTTACTGTGAGGATTTTTCCTTTTATTCCTCAACCGTTCCCCGCTTTGAGCAGCACACACTGCACCAGTTTATGGAGGGCGGACATTTTGAGCGCCACCTGAGCCGGATGCGTAAAATCTATAAGGTGCGGCGGAATAAAATGCTGGCGTGCATCCGCAGTCTGCCCATGGCAGATAAAATAGAAATCACAGGCGAAAACGCTGGTCTTCACCTGCTGCTGAAATTTGAGCCTCCCTACACTGAGAAAGCCCTTGTTGAACATGCAAAGGCGGCTGGCATCCGGGTTTATGGGCTGTCAGAATATTATATTGAGCCCGAGGCCAGGATGCCGCGCAACGTCATTGTCATGGGCTACGCCAGCTTTACAGAGGAAGAAATTGAATCAGCCGTAGCGCTTCTGGGTCATGCCTGGAGCGCGATTAACTGAGGAGGGAATTATGAAACGTTATTATATCATTGTTGAGGGCCGTGTTCAGGGCGTTGGTTTCAGGTATTTTGTCCAGTCCATTGCCGCGGGCTATGGACTGACCGGCTGGGTCCGCAATCTGGAAAATGGCATGGTGGACATGGAGGTTCAGGGTGAAGACGCCCTGATCCATAAATTTATGACCGCCGTCCGGAAGGGGAACCACTTTATACGTGTGGAGGACTACTCCATGAAGCCTATCGCCCTGAGCGTGGACAGCAAATTTAAAATAAAGTATTAAAAAAACACCGGGATCCAAGGATTCCGGTGTTTTGTACTTTTTAGTTGTTAGATGTGTATGGTAATAATGCGATATTACGTGCACGTTTAACAGCTTCGGTTACCTTACGCTGATGTTTTGCGCAGGTTCCTGTAGCTCTTCTTGGTAAGATTTTGCCGCGTTCAGAAATGTATTTCTTTAACGTAGCCACATCTTTATAATCGACTTCTGTTTCATGTCTTTCACAGAATTCGCATACTTTTCTTCTTCTTTTAAACGGTTTTGGCATTGTTTTATCCTCCTATCTTAAAAAGGTACTTCGTCATCGTCTGCCATCAAATGGAAATCGTCGTCGAAATCTAAAGGCATATTATTGGCTGGCTGCGGTGCTGCTTTTGCCGGCGCCTGATTGTAGCCGCCGCCAAAGTTATCGTTATAGCCGCTTCCGCCGCCATCGTTTTTGCTACCGATGAAATCAAATTCTTCCAGAACAACCTCTGTCACATAACGTTTAGAGCCATCCTGAGCGTCGTAGGAACGGGACTGTAATCTTCCGGTCAGAGCGATTTGTCTGCCCTTGCCAAGATACTGGCAAATGACTTCAGCCTGTCTTCCCCATGCAACAATATTGAAAAAGTCGGCAGTTGGCTGACCTTCCTGTTTAAACCGTCTGTCAACAGCTAACGAAAATGTCGCCACTGATTTTCCGGTGTTAGTTGTGCGCAGTTCAGGGTCTCTTGCTAATCTTCCTACTAAAATTACTTTATTCACGGTTTAACCTCTATTTTTCTTTTTTAACGATGATGCTTCTGATGAACTCTTCATTCATCTTGAATAAGTAGTCAAGGCTGTCTAATACAGACTGTTCAGCTTTGAATTCAATCACAACATAGTAACCTTCGGTATACTTTTTGTCGATTTCGTAAGCTAACTTTCTTTTACCCCATTCATCAACAGTTCCAACTTCACCTGCTGCTGTAATGGCGCCTTTAACCTTCTCAATCCAGGAATCTGTAACTTCCTTTTCTAATTCAGGTTGTAAAACAAATACTGTTTCGTAAGCTCTCATTTCAATTCACCTCCTTGTGGACTATGGCGCACCGCTTCTGCAATGCGCAAGGGTACAGTTCAATAGTATATCATAAAAATAAAAAAAAGCAAACTCTTTTTTAAAAAAGAATTTGCCGTCTTTGCTATTTATTGTTCTCGTTGTGTTCGACAACTTTTTTGATCATCTTATTGAACTTGGACCGCGGCACCGTTACCATATGCTCACAGCCTGTACACTTTAATTTGATTTCTCCTCCCATACGGAGAATTTTCCAGTTGTAGCTTCCGCAGGGATGCTTTTTCTTCAGCTCCACAATATCCCCGAGACCATAATCCCTGTTTTCCATGCTGGCTCCTTTCTACTTTTGCATAATTTGCGGCTTAGACTGTCCATTGGAATAGACAACATACTTGCCATAAGGGATCTCAATTCCCTTCTCGTCGAAAACTTCCTTAATACGTTTTCTGAGCGCAGTTTCTGCCCTGACCTTTCTGGCTGCATCCTCATCGGCGATGATACGGATATTCATGGACGATGGGTCCATGCGGGTTACCCCCAGTACCTCCGGCCTCCCGACAAATAAAGTCTCGTTGGCGTCGTAGACTTCCTCGCAGATTTCCCGTAGTACAGAGAGTACATAATCAATGTTTTCTTCATAGGCAACCCCGACATCAACCACAGCCTTGATGGTTCCCTTGGAGTGATTGATGAGCCGGTCGATTTTCCCATTGTGAATAATAAACAAACCTCCATCCATTTCCCGGACAGACGTTGTCCGGACGCCGATGGTCTCTACTATCCCGTAGTGGTCATTGTCAATGGTGACATAGTCTCCGACAGAAAACTGATTTTCAAAAATGATGACAAAACCGCTCATGACATCCTCCACCAGGCCCTGAGCGCCGAAGCCAATGGCCAGAGTTCCAACTCCGGCAACCGCGAGAAGGGCCCCTACGTCGGTGAAAAAAGATAAAACGGTCAATAGTTCTGTCAAAAGCAATGCCGTCCTTAAAAACGTCTTTAAAGCCTTTTTAAGGGTAAGTACTCTTTTTCGCTCCTGTGGAGTGATGTTTTTCTTGTTTTCATTAAAAAATTTATTAACCAGCCCATTGCTGACCTTGATGAGAATAAAAAAGACAATGACCGTGATGACAACTGAAATAATTTTTTCAGTCAACTCGCTCAGATCTATTCCACTCAGCAAATGCTGCCAGAGATCTCCAACATTTTCGTATACCATAAATCCTCCCTTCTAATGAAGATACAATGCGACCGGTCCAGTGAGCACACCGTCCTTTACCATCTGCACAATGGTGACGTCTCCTGAAAAAATACCATAGTACAATACAACAGCAATCACAATTACCGCGATGACCAGTCCAATCACTAACCCAATGGCCAAACCTGCCACGCGGTTGGCTGTGCCGATAACCGGCACCCGGTTCATCCCCTTCCCAATATGTCTTATAATACCAAAAGCGGCGCTGCATAACAGCAGCAGGATGAGGAATACAAAGCCGTTTGCAATCTGATAGATGACTGGCTGAAGTGCCTGGTTGACTGCCTGGGCGGCGGCAGTGCTGCCCGAGATCACAGATGTGTCCGTAATACCAGACAGAAAATCCAGCCCTCCAATCCCCTGGAGATTTGTAAGCGCTTCACTTCCATACTGTCCCAGGGCATTTATGGCATTTTGGGTGATCGTGTCATTTATAAAATTTTTTACGGGTTCTACATTAAGTAGCCAGTTCGTTACCGGTGCTGAAAAGATCCTTGCTATGACAAAAGATGCAATAAATCCCGCCAGACCAATGAGCGTATTTATTGCACCTTTTATATAACCGATCATTCCAACTCCGATCACCAGCACAATGCAGATGATGTCAAGAGTTGTCATATTCATATTTATTTCCTTTTGTTTTTATCATTCTGGGACATCAGCTTACGGATATGTTCCAGCTCTGCTGTGATGTCCTGTGTTTCTGATTTTTCTCTGTCCAGCACCTTATCTTTTTCACGTGGCGCTCTTCCCGGCTGCTTCGCTGCCTTAAGGCCTCTTTGGGTTTCAGCTATGGCGCGGTTAACAGCCTCCGTATCAATTTCATCGATCAGACCTTTTTCCACATGATCCAGTATCTCCTCTGTTTCACCTGAGGGAGTGGCTGCTTCGGCCATTTTATCTTCAAGGTTTTCCCGCTTACGCCGTTCTGCTTCTTCAAGCATTTCATCGGTTATCACGGAAAAAGCTTCGGTATAAATAATCTGCGGCTGATCATCGTCATCGCCAAATGGATCTTTGGGGTCAGCCTTTTTAGGCTGTGGCTTTGGTGGTGCTTTTTTCTTTGGTTTCTGTGGCGCGGCCTGCTGGCTGGCAGCTGGTCTTCTTTTTTTATTATAAGGTTCAATGACCTTTTCAACGCTGATCTGTTCTTTTTCTTTTTCCCGTCTTTCTGCACGCTCGCGCAGTTTTTTACGTCTGCCGGAGCCCATCGCTATACCGATCCCCTGAAAAACAATGACCAGTATCAGGCAGATGATAAAATACACAACAATGGGAATGGCAGAGCCAATAAAATGATAGATCAACCCATAAGGCAGATACCAGAAAATTGTCGGTGCTACCAGAAAGGTAAATTCATTCCAGGCGCTGGTGAAGTTTGTCCCTGGCGCTGCGTAGATCACTATTGTAGATACGATGGTAAAGACCAGTATGGGCAGCAGACTGAAAAATATGTATTTTGCGTAACTCCCGTCCTGATGGCTTGCCGGATTTCTAAATAAAAACCAGTTCAGGATTATCCAGTAGCCTGCCGTTATCACCAACTCGATGGCGCCAAACCAAAGCTTATAGTTGCCATCATTTCCTATAAGGTCTAGAACATTTTTCAAAATCAGAACAAGCACGATATAAATCAGGTTGCCGAGCAGCGCTGTCTCTATCGGACTCATCCTTTTTTTAATGTGGTAATTATTCTGATTCATCATTACTCCCGTCATTTTCATATCCCAAAAGATCCAGAATACGGTTCAGGTCTTCGGTGGAATAGAATTCCAGCTCAATTTTCCCCTTATCCTTTTTCCCTGAGATTTTTACTTTGGTGGCAAATTTCTGTTTCAATCCGTCCTCAACTGCAGTAATGTACGGATTTTTTTCAGGCTTTGCCTTGTCCTCTTTTGGAGGATTTTTCAGCAGCT
The DNA here is from genome assembly GCF_009696115.1 of Eubacterium sp. BL-380-WT-2B. Lineage (NCBI taxonomy): Bacteria > Bacillati > Bacillota > Clostridia > Eubacteriales > Eubacteriaceae > Eubacterium > Eubacterium sp. BL-380-WT-2B. The sequence continues at coordinate 252,900 of NZ_VUMP01000005.1, forward strand.
TCACCTTTTTTTCAGTTTCACGTACGCTGAGTTTTTTATCAATAATCTCTTCACACAGGGATTCCATCTGCTTCTGATCCTCCAGTGACAAAAGAGCTCTTGCGTGACCCGAGCTGATGTGGTCATCCAGAACCTCCTGCCGCACCTTATCCGGAAGATTTAAAAGCCGCATGGTATTTGTAATCGCGGCCCGGCTTTTGCCGATACGGATACCAATCTCTCCCTGCGTCAGATTAAAATGCTCCATTAACGCGCCGTAAGCCTCAGCTTCCTCGATGGCGTTCAAATCCTCTCGCTGAACATTTTCGATAAGCGCGAGCTCCATAACATCCTTGGCCGGCAGGTCTTTCACAATAACCGGAACCTCTTTCAGCCCAGCCATGGTGGCTGCACGCCAGCGGCGCTCCCCTGCGATAATGGTGTAGCCATTATTTTCCGGCCTCACCACCAAGGGCTGCAGGATACCGTGCTCTTTAATGGAAGCAGCCAGCTCTTCCAGTTTTTCCCGATTAAATTTTTTACGGGGCTGGTCGGCATTTGGTCTTATCTTGTTGATCTGGAGAAAAAAGACCAGCTTTTCGGCATTTTCGGTATCACTGTTGTCAATGCTCATAAAGCTTTCATCGGGAATCAATGCCTTCAAACCCTTTCCTAATCCTCTGCTTTTCGCCATGATCTACTCCTGCCTTTTTATAAACTCTTGTGAAAATTCCGAATAGGCCTGCGAACCTTTTGAGTTGATCGCATATTCAAAAATCGTCTGACCATAGCTCGGCGCTTCCGCCAGCCGGACATTTCTGGGAATATAGGTATTATACACTTTGTCCTTGAAATATTCCTTTACCTCATCCACAACCTGGAGCGAAAGATTGGTGCGGCCGTCATACATGGTCATTAAAACCCCCTCAATTTCAAGCTTGGGATTTAAACCTTTTTTTACCAGACCTACAGTACTCATCAACTGCCCAACCCCTTCCAGCGCATAAAACTCACACTGGATCGGTATTAAAACTGAATCGGAAGCTGCCAAAGCATTGATGGTTAAAAGCCCTAGGGATGGCGGACAGTCAATGAAAATAAAATCATAAAAATCCTGAACACTTTCGAGACTGTGTTTCAACCGAAGCTCCCGTTGGCTCATGTTTGTCAATTCAATTTCGCTTCCCGCCAGTTCCAGATTGGATGGAAGAATATGAAGGTTTTTGTACGAGGTTGTCAGTATAATCTCTTTAGGGTCATCCCCGACTATGAGCGCATCGTAAATACTTTTTTCCAGTTCATTTTTATTGATGCCGAAGCCACTGCTTGTATTCCCCTGGGGATCGGTATCAACGGTCAGTACTTTGTAATTCATCATGCTTAGCGCAGTGGTGAGATTCATGGTTGTCGTTGTCTTTCCGACACCACCCTTTTGATTAAAAATCGCAATAGTTTTTGCCATATCAGGGTCCTTTCCAGTATGTTTCACGTGAAACATATATAATCTCGGCACAGTTTGTACTCTAACATTATAATAAACAACAGACTGGTTTGTCCATTTTTTATTGGTATCTTAAATATTTTTTTGCATAAAAATGCTTCTTCGAATGAAGAAGCAAAATGTTTTCAAATTGTAATGAATATTCACCAAGGTAAGCTATTGATACGAGTCGGTGCATCTGAGTTATGTTAATTTTTTATACATCATACTGAACTAACCCGTTTCAATCGGCATCCCGTAGGTCCCTTAGCTATGGAAATCTCCTATTTAGGAATAATTATTTTAATCTCAACGTAGTCTTCCCGTTCAATCTCTTTATATTCTGCTGTGTTCCGGCTTTCCTTAACAGCCTTGAATGCTGTTTTGATGGTATTGATATAGATCTGAGCATTGATAAAGGATTTGACACGGGCCTTCTTTTCCGGCGTCAGCTTTTCATCATAATTATTGGTTAAGACATCCTTGCGGATTTTCTCAACCAGCTCCTCAGTTTTTTTAACAGTCATATCTTTTTTGATAACCTGTTTCAATACCTCTTCTTGAAGCTCTGTATCGGGAATTCTCAAAAGCGCCCTTGCATGGCGTTCTGTAAGATTGTTTTCAGTCAATGTTTCAATAATTGAGGGGTCCAGCTTTAATAGGCGAATTTTATTTGCGACGAAGGATTGAGATTTTCCCAGAAGCTCAGCAATGCGGTCCTGAGTTAAATTATAGTATTCCATGAGCTGCCGATAGCTTTCTGCCTCTTCAAAGTAAGTCAAGTCCTCACGCTGAACATTTTCCATAATGGCGATCAAAGCGGAATCCTGGTCAGACATTTCCACGATAATGGCCGGGATGGTTTCCTTCCCGGCCACCTTACTGGCTCTCAGACGCCGCTCACCAGAAACAAGTTCATAAAACTCCTCACTGATCTTCCGAACCTGGATGGGCTGAATGATACCAAAGGACTTAATGGATTCCGCCAGCTCAGTAATGGCAGAATCTTCAAAATGTTTTCTTGGTTGATTTGGATTTGGAAGGATTTTATCAACTGGTATCTGTTCAACAATTGATTCAATAATACTCTTCATTTGATTATCTCCTGCATGTGTTTCATATGATATGTTTCACGTGAAACATCTTATCCCGGAAAAGGTTCCTTTTTGATTTTACCAAAGGATCTTGGAAACTTCTCCGGTGTTTTTTTAACTTTGTCAACTAATATTATAACATGAACCAAGTCGCTTTGCAGTAACAAACAGGATTCTATTCCGGTTATTTTTCCGCCAAGAACTTTAATGGCCTTTTCTCCCTCATCCATCTCTTCCAGATAATTCTTTCCTTTAAGAGCAATAAACTGGCCACCTTTTTTCGCTAAGGGGAGACACAGCTCCGAAAGCAAACATAAGTTCGCCACCGCGCGGGAGACAATACAATCATAGCCCTCACGGTAGGCAGGGTCTTTTCCTAAATCCTCAGCCCTGCCGTGGAGAAACTCCACATTTTTTATTCCAATCTCACGACAGATATCTTCAATAACCTTCAGCTTTTTGCCAGTAGCATCCATCATGGTAATCTCTGCTTCCGGCAGCATAACGGCAAGGGGCACACCCGGAAAACCACCGCCAGTACCCACATCTAAAATTGAGTTCACATCTTTATGAATAAATTTCAAACAGGTCAGGGAATCGATCAGGTGCTTTTCAATAAACTCATCCACATCCGTAATGCGGGTCACATTGATCTTTTCATTCATAACAAGCAGCTTTTCCATATAAAGAATCATCAGTCGGCTTTGTTTTTCATCAATGACGATCCCACATTTTTCACCGGCAGCCATCAGCTTTTCCATATTACTCATTTTCTTCTTCCTCCACCGGCGCCTGTCTGCGGTTCTGCTCCAGATAAATAAGCAGTACAGATAAATCTGCAGGAGATACACCCGAAATACGCGAAGCCTGCCCCATAGATTTTGGCTGAATGTCCGTCAATTTTTCAACAGCCTCAAGACGAAGACCGCCGATGGCAGTGTAGTCAATATTTTCTGGTATCAGCTTTTTTTCCATTTTCTTAAACTGCTCTACCTGGGCTACCTGCTTTTTAATGTAGCCGTCATATTTAATCTGAACCTCTACCTGTTCACAAACAGCGTCAGAAAGCACCGGACGCTCAGGGTCAAGCGCTGCGGTATTGGCATAGCCTACCTCTGGCCGGCGGATAAGCTCTGCCAGAGTCACACCGCTTTTAATGGGTGAACTTCCAATACCTTCAAGTACCTTATTAGTGTGTTCACCGGGTTTAATCATTAACCGGGTTAACCTTTCTTTTTCCTGTTCAACCGCTGCTTTTTTGTGAAGAAAAGCGGTGTAACGTTCATCAGAAATAAGACCGATCTCATGACCAATGGGGGTTAACCGCAGATCCGCGTTATCCTGGCGTAAAAGCAGGCGGTACTCAGACCGGGAAGTCATCATACGATAAGGCTCTTCTGTTCCTTTGGTGATAATATCATCAATCAAAACACCAATATAGGCCTGTGAGCGGTCAAGAATAACCGGCTCCTTACCCTCGATGCAGCGCACCGCATTGACACCTGCAATGAGCCCCTGGGCTGCCGCCTCCTCGTAACCGGAAGTCCCGTTGATCTGCCCTCCGAAGAAAAGCCCCTTGATATCTTTAGATTCAAGACTGGCCTTTAACCGTGTGGGATAAATACAGTCGTACTCAATGGCATAGGCTGAGCGCATAAACTCAACCTTTTCCATTCCCGGAACCGTACGGTAAAGAGCGATCTGCACATCCTCAGGAAGACAGGAGGACATTCCCTGAACATAGACTTCGTTTGTGTGCAGGCCCTCAGGCTCCATAAAAATCTGATGCTGGGGCTTATCGGCGAAACGCATGACCTTCGTCTCAATGGATGGACAGTAGCGCGGGCCAACCCCGACAACATCCCCAGTATACAGCGGTGACCGCTCCATATTTTCATTAATAATCCGATGGGTTTCCTCGTTGGTGTAGGTCAGGTAGCAGGGTACCTGGTCAATCTCAATTTTCTCCGTCTCAAAGGAAAAGGGGACGATTTTTTCATCGCCGTTCTGAATCTGCATCTTGGAGTAATCCACGGTTTTAGCATCTACCCGGGCAGGGGTGCCTGTCTTAAAACGCTGCAGCTCAATGCCCTGCTTAAGAAGGCTGTCAGACAGCTGCATGGCCGGAAAAAGCCCGTTAGGCCCGCCGTCATACTGAACCTCACCGATAAAGATTTTTCCTTTAAGGTAAGTACCAGTACAGATAACGCAGGATTTGCACTGATAAACCGCCCCGGTCTGTACCTCAACTCCGGTGATCCTTCCGTCTTCCACAATAATACGGGTAGCTTCCTGCTGCTTTAACAGCAGGTGCTCCTGATTTTCAATCACTTCCTTCATTCGGAACTGGTAGGCCTTTTTATCCGCCTGCGCCCGTAAGGAGTGAACTGCCGGCCCTTTTCCTGTGTTCAGCATCCGGCACTGGATCATGGTAGCGTCGATATTTTTTCCCATCTCGCCGCCCAGAGCATCAATCTCACGTACAAGATGCCCCTTACCCGTTCCGCCGATGGATGGGTTGCAGGGCATCATGGCAACAGAATCCAGATTGATGGTTAATAATAAGGTTTCAAAGCCCAGACGCGCCGCCGCCAGAGCCGCTTCCGCACCGGCGTGTCCGGCGCCGATGACGACAACGTCAAAGCTTCCTCCATGATAGTTCATAATATTCCTCTACTTTCCAATGCAAAAATTCTTAAATATCTGATTGATAATATCCGAACCCACCGAACGGCCGGTAATTTCACGGATCTTTTCAAGCCCGTCCTGGATATCAATGGAGACAAGCTCCAGCGGCATTCCCATATCGATGGTTCCGAGAGCGTTTTTCAGGCAGGCCATGGCTTCCTCCAGCAGGTGGACATGGCGTACATTGTTGACGATATAATCCGCCTCCTGATCCACTGAGCCGCCCATGACCATTTCAAGCATCTTATCCTTAAGTGCCTCGACGCCTTCATCCTCTTTTAAGGACAGCGGCAGCCATCCCTCTGGCACATCGCGATTCTCAATCATACTGTCCGTCTTATTCGCGATAAAAATGGTTTTTGAAGGGTCCAGCTCTTCAATAAGCGTCTTTTCCTCTTCAGAGAAAGGACGGCTGAGGTCTGTCATAAACAGAATAAGGTTCGTATTTTTAATGAGCTGACGGGATTTTTCCACACCGATCTGCTCAACCAGGTTATCCGTTTCGCGGATGCCGGCGGTATCAATGATTTTAAAAGGAATTCCGCCGATGTTGATATACTCCTCGATAATGTCACGGGTGGTTCCCGGAATCTCTGTGACAATGGCCTTGTTTTCCATCAAAAGGGTATTGAGCAGAGAGGATTTCCCGACATTGGGCTCTCCAAGAATCGCGGTGGTGATTCCCTCGCGGTAGATTTTTCCTGTCTCCGACGCCTTCAGCAGCATATCCACCATGTCCATGGCCTGATGAATATGGGCATTCAGGTAAGCGGCGGTCACTTCCTCAATATCGTATTCCGGGTAATCAATATTCGCCTCCACATTTGCCATGACATCAATGAGCAGGTCATCGATGGCAGTCAGGCGCTGAGAAAGCTTTCCCTCAAGCTGTCCAACGGAATACTCCAGGCTCTTCTCCGTTTTGGCGGAGATAATGTCCATGACTGCCTCAGCCTGGGCCAGATCGAGACGTCCGTTTAAAAAGGCGCGCTTGGTAAACTCGCCTGGCTCTGCCAGACGGGCGCCAGAACGGATGACGGCATCCAGAATTCTTTTCAGTGACACAATCCCCCCGTGACAGTTAATCTCCACCACATCCTCCGCCGTGTAGGAAAAAGGCCCTTTCATTTTTGAGACCAGAACCTCGTCGATGATCTTTCCATCCTCAGGCTCAAGAATATTGCCGTAAAGCAGCTTGTGGGATTCTGCACCCTCCACGGTTTTGCCGGCATGATTCACAAAAAGCCGGGTGACAATATCTACCGCTTCTGGTCCGCTGACACGTATAATGCCAATGCCCGCACCGCCAAGTCCTGTGGCGACCGCTGCGATGGTATCTTCATTTAATAATGCTTCGTTCATTTTTATTTCCTTTACTCGTTTTAACAATTAGCAATAAATAATTTCAAAAATTGTTCATTGGTAATGGCTAATGAAGGCCTTAATTCAGAAAAAACACTTTAATTCTATGAGAATCAAAGTGTTTTTCCTTAACATTATAGCATAGTTTTTTAAATAAACCTATAACAGTGCTTTCTTCCTCTACTTATCCTTTAACTGGATAACAACGTGGCGGTAAGGCTCATCACCCTCGCTGAAGGTAAAAACCTTATCACTGTTCTGAAGCTTCGCGTGGATAATACGTCTTTCAGATGGATTCATAGGCTCCAGAGACATTTTCTTTCCATAGCGCACAGCCTTTGAAGCCATTTTTTCAGCCAGCGCTTCCAATGTTTTCTGGCGCTTGCTGCGGTAATTTTCCGTATCCAGAACCACGCGGATGTATTTTTCACCGGAACGGTTGACCACCAGGCTTACCAGATACTGAAGGGAATCCAGTGTCTGGCCGCGGCGGCCGATCAGAATGCCCATATCCTTCCCCTCAAGCTCAACATGAAGCACATCGTCCTCCAAATGTGAGGTGATGGTGCATGGAATATTCATGGCATCCAGCATTTCGCCCAGGAAAACCTCTGCCGTTTTGCCCGCATTGTTTAAAACCGTGACCTCGACAACCGCTTCCTTTTTTCCAAAAATACCAAAAACGCCGGATTCCGGTACCTGAACGACGTTGGTTTCCACTTCGTCCAGCGTTACTCCCAATTCTTTTAAACCTGCATTAATGGCATCTTCAATGGTTTTTCCTTTACCAACTACCATTTTATTCATGATTCTTCTCCTTAGCAGATATCCTGACTCCGGCCAGGGACCAGAGCCTCATTCCCATAATCCTATTTGTTTTTTGGCTCCTCCACCGCTGCATCCCTTTCAGGAATTTTTGTGATGGTCTGGCGTTTTACCTTTTTACTGGAAGCCGGTCTTGTGAGAGGCTTTTTGTCGGTCGGCTCTTCCTTCTTTTTCACTGGCTTACCGGACTGAGCCGCCATGGCTTCTGCTCTGGCTTCACTCTGCTGCTTGCGTTCTTCTTTCTTCTTTTTGATCTCTTCACGTTTTGCCTCTTCAACACGTCTTTCAGCTTCACGCGGATCGATCTTTTCAGCAGGTTTGCGCAGCATGATAAACTGCTGGACAAAAGTAAAGACGTTCTGAACAACCCAGTACAGCGCCACACCGGCCGGCATGCCAATGGCTGCGAAACCGATGAAGATCGGCATAATGTAAAGCATCATGTTCTGAGTTTTTTCAGCAGACGGGTCCATGGTCCCCTTCTGTACAGACATGGTGAACTTCTGTGTAATGAAGGTAAAGACCACACAAAGGATTGGCAGAATGTACCACGGGTCCGGGTTCCCTAAATCAGGAATCCATAAAAACTGCTGGCTGATAGCTGAAACATCGCCATTGGTAAATACCCATTTTCCAGGATCTCTCAAAGCTCCAAACAAAGCGTAAATAATGGGCAGCTGGATCAGGAGCGGCAGACAGCCGGCCATTGGGCTGACATTGTAAAGCTTGTACAGCTTCATGGTTTCCTGATTGAGCTTTTCTGGATTATTTTTATACTTTTTCTGCAGCTTCTGCAGTTCAGGCTGTAACGCCTGCATTTCTCTCATGGATTTTGTCTGCTTGATGTTCAGTGGTAAAATACAGAATTTTACCAGAATGGTAAACAGAATAACGGCCACACCGTAATTCTGAACAAAATTGTAGATTTGAAACAGCACAAACCCAAATGCCTGATATAAAATATGCATGCAATAGCTCCTTTAAAATTTCCCCTGAAATTATCAGGGGAGCGGATCATAGCCTCCCGGATGAAAGGGATGGCATTTTAAAATTCTTTTAGTACCGAGGAACAGTCCTTTAAATATACCGTATTTTAGTACGGCCTGGTAGCAATACTCTGAACAGGTTGGTAAAAATCGACATGAATGCGGCAAACAGGGCGAAATATAACGCTGGTAGCCGCGTATCAATTTTAAAATAAACCTTTTAATCATGATCCTGCCTCATAAGATTCTTCTTATAAAATAAATGCTTTAAAGATTTTTCGATAACCGGATATTTTTCATCTTTACAGCTGGCTTTGGCAATTAATACTAAATCATATCCCAGTGCAAACTGATTTTCATTAAGCCTGTAGGCTTCCTTGAGCTGTCTCCTGATACGATTGCGCACCACCGCGCGGTTGGAAACTTTTTTGCTCACTATGATACCCAGACGATTGGTATCTTTCCCATTTTTTAAATAATGCATCACAAGATTACGATTGCCAAAGACCTTCCCTTTTTGGTACACAAGCTTAAAGTCTTTCTGCTTTTTTAATGTACAAATTTTTGCCAAAAAGATTACTCCTGACATTGAGTTTTTACCCGATTTACAGGTAAGCCACAGTAAACAAAAGACCGTTCAAGAAGCTTAAACGGTCCATACAAGTCTATGCAGATAATTTTGCTCTACCTTTTGATCTTCTTTTCTTTAAAATCACACGACCACTTGTGGTAGACATTCTTTTTCTGAAACCATGTTCTTTTTTACGCTGTCTTACTTTTGGTTGAAATGTTCTTTTCATTACGACACCCCCTGACTTTCCGATTTATCATCATTTAGTTTTCATAAGCATATTAGACTTTTACTTTAGGATTATATAATTTTGGCTCCCTGTTGTCAAGAAATTTTCTCAAAAAGGCATGTTTTCCTTTGTTTTTTTCATGGCTTTTATAATGGTATTTTTTATCCGAATCTGGTAAAAACCCATTTTTTTATCCACAATCTCCTTTAATCTTATTGAATTATCCACAGGACTTTGTTATACTGTACTATACTGTTAATAAATATCCACACTTTTCCACAGCTTTTGTTTTTTGTTTACTAGTCTATGGATAAGCTGTGCACAATTTGATAAAAACACTGAAACCGGCTTGTTTAGGCGGTTTTTCTTGCGGATAAAACCTTAATCTTTTATTAACATCTGTGTTTACAATTAAAACAATTTAACCTCTGTGCACAACTCTGTTCAATATTTGTGCATAGAATCTTAATTAAAATATCCTAATACTCACAAACAAATCGGAGGTTGACCTGTGGATGATTCAATTGTAAAAATCTGGGAGAAAGCGCTGAGCCTTATTAAGGAAGAGATGTCTGAGCTCAGTTACAATACCTGGTTTACGAATACAAAACCGCTGAAAATAATTGGCGGCACCTTTTATCTTATTTCAGATAATGATTTTGAACGGGGCATGCTTGAAACCCGCTATAAGGCTTTGATCACCAACGCACTGAGCCAGGTTATGGAACAGGAGTGCAAAGTCCAGATCGTTTTATCTGAAAAGGAAGTACCGGATACTGCTGAGCAGAGCGCTCCCATGCCTAAAAACGAGGGGAATACCAAATCTTCAAACAACGGCGGCAGCATGAATCCCAAGTATACCTTTGAAAAATTCGTCATCGGCGAAAACAACCGCTTTGCCCACGCTGCCTGCGTCGCTGTATCAGAAGCGCCGTCAGAACGCTACAACCCCCTGTTTATCTACGGGGGCGTCGGTCTCGGGAAAACCCATCTCATGCAGGCCATCGGGAATTATATTCTCTCTTATGCGCCCACCAAAAAAGTGGTTTATGTGTCCTGCGAAAAATTCACCAATGAATTCATCGACGCCATCCAGAACCAGAATAACATTGACTTCAGAAATAAATACCGCAACGTGGATATCCTGCTCATTGATGATATTCAGTTCCTTGCCGGCAAGGACGGAACACAGGAGGAGTTTTTCCATACCTTTAATGCCCTGCACGAGGAAAACAAACAGATTGTCATCAGCTCAGACCGCCCGCCAAAGGAAATTCCAAAGCTGGAGGAACGCCTGCGCTCACGCTTTGAAATGGGCTTGATCACAGACATCTCTGCCCCGAACTTTGAAACACGAATTGCCATCCTGCGCAAAAAAGCCGAATCCTATAAGGAAGAGATTCCGAATGATGTGCTCAGCTTTATCGCGGACAGCATCCACTCAAATATCCGGGAGCTGGAGGGTGCTTTAACCACAGTGGTCGCCTACTCCAAGCTCCATGGCAAGCCTATCTGCCTGGAAACAGCCAAGGACGCTTTAAAGGATATTTTCAAGGCCAAGGAAAACATTGTCATCAACAGTACCTATATCAAGGAAATGACCGCCAAATATTTCAATGTTACCATTGAGGACATCGATTCCAAAAAAAGAACCAAGGCCATTTCACTGCCACGGCAGGTTGCCATGTACCTGACCCGTGATTTAACCGACCTTTCTCTTCCAAAGATCGGCGAAGAATTTGGCGGCCGTGACCACTCCACCGTCATCCACGCCTGCCAGAAGATCAACGAGGAAATGGAAGCGAACACAGACTTTAAAAACCTGATCATCCGTATACAAAAAGAGATTACCGGAAGCTGAACCGGCCCGCCGGTTCAGCTTCCAATGGAGAATTAAAAGAACAAAATGCGTAGCATTTTGAATGGATTTGCGGCCTGCGACCGCTGCCTCAATCGCTTTTTCGCCAGAAAAAAGGTTCTTTCATTTTCCATTGCTTACCAAACTGTGGATAACCCTTTTTTTCTCAACACGATAACACCATGCTTATCCACACCTTATTCACTGTGAATCACTCTGTTTTTTTACGGCATTCCGCCGTTTTCTGAGTTATCAACAGTCTACACATCCCCTACTACTATTATTACTATAATAAATACTTATATAATATTTAATATTCAGGGAAGCAGCCTTCCCAAAAGAGAGGTGCCTTTATGAAATTCAGCTGCTCGCGTGACGCGCTTATCAACGCTTTATCCATTGCCCAGAAAGGGGTATCGAATAAAACCACCCTTCCTGTTCTTGAGGGAATCTTGTTTCAGGTATACAATAATCAATTGGTTTTAACCTCTACGGATCTGGAAATTGGCGTTCAAACCAGTATTCCGGCCAATGTGGACATGGATGGTGAGATTATTTTATCATCCAATCTGATCACTGAAGTGATCCGGAAATTATCGGGAGAAGAGGTTTTTTTCCAAAAAGATGACTCGAACCAGGTGAAAATTGAATGCCTCCTGTCAAACTTTACCATTAAGGGCTTCCCGACCGATGAGTTTCCAGAATTTCCGGAAGTCATTGAGGAGCACAGCTTTGTCATTGAAGCAGGTGTTCTGAAAGAAATGATCCGCGGCACCATTTTTTCGGTGGCTGTCAGCGAAAATATTCCAGTGCTCACGGGGCTTAAAATGGAAATTGAAAATGACGCCATCAGCTTAATCGCCCTGGACGGATACCGCCTTTCCTTAAAGAGAGGTAAGCTCAAGGAAGCCATTGACGGCAGTATTTCTGTGATTATCCCGGGAAAGAGCATGAACGAGCTCAATAAGCTGTTATCCGGTTATAATGAAAATGTCATTGTGAAATTCTCAAAAACCCAGATCTTCTTTGAAATGGGCAATACCCAGTTCACCTCCCGTCTGCTGGAGGGCGAATTCATCAATTATAAGCACATTATCCCAACAGAAAAAGCCACTCAGGTCAAGGTTTCCAGAAAGCTTCTTTTAGAGAGCAGTGAGCGCGCTGCCCTTTTGGCGAGAGAGGGTAAGAATAACCTCATTAAAATGGACTTTAACATTGACCAGCTGATTTTGACCTCCAACGCTGAAATCGGGGATGTCTTTGAGGTGATTCCAATTGAAAATCAAGGCGATCCCATCAAAATCGCTTTTAACTCCAAGTTTTTCATCGATGCACTGAAGGTTATCGACCGGGATGAGATGAGTATTGAGCTGACCACCTCTGTTGGACCGGCGGTGATCGTACCGGCAGACGGTTCAGATGAATTTATTTACCTGATTCTGCCAGTCCGGATCGCTGAGGAAGCCTGAGTTTTTTTCTAAAATAGAAACTTTGAGAAAAACCTGTATTATCATTAAGAAAAATCATGATTTTAAAGGATTTGTTTACAAATCCTTTTTTATTTGTGGTATACTATCCTATGTATGCTATTTTTATTGCTGTTTTTTAAGCGTATTTCCAATTTTAAGGGGAAAACGCGAGAAAAACTATTTTTTAAAAGGCTTACAGACTTAAAGAGGAATAAATATGGAAATTATCGAAATTAACACGGAGTTCATAAAGCTGGATCAGCTTCTTAAGTTTGCCGGGCTGGTTGGTAATGGCAGCGACGCAAAAATGGTGATTCAGGATGAAATGGTACGCGTAAACGGAGAAATCTGTACCATGCGCGGTAAAAAACTTCGTCCCGGAGATGTGGTTGAGGTGGAGGACGCCGGAAGCTTTGAGGTTGCCGCTGCCCAATGATTCTCACCAGGCTGCACCTTGTCCATTACCGGAACTACAGGGATGAGACCTTAGAATTTTCGCCTGGCATCAATGTCATCTGCGGCCAGAATGCCCAGGGAAAAACCAATTTAGTCGAGAGTATTCACCTGCTGTCCAGGGGCTATTCCCATAAGACGGGAACTCTGATGGATATGGTGGGCTTCGACGAATCGGGTTTTTTTGTGCAGGCGGATATTGTCAAGGAGGACACCTCCCATACCCTGTCCATTAAGATGCAGGATAAAAAAAAGACGGTTCTTTTAAATGGTAAGAAGGAAACCAGGCGAGATGCTGTGCTGGGGGTCTTGACCACCATTCTTTTTGAGCCCGATGACCTGAAAATCGTTAAGGAAGGGCCTGAAAAAAGAAGGCGTTTCATGAACAATGAAATCAGCGGGTTTAAGCCCAATTATCCCTATATTTTGAAGAATTACGCCAAAATACATAATCAGCGCAATGCGCTGCTTAAAGAAATAAAGTACGACAGCACTCTGGCCCTTACCTTGGATTCATGGGATGAGCAGCTGGTCAAATACGGTTCGATGCTCATGCGCTACCGCATTGATTACCTCAGGCGGCTGAATGTAAAAGCCCGGGAGCTTCACCGTGAGCTCAGCGGCGGCCAGGAGGAGCTGGTGCTCTTTTATCAGAACAACGTGCTCGAGAATCCCCAGGAGTTTTCTGACCTTGAGAGGATTTTCAGAGAAAAGCTTCAGGCCTCCCGGCAGGAGGACATTGCCCGTGGGTCTACCACCTACGGGCCCCATGTGGACGATATCATGATTCACCTAAACGGTAAGGAAGCAAAAAAATACGGCTCACAGGGACAGCAGCGGACAGCTGCTATTTCTTTGAAGCTTTCTCAGATAGAAATTTACAGGGAGAGCACCGGGGATTATCCGGTGGTGCTCCTTGATGATATTTTGTCCGAGCTGGATGACAGGCGTCAGCGCAACATTCTTTCCATTCTTGGAAAGACCCAGGCGTTTATCACCTGTACGGACCCATCTTTTATCGAGCATTACAGCGAACTTCCATCTAAGATTTTAAAAATAGAGGATGGACGGCAATTAAAACAAATTGAGAATTGAAAATGGAGAATTGAGAATTAAAGGAACGAACTGCCAGGCAGTTCGATTATAATTAAAATCGCTTTGCGATTTTATACCGATAATTCTCAATTCTCAATTCTTCATTCTCCATTGAAATACGGAGGTTTTTATGTCAGACAATTTAAAAAATGAGAAAAATGATTATACTGCCGACCAGATACAGGTGCTGGAAGGCCTTGAGGCGGTCCAGAAGAGACCTGGGATGTATATCGGGAGCACTGGCAAGCAGGGGCTCCACCATCTTGTCTATGAAGTCGTGGATAACTCCATCGATGAGGCGCTGGCGGGTTACTGTAAGAATATTGTGGTCACTATTGATAAAAATAACGGTATCACCGTTGTGGATGACGGCCGTGGTATTCCGACCGATATGAACCACAAAATGAAAAAGACCGGGGTTGAGCTGGCACTGACGGTTCTGCACGCCGGCGGTAAATTTGGCGGTGGAGGGTACAAGGTATCCGGCGGCCTTCATGGCGTTGGGGTTTCCGTTGTCAACGCCCTCTCCTCTGAGCTGACTGTTGAGGTCAAGCAGAATAAAAAGATTTACCACCAGACCTTTGCCAAGGGTAAAAAGACCTCTGAGCTTGAAGTGACTGGCAACACCAACCGGACGGGTACCACTGTCCATTTCCAGCCCGATCCGGATATTTTTGACGAGCTGGTGTATGACTTTGATGTTCTGGAACACCGTCTCAGAGAGCTGGCATTTTTGAACAAAGGCGTTTCCATCACCCTGGCCGATGAGCGAGAAGCTGAAAAGCGCAAGGAAACCTACTGCTACGAAGGCGGTATCCGTTCTTACATTGAATACATGAACAAGAATAAGGACCCTCTTTATGAACAGATCGCATATTATGAAAAGGAAATGGATGATTACAGTCTGGAAATCGCTTTTCAGTACACAGCGGGCTATTCCGAAAATATCTATTCCTATGCCAACAATATCTATACACCCGAGGGCGGGAGCCATTTAAACGGGTTTAAGAGCGCTCTGACCCGTACCATCAACACCTATGCCAGAAAGAATAATTACATCAAGGGAAATGACAAAAACCTGACGGGTGAGGATGTGCGTGAAGGCCTGACAGCCATTATCAGCATTAAGCTGCTGGATCCGCAGTTTGAGGGCCAGACAAAAACAAAGCTTGGGAATCCTGAGGTCAAGGGAATTGTTGAAACCATTGTCGGCGATGAGCTTTCAGCTTTCCTGGAAGAAAACCCGACCATTGCCAAAACCGTGATCGAAAAAACACTGAGCGCTTCCAGAGCCCGTGAGGCAGCCAAAAAAGCCCGTGAGCTCACCAGACGTAAAAGCGCTCTGGACACCACAGCGCTGCCGGGCAAGCTGGCGGACTGCCGCGAAAAGGACCCGTCCATGTCTGAGATCTTTATTGTGGAAGGGGACTCCGCGGGCGGCTCGGCCAAGTCTGGCCGAGACTCCAGAATCCAGGCGATTCTGCCGCTGCGTGGTAAGATCCTGAACGTTGAGAAATCCCGTCTTGACCGTATCCTGACAGCGGATACGCTGAAATCCATGATCACGGCCTTTGGCACAGGGGTCGGCGAGGACTTTAATGTTGAAAAAGCCCGCTACCACAAGATCATTATCATGACAGATGCCGACGTTGACGGCGCCCATATCCGTACGCTGCTTTTAACCTTTTTCTACCGCTATATGCGCGGCCTGATCGAGGAGGGCTATGTGTACATTGCCCAGCCGCCGCTTTTCAAGGTAGCCAGGGGGCAGCATGTCGAGTATGTCTACAATGAAAAGGCCCTTGACAAAATGTTCGAGGACAAAGACCGCAGCAAGTACACCATCCAGCGTTACAAAGGTCTTGGGGAAATGGACGCCCATCAGCTGTGGGAAACCACCATGGACCCCTCTGTCCGTATCCTGAACCGCGTCAACATTGAGGACGCCGCCTATGCCGACGAGGTATTCACCATTCTCATGGGCGACAAGGTACAGCCGAGAAAAGAATTTATTGAACGCAACGCGGCTAAGGTTAAGAATCTGGATATATGACGCCGAATCCAAATTTTGAAAAAATTTGGCAGAACACGAAAAGGGAGCGGCCGATCCTGGGTGTTCGGCAATGAGGCTAACGCATTTTGTATAAAAAATCATCCGAAGGATGATATAAGATTTTTTATATAAAATACGATCATTTTAAACTTGGGAGTTAAACTTAAAATATGGATGAAATTATAGAATATGACCGAATAAAAGAAGTAAATATTGAAGAAGAGATGAAGTCCTGCTATGTGGATTACGCCATGAGTGTTATCATCGGGCGTGCCCTGCCGGATGTGCGCGATGGCTTAAAGCCTGTTCACAGACGTATCCTGTACGCCATGAGCGAGCTTGGCATGACGCCCGACAAGCCGACCCGTAAATCTGCCCGTATTGTCGGGGAAGTTTTGGGGAAATATCACCCGCACGGCGATACCGCGGTCTATGACGCCATGGTGCGTATGGCCCAGGAATTCTCAACCCGTTATATGACTATCTACGGACAGGGTAACTTTGGCTCCATCGACGGTGACGGCGCTGCCGCCATGCGTTACACAGAGGCCAAGATGTCCAAAATCGCGCTGGAAATGCTGCGTGACATCAATAAGGACACGGTTGACTTTATTCCGAACTTCGATGAATCTGAAATGGAACCGGAAGTCCTTCCGGCCCGTGTCCCCCATCTGCTGGTCAACGGCTCTGCCGGGATTGCGGTCGGGATGGCCACCAACATTCCGCCTCACAATTTAGGCGAGGTGGTCGACGGCACCATCGCTTATATTGACAACCCGGACATCACCATCGATGAGCTTATGGTTCATATCAAAGGGCCGGACTTTCCAACCGCTGGTATTCTGCTTGGAAAATCCGGTATTAAGGAAGCTTACCGCACCGGGCGCGGACGTATTAAGATACGTTCAAAGGTTGAGATGGAGACCACCAAAAAAGGCCGTAAACAGATCGTTGTCACCGAGATCCCTTACATGGTCAATAAGTCCAAGCTGGTGGAAAAAATCGCTGAATTGGTCAAGGAAAAGCGTGTGGAGGGCATTGCAGACCTCCGCGATGAAACAGACCTTAAAAAAGGTATCCGCATTGTGATTGAGCTCAAGCGCGACGCCAATGAGACCATTATCCTGAATCAGCTGTATAAGCACACACAGCTCCAGGATACCTTCGGCGTCATCATGCTGGCGCTGGTGGGCAATGAGTACGACAAGAAAAAGCTTGAGCCCAAGGTTCTAAACCTGAAGCAGGTGCTGCACTATTATGTCGAGCACCAGAAGGAAATCATTACAAGAAGAACCATCTTTGATTTGAAAAAGGCAGAAGCCAGAGCGCATATCCTGGAAGGTCTGCGCATCGCCCTTGACAACATCGATGAAGTCATCGCGCTGATCCGTGCGGCTAAGGACGGCAAGGAAGCCAAAGTCCAGCTCATGGAACGCTTTGCCCTGACCGAAATCCAGGCGCAGGCGATTCTGGACATGCGTCTCCAGCGCCTGACCGGTCTGGAACGCGAAAAGATCGAGGAAGAATACGCTGAGCTGCAGAAAATGATCGCTGAGTACAAAGCGATTTTGGCAGACGAACAGCTCGTGTTAAACATCATCAAGGATGAGCTGACAGAAATCAAGGAAAAATATGGCGATGAGCGGAGAACCTCCTTTGACATCGACGTGGAAGACTTTGATGTGGAAGACCTCATTGAAGAGGAGGAAGTGGTCATCACCATGACCCATATTGGCTATGTCAAACGGATTTCGGCAGACACCTACCGCTCACAGAAGCGCGGCGGCAAGGGGATCACTGCTCTTTCCACCCGTGAGAACGACTTTGTGGAACACCTCTTCACCACCACCACCCACCACTTCCTGCTGTTCTTCAGCAACAAGGGCAAGGTGTACCGCCTGAAGGCCTTTGAAGTGCCTGAAGGCGGCCGTACCGCAAGAGGGACTGCCATTGTCAACATTCTTCAGCTTGATCCGGATGAAAAGATCACGACCATGATTCCGGTTAAAGAATTTACAGCGGATAAATGCCTGATCATGGCGACCAAGCAGGGGATCATTAAGAAAACCGACCTCACGGAGTATGATTCTTCCAGAAAGAACGGCATCATCGGCATTAACCTGCGCGAGGGTGATGAGCTCATCAACGTCCGTCTGGTGGAAGAAAACGAGGATATTGTCATGGGGACACAGAAGGGCTATGCTATCCGGTTTACCTCAAAGGAAGTGCGTCCGCTGAAACGTACCTCCATCGGTGTCCGCGGTATCGAGCTGCGCGATGACGACGTGGTTGTGGGTATGGACATTGTATCGGATGACTTGTTTGTGCTCTGCGTATCGGACAACGGCTATGGCAAGCTGACCTCCGGTGACCAGTACCGTTCCCAGAAACGCGGCGGCAAGGGCGTTCAGACCTATAAGGTGACCAAGAAAACCGGCGAGCTGGTGGGCTTCTGCGTCATCAGCCGGGACGGCGAGATCATGATGATCAATAACCAGGGTGTGGTCATTAAGCTGGAGGGCAATGACATCTCCACCGTTGGCCGTAATACCCAGGGTGTCCGCCTGATGAAGCTTCAGGCCGGCGAACAGATTGCGACCATTTCCAAGGTTTATAAGGAAGACCCGGAAGAAGACATTGAGGACGGCCAGGTTTCCATTCTGGACGAAAAATAAAAAAATGCTGATTAATCAAAAATACATTCAGATTAATGTAGAGGCGGCGGACTGCTTTCAAGCGATAGAGGCCGCCGCCTCTCCCCTTTTAAGGGACAATCGAATTGATGAGGGCTACATCACCGCTGCCTGTGAGCGGGAGAAAATTTTCCCGACAGGTCTGCCGACGCCCGTCGGCGTCGCCATTCCCCACGCCGAGCCTGACAATGTGCTCGAGGAGGCGGTATCGCTTATCACTTTAAAAAATCCTGTGGTTTTTCACGGTATGGGCGCGCCTGAGGAGTGTATCGATGTCTCCATCGTCTTTCTTTTAGCCATAAAAGACGGTGAAAAGCAGATTGAAACCCTGCAGAAAATTGTCCTGATGATACAAGATGAAATGGTTTTACAAAAAATAGCAGGTGCAAAAAACCCCGAGTGGATATATAATTTAGTAAAAGATATCGACGGGCTGGATTAGCTTCTCAGCCGATCGTTAAGATGATCATTAATAAGAGAGAGGTACTCATTATGAATTACAAAATTTCCCCATCAATGCTGAGCGCGGATTTTGCCAATCTGGACCGTGATTTAAAATCCGTGGAAGCCGGCGGTGCGGACTGGCTTCATGTGGACGTGATGGACGGCCATTTTGTTCCAAACATTACCATCGGGCCAGATCAGGTAAAATGCCTCCGTAAAACCATCGGCCTTCCATTTGATGTCCATCTGATGATCAGTGAACCGCTGAAATACATCGAACGTTTTGCCGACGCCGGAGCGGATATCATCACCGTGCATGTTGAAGTCGAGGACGATACACAGGAATGTATTGACCTGATTAAAAAATCCGGCTGCAAGGCAAGTCTGGTCATTTCCCCGGACACGCCAATCGATGTGCTGGCTCCTTTCATTGACGATATTTCCATGATTCTGGTCATGGGCGTTTATCCAGGCTTTGGCGGGCAGAAGTATATTCCCGAAACCACAGAACGTTTAAAGGGAATCCGGGCCATGATCGGCGGCCGTGATGTTGATCTGGAGATCGACGGCGGCGTGAACTTTGAAACCCTGAGCACTGTTGTCGAAGCTGGCGCCAATGTCATTGTATCCGGCTCCTGCCTGTTTAGCGGCGATATGAAAGAAAATATCAGCCATTTCAGAAAAATAATGGATGGTGCAAAGAAATGAAAACTGTTTTAGTGGCCTGCGGCGCCGCTGTGGCGACTTCTACCGTAGTGGCCAAAAAAATTGAAAAAATTGCGTCAGAAAATGGTGTTGAACTGAAAACCGTCCAGGCAAAAGCATCGGAGGTGGCTCAGAAGGCTGCCGAGATTAAGCCCGACATTATTGTATGTACCTGTCAGCTCGAGGGCGACGTTGATATTCCAGTTATGAATGGCCGTTCCTTTTTAACAGGCATCAATCTTCAGAAGACAACCGGCGAGCTGCTGGAAATTCTGAGAGGATAACAGACAGACGAGTTTTTTCGAATAGGATTTCATTTATAAGCGGCTTTGGCCGCTTTTTTGTATTCTTTTTTTGCAGGATTGACAGGACTTTCGCATGTTTTTATAATGGCCTAAAGGAAAGCTGTCAGAAAGGCGGCGCAAAGGAGGAGAAAAATGAAAAAGGTGGTTATCGGATGCAGCGTGCTTCGCAGAGAAATTGAAGCCGGGCTGGAGGATCCGTCGGATTTTAAATTTAGCTGGCTGGAGGACCAGCTGCACAATGTGCCGGAAACCCTTCACGAAAAGGTACAGTCCGCCATTGACGCGGAGACCGGCGCAGACAGGATTTACCTGCTTTATGGGCACTGCGGACAGGCCCTGACCGGCATACAGGCAAAGAACTGCCCAGTGGTGCTGCCAAAGGTGGAGGACTGCATCGATGTTCTGCTCTGCCATAACCCCAACACCGCCGAATTGCGGCGGACCTCGTATTTCGTCTCACAAGGCTGGTTATGGGGTGAAGAAGGCCTTGGATATGAATATGACCGCATGAAGGAAAAATACGGCGAAAAAAGGGCTTTACGCGTCATAAAAGCCATGTATAAGAATTATAAGTACCTTATGTTTGTCAAAACCGGCGTGGAGGATCAGAATGTCCGTGAAAAATGCGCTGGGGTGGCCGAAAAGCTGGACCTCGAGCTTCAGGAAACCGAGGGTGACGTGAAGCTCGTCATCGAGATGCTGAACGGCAGCACCGATGAGCGGTTTATCGTGATTCCGCCGGGCGAGACCATCCGGGAGGAAATGTTCAGGCCATAAAATTAAGCGCCGCATATATCCCCATGCCAATGACCCCGCACCCCAGCATGACGTAGATGGGATTGAGCTTGAATTTCCGGAGGATAAAAAGGCTGACGGCGAAGAGGACCACCGCCACAAAATCAATATTGTCCGCTGCAAACTGCACCAGGCCGTTTTTAAAAAAGGCCACGATGACAATGGAGAGGCCGGCTGAGGCGATGAGGGCCACCACAGCGGGACGGAGGCCGGAGAGGACGCCTTTGATGGTGTTTAAATTGCGGAAGCGGTAGTATACCGCGGCCAGAATCAATACGATGATGCAGGAAGGTGTGACGCAGCCGACAGTGGCGATGACAGCGCCGCCGATCCCGGCGGTCTTGATGCCCACAAAGGTGGCGGCATTGATGGCGATGGGGCCTGGCGTCATCTGGGAAATGGTGATGATGTCAATGAACTGGGTCATGTCCATCCAGCCGTGGAGGTTGACGACCTGCTCCTGAATGAGCGGCAGCGCCGCGTATCCACCGCCGATGCTGAAGAGACCGATCTGGAAAAAGCTGATAAATAACTGAAGATAAGTCATGGCCGCCTCCTATAAAAGATTTTTTCCGGTGCGCCTGGCTGTAAAGGTCACAAGAGCGCCGATCAGGCCGCAGATCAGAATGAGGATAATCACGTTCATTTTTACAAAAGCGCTGAGGATAAAAACCACAAACATCATGATGACCGGCAGTGCCTTGCGGGATTTAAAAACATCTCCGCCCATGTCGATGACAACATCCACAATGACAGCGGATACCCCAGCCTGCATAGCTTTAAGCAGGAACCCCACGTAGAGGTTGTCGCGGAAGGCTGTGTAAAACAGTGAGATGACGGACAAAATGATCAGCGGCGGCAGCACGGTCCCGACAATGGCCACAAAAGCGCCGGTAACACCCGCGACTCGGTATCCGACCAGAATGGAGGCATTAACGGCCATGGCGCCGGGAGAAGACTGGGCGATGGCTGTGAGATCCAGCATTTCCTGTTCCTCGATCCATCCCAGCTCTTTGACGAATTTTTTGCGCATGAGCGGCACAATAACGTAGCCTCCGCCAAAGGTAAACATGCTCAGACTGAAGGTTGAGATAAACAATTTAAAAAGTTTCTTGGCATCCATATAAAAATCCTTTGTGTGAGATTTGATGATTCTATTGTACTTTAGTGGAATGAGTTTGGCAAATAGTATTATATAATTAAAAAGATAGGCAAAAGCCTATCTTTTTTCAATGCTGCACCGATAGCCTTCCTTTGTCCATCGCCGGTAAAGACAGTTACAGCAGGTTTTATCCAGATCGTCCAGGCACTCTTCCTCATCATTGTCACGCTTGAAAAAAGCGCAGCCCAGTTCCCAGCCGCCTGTTTTTTTATCCCCGGTATAGAGATCGGATTTTTTACAGAGCTCAAAGCCATCTGCTTCGTTTCTTTTTGCCACGGCCACCAGATGGTGGTCGAGCAGAACGATTTTGGCATAATCTTCAATGTAAACCGGGGTATCCGGCGGAAGCACAGCGCCTGAGCGCTCGATGATGTGCGATACGCCAAGGCGGTTCTGCATTTCAGCGGCGCTCAGGGTGGTCTGGCATGTGCCAATACCGGATTTCCCCCGGATACTGCCATCGTTTCCGCTAAGCCTCAGCCCTGCGCCGGCCAGGGCGCCGATGACGCCGATACCTGTGCCGCCAAATTCCTCAAGGCGTGTGCCGCCGACGCTGCGAGCGAGATCATAAGCTTCCTCCTTTTTGATGACGCTGCGCTGTGCCTTTTTTCCAAAAGCCAGCAGTTTCTCCGGAAATTTCAGATGATCCAGACGGCAGAGACAGAGGCCTGGGTCAGCTGTTTCAGCTTTTTCGGCCATGATAATTTCTGCAGCTTTTTCCCACAGCCTGCTGAGCTGGTCTTCGGAGAGGCTGCCCGAAAAGCACATGGAGCTGTTGTGGGAGGTGTAGGCAATTGCGTCGTCCAAAAGCAGCTGGTGCCGTGTGATGCCGTAATCAATGACACTGCCGAGGGATTCGGCCTCTTTTTTGATATGCTCGGCTATTTTTCCGGTACTGGTTTTTTTGGTCAGGTCATCGGTGTCATCGACACAGAGGTAATATCTAATCATTTTTAAGCTCCTTATTTTCCTGAATTCTTGCCGCCCTGGCGGATATCCCTGCCGGAGAGTATTTTATCCCAGAGGGCGTCGTCTACCTGGATACCGGCAACATTCTGGTAAAAATCCGTCACCTCTGCGCGGAGGTCGATGTCGCCGTAAACTTCCGGATAAACAGTGGTCCCAAGCCAGAGCATGCCAAAGAAGGTTTCACAGCTTCCCTGATGGCCCCAGCGGGTAAAGCCAATGGGGATATTATAGACCTGGTTTTCACGTACTGCCCGAAGGCCCTGAAATTTTTCATTGGTCTTGAAATATTCCGCTGTGCTGGCGTCATTACAGATCACCACATCTGGGTCCCATACAAAAATCTGCTCAATACTGGCATAGTAGTCATCCCCTTCAGATTTGAGCTCTGAGCCGACGGATACATCGGTACAGCCCACGGTTTTTATCCAGTCACTTCCGAGAGAGTTTTCACCATCTGTCCGCACAGCCTCTGTGATGGAATGGTAGACTTTCACGCGTTCACTCTCAGGAATTCTGGCGCTCCGCTCTTCACACAGAGTGATGACCCTCTCGTATTCCTGGCAGAGGGTCTCCATGTTTTGCGCAACCCTTCCCCCCATGACTGAAGCGATCAGCCGCAGGGCATCTATCTGTTCATCCATATTGTCATAGCTCACCACCACATAGGGAATTCCCAGCTTATCCAGCTTTTGCGCCTCAGCCTCGCTCTGGTAGATTTCACGCTTGATTAAAACCACATCCGGCTTGAGCTCCATCAATGCTTCGGCGTTAATGACCCCGCTGCTGGTGACTGTGACGGCATTTTCAATTTCAGGATAAATTTCTTTGAGCAGTACATTGCGCTTCGTACCGGCAGGACAGCTGACAATCTGCTCACCGCCCTGGCTCATGACAATGGCCTCTGTCATAAAAGCGTCGAGAACCGCGGCCTTCTTTATTTCCGTGGGAATTTCCACCTGGCGGCCGGCGCTGTCGGTAATGGTGTGTGTTGGAGTGTTATCTGAGGCGGTGATGCTGGGCTGGGAGCACCCGCTCAAAAGCATTGTGATAAAAAACAGAGCCAGCGTAATACGGACATATCCTTTAATCTTTTTCATTTTTCAACTCCTTTATTTTAAAGTACCTACAGGCATTACCTGCTTTGTCTCTCCAGAATCCAGAATACGTGCTTCGATATTATAAACCTGCCCGAGATTTGCAGACGTCAGAGTTTTGGCAGGCGGCCCTGTTTCGATAAGTTTTCCGTTGCACATCAGACCTACACGGACAGGGATTCCGCGGTTTTCGAGGTAAAAAGCCTGATTGGGCGAGTGAGTTGCCATGAAAATGGTCTGCCTGCCATCCTTAACCAGTGAGGCGATGGTCTCTAAAAATAAAAGCTCATTATAGTAGTCCAGGTGGGCGGTGGGCTCATCCATGAGAATGAGCGGAGCTTCCTGGGCCAGGGAACGGGCAAGCATGACCATTTGAAGCTCTCCGCCGCTGAGCTGGGTATACGGCCTGTCGGAAAGGTGGGTGATGCCGATTTTGTCAAGGAGGTTTTTGACAATGACCTTATCCTCCTGGGTGGGAGAGCCAAAGCGGCTCATATAGGCGGTTCTTCCCATGAGCACGACCTGGAGCACCTTGTAAGGGAAGGAATGCTCGTGGCTCTGGGGCAGGTAAGCCATTTTCTTTGCCAGCTCAGCGGGCTTGTAGGCATCGACACTTTTATCAGAAATTTGGATCGTGCCTTTTTTCAGAGGATGAATGCCCAGAATGCAGTCCAGAAGGGTGCTTTTTCCACAGCCGTTTCGTCCCATCAGGCAGAAGATTTCACCTGGCCGGGTTTCAAGTGTAATATCTTGAAAAATAAGCTGCTCGCCGTAGGCAAAAGCAGCATCTGTAATTTTTAACACACTCACATCTGCCACCCCCCTCCTTTTGTTTTCTTAAGCAGAAAGACAAAAAAGGGCGCGCCCACAAGCGCTGTCAAAACGCCCAGAGGAATTTCGGAGGTGGTGACGCTCCGGCTGATGGTGTCAATGGTGACCATGAACACAGCCCCCAGACTCATGGAAACCGGCAGAAGCTTACGGGTATCATTGCCGATGAGCATCCGGCCAATATGCGGGATAATGAGCCCGACCCAGCCGATAATGCCGGAAATGCACACTGCGCCAGCCGTTGCCAGGGTCGCGCAGGCAATGATCATGCGCTTGCTGAATACGACATTGACGCCCATGGTGCGGGCTTCCTTTTCCCCCATGGAGATCACATTGATCTGCCAGCTGAAAAAGGCCAGCCCGACAATTCCCGCCATAATGACCAGAACAGCCCAGAAGTCCTTATAGCTGACGGAGGCCACACTTCCCATGAGCCAGTAAACAATGGCCGGAAGCTCGCTGTTGACATCGGCAATGGATTTGAGAAGGGTCAGCAGTGCGCTGAAGACCGAGGAGACAATCGTGCCGCCGAGAATGAGCATAATGGTGGGAACAGCCTTATAGATTTTAGCGATCAGGTAGCTGAAAATAACGGCTAAAACACCGAAAGCAAAGGCAAAGCCGTAGGTGGCAAGGCTTGTGCCAAAGAGAAGAATAGCAAGACCTGCTCCGAAGCCGGCGCCGGAATTAACCCCCAGAAAGCCTGAGTCGACGAGTGGATTGCGGAAAACCCCCTGAAAAGCAGTACCGCTGGCGGATAGTCCCGCGCCCACAAAGGCAGCGGCGATGGCCCTCGGCAGTCTCAACTGCAGTACAACGGTCAATGTTTGTGGTGAGATGCCAGCCCCGCCGGCAAAGGGGCTGGCAAGGCTTTTGAAAACCTCAGAAACCGACACGCTGTAACGGCCGATAAACAGCGCGGTAAAAATAAAAGCCAGAGGAATCACCAAAAGCAGAAGAATAAAGATGACTTTTTTTATAAAATGCCGATGATCCTGTAATGCCGTCTCAGTTTTCATGTGCTTCTCCTGTTGTGATAATGTCTGCTCCGCTGTTCAGGATATTTTTGCAGATAATGGTGCCTGGCGCAACAGACGATGTCAGTGTGATTTTCCGTATTTTTTTCATCGCCTTCAGAAGTGATCTTTGAGGAAGTGGGACGCTGCTTTTGACTGGAACCAGCCCGCCAGCGGCGGTTTTGACCGTGGTGGTGAGCATCCGTCTGGGGGCCTTCCACTCCTCCCGGCCATGATGGAGGCCGCGCCTGCACCTGTATCCTGTGATTTCCGGTGGTTCGCAGGCAGTGTCGAAGCTCAGGATACAGCCTTTTGGGCACAGAACACAGAGGCGTTCATTTTCCTTCAGGCTGTTCAGGACTTCACAGGTCGGTTCCTTTTCAAAGTAAGCGTCCGGAAGCTTTTCACCCGATGCGGCTGGCTTTCCGGCGAGGAAGGATGCAGCAGACTCGCCGGCCTGTTTTCCGGCCATGCTGACTTTGTCCACAAGATCGTGGACGCCGGTCACATTGCCGCAGGCAAAAAGTCCTGGAACACTGGTTTGCCCATTGTCATAGACATTAATGCCGCCATTTTTGTCAAGACGGACAAAATCCGAATCCAGTATATCTGTTTCCGGAATCAGCCCGGCAGCTACCAGCAGGGTATCGCAGGGAACATATGTTTTTTTGGAAAGCTCGGGCCGTCCGTCTGCCAGGACCGGGGCAATGCTCACGCCTTTCAGACGCTTGTATCCATGCACAGAGACGACGGTAAATCCAAAACGGATGGGAAGGTTAAAATCCTGGATGCACTGCAGATGGTTGCGGGCCAGCCCTGTGGCTTTTTCTCCAAGCACCAGACTGACTCTGGCGCCCTCCAGTGTCAGCCGTCTGGCCATAATGAGACCAATATCACCAGAGCCGAGGATCACCACGTTTTTTCCCGGAAGCAGGTTCTGGATATTCATCATATACTGGGCTGTACCGGCAGTATATATGCCGGAAGGACGGCTTCCGGGGATACGTAGCTGCCCAAGGGTTCTCTCGCGGCAGCCCATGGCCAGAATAACCGTGTCCGCGGTCAGACGGGCAGGCCCCTCCGTTTTGCTGAGATACTTGACGCTGAAAGCCCCGTATTCTCCGGAGAGCTCTAAAACCGACGCGCTTGTTTTTATTGTGACCGGTGTGTTTTTTAACTGATTTTTAAAGTGAGCGGCATATTCTGGACCGGTGAGCGATTTTTTCAGATAGAGCGTGCCGAAACCATCGTGAACGCACTGGCGCAGAATACCGCCCACAGCAGGGTCACGCTCCAAAAGCACGATTTTTTCCACGCCCCTTTGGGATGCGGAAAGAGCGGCGGCCATACCGCCAGCGCCGCCGCCAATGATTGCGCAGTCATAATGCATTTTATTTCACCCTCCCTTTGACAAACGGGCTGCCCGGCGCTTCTTTCATAATCTTTTCAGGCGGTACCGACCATTCTCTCGACAGTATTTCAAGAATCCGCGGTGTGCAGAAGCTTCCCTGACACCTTCCCATGGTGGTGCGGAGCCGTTTTTTAAGCCCGTTCATGTTTTTGGGCGGCAGCGGCTCACGGAGCACCCGGAGGATATCCCCCTCTGTAATCCCCTCGCAGCGGCAGACCAGATTGCCGTAACGGTGGTCCTGTTCATACCATTTTTTCTGTATGTTTTCAGTCTGTTTTAAAAAGGGTTTGGGGAGGTCCAGCACCGGACAGTAATCTGGATTGGGAGCAGTGCACAGCCCGTCTTCGATGAGCAGGTCGAGAATCATCTGACAGAGATACGGGGCGGCGGTCATTCCCGGGTTTTTAATGCCGAGAGCGCTGACCATTCGGGGGACTGAACGGCGGATGACAAAGTCCTTTTCCTCCTTGACAACATTTTTGATATTTGCGCGCACACCGGCAAAGGAGGTGATGACCTTTCCCATATCCAGATCAGGCAGTATCTTTTTTGCTGTTTTTTCAATGTGATGAATCCCCCAGTCAGTGGTTTCGACATTTTTATAGTCCGGTACATCCTGCGAGGTAGGGCCAGCGATGATATTTCCCTCGGTGGAGGGCGCCAGCAGACAGCCCTTTTCATCAGTCTCCTGAGCCTGATAGAGTACATGGCGGATGCCGTCTTTTCCCTGACGGTCAAAGACTAAAAACTGTCCGCAGCGCGGCTTAATGATCAAATCCTGAGGTCTTACGCCGCTTTCGACAGCCATGGCCATTCCACCCGCGGTGTTGACCACATAACGGGCGTTCAGCGAGCGCCGGCCTGTTACCACCTCAAAGTGGTTTTCATGCTCGATAATTTCCTGTACCTCTTCATCAAATGCAAAGTGAACCCCGTTTTTTTCAGCTGACTGAGCCGTTCTCAGCAGAAGGGAAAAAAGCTCAATAATACCTGTGGTCCTGGCATAAAGGGCCATGGTCACCCGGTCAGAAAGCCCCGGCTCCAGCGCGCGGCTTTCACTGCCAGACAGAATCTCCATATCCGGCACATTATTTTTCAAGCCCTTTTTGTATTTTTCACGGATCATCTCCTCCCCTTCTCTGTGAAAGGCGACGAAAAGTGATCCCGGATAGGCGATTTCGACGCCGAGCTCTTTACAGATCTGGGGATACATGGCATTTCCACGCACACAGGAGATCCCCTTCAGGCTGCCGCCTCTGGGATGAAAGCCAGCGGCCAAAACAGCGCTGTTAGCCTTGGAGGCGCCTTCTCCCAGGTCGGCACCCTTTTCAAGGACAAGCGTGTCCAGGTTGAAACGGCTTAAAAGCCGGGCGGTGGTAACCCCGAGGATACCACCGCCGATAATGATTACATCCAGCATTATTTTTTCTTTTTAACGAACACAACGACAACAATCGCAATGATAACCACTGCGGCGACACCTAAAAGAATATAAAGGGTGGTATTATTCGAGGCTGGCTTTTCAGCAGCTGTGTTTTCAGCAGTTGTTTTTTCCTCGCTGGCCGCTGCAGGGGCTGTACCGGCAGTTTTGAAGCGCAGTGTCTTTTCTTCTCCCAGGGCTGCGCCGCTCTTTGCTGTTAAGGTTCCGGCTATTTTAACCTGATATTCGGTTCCGGGTTCCAGAGGGCTTGAAGGCGTGATGGTTATAAAGTTTCTGAGATCAGGCTCAACCTGGTCATCAGCCATGGTGACTTCAGCCGCAACAGGTGTGCCGTTCTTATAAAGTACAACGGCTGCCATATTCCCGTCCTTGACTTCAGCGTTGACAACATTTTTGCTGAATTCGAGCTTGATGGGGTCACTGACAGAAGCCGAGGTTTCACCATCTGCCGGGGTAGAGGAGACAATTGTCAGGGGTTCATCGCTTCCGCCCCCGTTTCCCCCGCCGCTGCCATTACCGTCGCCACCACCGCCGCCATTGCCACCGGCAGCGAGCGCGGTATTTCCAAAGCTGAGGGCCAACAGCAGCGCAACGAGAATACTTGCCAATTTAAATTTTTTTTTCATTTTCTACAAATCCTCCATTTTTTGATTATGAGTTTGATATTATCGCAATTCCGCGTCTTTGTAAAGGTCTAACAACCAAAAGATTGTTTTTTTAAAAATACCAGGCCAATAAAAAAACACTCCTGAAACAGAAGTGCTTTTTAATGTCAGTGATTTGGATGGCTTTCATTCCAGAGACGGTCAGCGTTGACCTTCCATGCTTTTGCGGCATCCAGGCATTTGTCGGAAAGTGCCTTGACATCCTCAGGGTGGGTGAGGTCAGTGGAGTGGGCCCCGGACAGCTCAACCATGCTGGTCAGGCGGCCTGGGTTATCGAGCAGTGGACAGGGGCGCAGATGATTCTGGTTGAAGGGCTGGTTTCTATGGTACTGCATGAACAGCGGCCGCCTGTAAGCCTCCAGCAGGGTTTGCTCATGGATATTGGAATCGGAGTAATGGATAAAGGCGCAGGGCTCAATGTCGCCGCCGGCATTGATGTGCAGGTAATTGCGTCCTCCCGCGATACATCCCTTGACGTACTCGCCGTCGTTCCAGAAATCCAGGGTAAACAGGGGCTTGGTAGCCCGGAAGCTGCGAATTTGGTGATACATGTACTCCCGCTGGTCCGCGGTGGCCATGAGCTCGGGCACAGCATCCACGCCCACAGGCATATAGGTAAAAAACCAGCCAAACTTACAGCCCTTTTCGATCATTGCGTCAAAATACGCCTCACTGCCGATGACATCAGTATTCTGGCGGTGATAACAGGTGGAAAAGCCAAAGGGCAGCTTTTTAGCCTTTAAGATATCCATGGCTTTTACGACCGCGGCATAGGTTCCTTTACCACGCCGCATGTCGGTCTCTTCCTCAAATCCCTCGACGCTGATGGCCGGGATAAAGTTCTGAACCCGCAGCATCTCATCGGCAAAGTCCTCGTCGATGAGGGTGGCGTTGGTAAAAGACAGAAAGGCACAGTCATCGTGTTTTTCACACAGCCGGATAATGTCCTTTTTGCGCACAAGGGGCTCTCCTCCGGAATAGATATACATATAAGTCCCGAGGGCTTTTCCCTGCTCGATGATGCTGTCCAGTGTATCGAAATCCATGGACATTTTATCCCCGTACTCCGCGGCCCAGCAGCCTGTACAATGCAGATTGCAGGCTGAGGTAGGGTCCATGAGAATGGCCCACGGGATATTACAGTCATATTTTTCCTTGTTTATGTTCTGGCGTTTACAGCCGATAATGACACTGTTGACGATAAAATTGTTAAAAAGACGCTTTCGGACGCCGGGATCAATGTCTGTCCATAAGCTTTTTACCAGCCGGTTCCAGTTATTGTTTTCGTCGGCCAGGGCCTCCTTGACAACCTTCATCTGCCCGGCTATGGTCTGGTCCTTATCAAATTTTTCGACCCATTCGATCACTCTCGGGATATTTTTATCTGGATCTGCATCCAGATACTTAATGACCTGTTTCATTCCAAAGGATTTGATGTTTTCACTTAAACTCATGTTTGATGCCATTTCACAGCCTCCATTCTGTAAATCCTGACTACATTTACTACCCGGTTTTCTGATTTTACTATAACACCAAGAGAGTTGCATGTAATTAGACAAACAAGAGTTTTGTATAAGATTTAGACAGATTCTGAGATTTGTCAAATAAAAAAAAGCGGCCAGAAGGCCGCTGAAAAGTAATCTTACTAATTGGTCGGGATTTCCCCTACCCCGTTTAAAATAAACTGCGGGCGGTATGGGAATTCCTGAACGGTTTCCGGAGTGGACACGCCGGAGAGCACCAGGATGGTGTGCATCCCCGATTCAATACCGGAGATAATGTCCGTATCCATGCGGTCGCCGACAATGGCGGCATCCTCAGAATGTACACCGAGCATGCGGATACCGGTGCGGACCATGAGCGGATTCGGCTTTCCGACAAAATAAGCGGATTTTCCGGTTGCCAGCTCGATGGGAGCGGTAAATGCGCGGCAGGCCGGTACCAGGCCGCCTTCAGCAGGACCGGTGAGATCCGGGTTTGTCCCGATGAGCTTAGCGCCCTTTAAGACAAAACGAACAGCTTTCAGGATGGTGTCATAGTTGTAGTTATAGCTTTCACCCACAACAACATAATCCGGGTTCATATCGTTCATGGTAATGCCAGCGCTGTATAAAGCGTTGATGAGGCCCGGTTCGCCGATAACATAGGCAGAGCAGCCCGGGGACTGTGTGCTCAGAAATTTAGCGGTGGCCAGGGCACTGGTATAGAAATGGCTCTCGTCAATATCAAGGCCCAGGCGGGAAAGCTTTTCCTTTAACTCAAGGGGCGAGCGCTCGCTGGAATTTGTGAGGAAGAGAAAGTTTTTATCCTCCCGGTACAGCCAGTCCACAAACTCGGGAACGCCAGGAAGAAGGCGGTTACCATGATAGATAACGCCGTCCATATCACAGATAAAACCTTTGATGCTGTCAAGGGTTTCTTTTAATGCTTCATTCATCAATATTACCTCCAAAATTGAAAATCGATCCTATATAACTTTATTATATACGCTGTTGCTTAAATTTGTAAAGATAAAAACCGTTAATTATATCCTTAAAGAAAGGTTAATTCCCAAAAAATCATAAAACTATCACACCACGTGTAAATAATTATGATATAATAAAATCCATTAGGAACTTCCAATGGATTTGAGGAGATTTAAATGGAGAAAAAAAAACTTGCCATCGGCATTGTGGCGGTTGCTGTGCTCAGCCTTGTGCTGGCGCTGCTGACTACCGGTATCAGTACAAAGGTTAAAACAGGTTCAGAGGCTGCAAAGGATGAAAAGCTGATTCTTGGAGCGTGGGCAGATGATTCTGGCGTCAATATTGAATTTGTGGATAACAATGTATTTAGAATGTTTGGCGACGATGTCGCAACTTATACAATGGACACAAAGGAAAAAAACGTGGACATGAAGTATGCTCAGGCCTACGGCGGACAGACCACCCATATGTCCTATGTCATTGACGGGGATACCCTGACTCTGACAGACCGGGATACAGGCGATGTCCATGTTTATAAAAAGACCCAGTAACACAGGCAGCGCTTCCGCCAAAAATGGCGAAAGCGCTGTTTTTTTATTTTACGAAAACTAACCGGAGTCAAAAAATAGCCTTTATGAGCACAAAAAGTGCATTTAACCGGTGACACCAGAGTGATATAATAAATAAGTAAAAGTTTAGTAT
The DNA here is from genome assembly GCF_009696115.1 of Eubacterium sp. BL-380-WT-2B. Taxonomy (NCBI): domain Bacteria; kingdom Bacillati; phylum Bacillota; class Clostridia; order Eubacteriales; family Eubacteriaceae; genus Eubacterium; species Eubacterium sp. BL-380-WT-2B. The sequence continues at coordinate 285,740 of NZ_VUMP01000005.1, forward strand.
CAGCTTGGGGGAATTGCCATGGGGTGTAAAAATTTTAAAGACATAAACAAAGAAACCGTTAAGGACTATTTAAAGGAATGTACAGATTATTTTGCGCCGGACGCGCGGCTGAGCGTGTACGAAATCGGCGAAAGCGAGGAAGACGGCGACGGCTTCATCAATTTTCTGTACCGTGTCTGGGACGAAAACGGAAAATCCGTGATCGTCAAGCAGGCCAAAACCTATTATAAAGCCTTTGAGGAAGGCGTGGGCCCCTTTGTACAGGACCGCAACGCGCTGGAGGCGGATGTCATGCGCATCAAGGGTGCCATTACACCCGAATATATTCCAAAGGTCTATCAGGTAGACCTGGATAACCATATTTACCTCTGTGAGGACTGCAGCGATTTAAAAATCCTGCGTTTTGAACTCATGAAAGGAAAAAAATTCCCCGAATTCCCGAAAAAAATTGGGGAATTTATCGCCAAGTCCAACTTTTACACTTCTGAATATTATTTAGACGCAACGGTCTATAAAGAGCTTCAGGCAAAATTCCTGAACCCCAGTATGCGTCTGGTTTTTGAGATCGGCCTGTTCCTAAAAGATGAGCACGCCATCGACGACCATGACCCGCATGATGACCCGAATGCGGATCCCGAACGGCTGGCCATGGGTGACGCGCCCTGGAAAAGCAGGGCTTTCCGCACCGAGATGCTCAAGCTGCGTGACATTCACATGAAGCACTGCGAATGCCTGGTACACGGCGATCTGCACACCTCCAACATCATGATAAACGATAAAAAGATGAAAATCATTGACCAGGAATACGCCTTTATGGGGGCTTCATCCTCCGATACAGGCTATCTCATGGGCAGTGTGCTCTATGAATACATCCGCTGGTTTTATATGGATGATTACCCTGATGATTTCTGCAAGGATTTCCGGGAAACCATTCTCGGCTATATGCGGGACATTATCCATACCTACAATGCGGTTTATACCGAGTGCTGGAAAAAGGACGCAAAGGTTACCTACCGTGACTTTGACGACTTCCGCGAGTCCATCCTCAAAAATTTCATTCAGGAGGTCTGCGGTTTTACCGGTTGCCAGATCACTAGCCGCGTGGGCGGTCTTGTTCCTCTCCCCGACTTTGATACCATTGAGGACCGGGATAAACGCAACGAGGCCTGCCGCCTGTCCCTCACCATCGCCAACTATCTGATCATGCACCGCATGGAAATCGGAAGCATCGACGACATGGTGGACACCATTGTGCGGATAACCGAAAACTTTTTTAAGCTCATAAAGATTATTAACTAAACATAAACCCCCATATGAAAAGCATATGGGGGTTTTGTATAAGGAGAAACCCATGAAAAAAATTGATTGTCTCGGCGATATGTGCCCGGTTCCGGTCATGAAGCTTCAGCGGGAAACGCGAAAGATGAAGCCCGGTGAGCGTATTCTTCTCATCACAGACCACAGCTGCACGGTCAAAAGTGTCCGGGAATTCTGTGCGGGCATGCAGATGGCGTGCGTCTGTGATGAGGTTATGAACGGGGTTTGGGAGATCACGGTCAGCAGATAGTGTCGGCCAGGATCTTTTCAATATAACAGATCAGCTTCAGGAGCGTGCGGTCCCGGTACTCCGAAGCCTTTTTCTTAATAATGTAGTAGTCGTTCTGCAGGGTAAGCCCTTCAACGCTGATGATTTTGAGCTGTTTATGGTACAGCTCTTTTTTTATGCACATATATGGCAGAAAGGCCATGCCGTAGCCGTTGATGGTGGAAAGCTTAATGGACTCAATGGAATCCTGTTTAAAAAGGATCATCAGGCTTTCGACATCCACCCCTTCGTCTGTGAGGCGTTTTTCGAGATGCTGTTCTGTTTTCTGGTCAGTGGTCAGGGTGAGCAGCGGATAGCGGCTGAGATCCTCTTTTAAGATATGGTCTTCAATTTTCATATCGCTTCCGGCCACGAGAAAGACATCGTCTGAAAAAACTTTTTGCCCTGTCAGTGAAGGATCCGACGGCGGGCCCGTGATAAAACCAATGTCTCCCTGGTCACAGTTGACCTGCTGCTCGATCCTGTGGCTGGCCATGGATGAAATCTCCAGCGAATAGGTCGGGAAATTCTTCTTAATATAATAAAGCGTGCAGGGCAAAGCATAAGAAGCGATGATTGGCGTGGACAGAATATGGAGCACACGGTTGCTCTCTTCATTCTCCTGAAGCTCCCGGATCATGCTGTCATAGGTAGAAGTCAGGTGTAAGGCATATTCATAGACGGTTTTTCCGCTGCAGGTCAGCGTTACGCCCTTGTTGCTGCGCTCAATGAGGCTGGTGTTAAAAAGCTGTTCCATGGTTTTGATCTGCTGGCTTAAGGCCGACTGTGAGATAAAGGTCTGCTCCGCGGTTTTGGTGATGCTTCCGTTATCTGCGATTTTGATAAACATTCTTAAAGACTCGATATTCATCCTCTCGCCTCCTTTGTGATTGATTACAGTATATCACAGAACAGGAGCAAGGTAACGAAATTTTATCATCAGTTTTTCTTATGCAGAATCGCTTTTCGATGTTATTAAAATTAGTGATGAGATGCTATAATGGAATCATCAAAAGTTGATAGATTTTTAACAAAGGAGGGGAAAGGATTTGGAAGAAGAAAAGATTCAGCGGTCTACCAGGACACGCGCGCCAAGAAAACCGAAAAAGAACCAGATACCCATCGCCATTGTGGTAACGATTTTAGTCGTGGCCGCAGGCGTCTATCTTGGACTGGGAAGCGAGAAGCTGCCAGTATACTGGATTATTGGGCTCTGCTTTGGTTTTATCCTTCAGCGGGCGCGCTTCTGCTTTACTGCGTCGGTGCGTGACCCAAGCCTTACCGGGAGCACCTCACTGACCCGGGCGGTACTCATTGCATTCGCGGTAACGACCATTGGTTTTACAGCCATCAAGTATGGCGCTTACATCAATGGCCAGGAAATACCGGGAATGAGCTCCGTATCACCCATCAGTCTGCCTTTGGCGCTGGGGGCGGTATTCTTCGGGATCGGCATGGTTATCGCAGGGGGATGCGCCTCTGGAACGCTGATGCGTGTCGGTGAAGGGTTTACCATGCAGATGCTGGCTTTGGTGTTCTTTGTGGTTGGTTCCTTCTGGGGCGCTCACGACATGGGATTCTGGGACGGTGTTTTTAACACCAATGCGCCTAAGATCTTTTTACCAGATGTGTTTGGATGGTTCGGCGCTTTAGTCGTCCAGGGATTAATCATTCTTCTTTTGTATATTGCCGCAAGGCAGTGGCAGAAAAAGAAAATGGGAACAGCGGATTAATTGGAATTCAAAAAAATATTATAAGAAAAAGGAGAAATTAAAATGAGTGAATATACGTTAGATTGTTTAGGTGAAGCCTGTCCAGTGCCATTGATGAAAACTGAAAAGGAACTTGAAAAGCTGAATGTAGGGGACCTGCTGATTGTCTCCATTGACCACAGCTGCGCGATGAAAAACGTGCCGGAATGGGCGCGCGCTCAGGGCCATAACGTCGAAATCGAAGAAGTGGACGACGGCGAATGGGAAGTTGTGATTGAAAAAACCAAATAACCCAATATGAGGGGGAGGTTGTTATTGTGAAAGAATTTTTTCAAAAGCTCAGTAAGAATGATTTTTATAAAAAATTGATGAAAGAGCCTTTGACCTATGTGGCCGGCGCGGTGCTGCTGTCTGTTTTCCAGATTGCGCACCTGGCGTCCCTCGGCAGTGCCTGGGGCGTCACCAGTGCCTTTGCGGACTGGGGCGCCTGGATTTACCAGGGCTTCGGCGGGGATGTGAGCTCCTGGGCTTATTTTGCCAGTGAAAAGGCGCAGCATACCCTGGCCGCAGGCTTCCTGCACGACGGAGGTTCCATCCGAAATATTGGGATTATCGTCGGTGCTTTACTGGCCACGCTCTACGCATCACAGTTTAAAATTAAGAAAATCAAGTCCATTCGCCAGGTAGTGGCCGCTGTCTTAGGCGGGCTCCTCATGGGCTATGGCGCCAGAATGGCTCACGGCTGTAATATCGGAGCGCTGTACAGCGGAATTGCTTCCCTGTCGCTTTCCGGTTGGATTTTCGCAGCTTTCTTAATGGTTGGTGCTTTTATTGGCAGCAAGCTGCTGGCAAAGTATTTTATGTAATCTGTAATCAATTTAGGAGTATGGAATGAATAAGAAAACAGAGAAATATGATGTTGTAATAATCGGCGGCGGCGCCGCTGGCCTGACAGCCGGGATCTACTGCGGGCGCGCCCGTCTCAAAACCCTGCTGATCGAAAAGGCACTGGTGGGCGGCCTCGCCACCTATACCAGTGAAATTGAAAATTATCCCGGATTTCCAGAAGGCTCGAGCGGCCTGGGTCTCATGGATTTATTCCATGAACAGGCCAAAAAATTCGGCGTCAAGTTCAAGCTGACTGATGTGCGCTCCGTGGATTTCTCCGGTGAAACCAAGGTGGTTGAAACCTTCAGAAACCGCTTTGAAGCCAAGGTCGTCATTGTGGCTACCGGCGGAAAGCCCCGCCTGACCGGCGCCGAAAACGAGGATAAATATCTGTACGACAAGGGGATTTCCTTCTGCGCGACCTGTGACGCGGCCGCGAACACCGGAAAGACCGTGATGGTCATTGGCAGCGGCGACGCCGCCATCGAGGAAGGCACCTTCCTGACCAAGTTTGCGGACAAGGTCATCGTTTCCGTCATGCACGAGGAAGGCAAAATGGACTGTAACGAGATCGCCAAGGCCCAGGCTCTGGAAAACCCAAAGATGGAATTCATCTGGAATACCGTTGCCGAACGCTTTGAGGGCGACGAACACCTGGATACCGTTGTACTGAAAAATATTAAAACCGAAGAATCCATCCCCGTCAAGGTGGATACCTGTTTCCTCTTTATCGGCTATCTCCCCAATACCGAATGGTTTAAGGATATCCTGGATATGAACCGCGGCGGTTACCTCATTACCAACGAACGTATGGAAACCAATGTGCCAGGCGTCCTTGCCGCAGGCGATGTCCGTGATAAATTCTTAAAACAGGTTGCCACAGCCGTAGGCGACGGTGCCATTGCCGGCTATGGTGCAGAAAAATACATCTCAGAGCTGGAAGTCTACGAAAGCCAGGTGCTCAACAATGGCGAACCCTCCGTCGTCTATGTATGGAACGCGGTAGACCCCAAATGCCGTGAGCTTATGACCACCGTAGAAGCCTTCCAGGAGAAACACGCAGGTGATCTCCACGTCACCAATGTGGATATCTACAAATCCGACGGCATTGCCAGACGTTTGGGCATCTCCGAAGTGCCGGCGGTTCTCTACATCAAAAACAACGAAGTCCAGAAAACCCTGACCCAAAATATCTCCATGGAAGGGCTTGAAGGACTGGTAGATTAGACCGTAATCCATTATCAAGATTAAACCAACTCGTTAATACACCCAACTTAGACCACTTAGATAAAGAAGCCCCGCTGAAAAAGGCGGGGCTTTTTTTAATTTATTCTGATATGGTAAGCGCAGCGCTGCTCTGATTTCCAGCAAAATCACTGGAAAAAAGCGTCAGATTTTTGTCAGGAATTTCAAAAACAAAGGTGCTGCCCGATTTATGCGCAGGGAAATATTGATTTCCATCGGCGTCAAGCCCATAAACACTGTCTGGGTTAATGCCGCTTTGATCGTCCTTTAGCGTAAAGGTGAGTTCCTTATCGCTGGAGGAGTAGCCTGAGAGAACAGGTGGTTCGGTATCCTCAATTGAGCCGGTATTTTCCGGATTGAGACTGGATACGCCCAGAATGAGACCTATAACAGCAGCAAAGACAGCGGGAATCCACCAAATTCCGCGCTTTTTGGAAGAAATATTTTTTGCCGGGGGCTGTGCGGTTGCCTCAGGAAGCGCTGATAAAAAAGGCAGCGTTTCGGGAAGAGCGCTTTCAGAGAGCTTGAACATAGCTGGCAGCAGACCAATTTGAAAGCTGTAAAGCCCACGCTGAGAAAAGTATTGATGAAGTGTTTTCTGCGCGGTATTCAATCGGCGTTTTACGGTGCTGAGGGAGCAGTTCATAATTTCCGCGATTTCTGAGAGCTTATGATTTTGGTAATAGCGCATGGACAGCAGAAAACGTTCATCTGCCGAAAGTGTTTTCATCGCCTCTGCCAAGGCCGAATAGCGTTCATCGCGCAATGCTTTTTCCTCTGGGATAAAGACAAGATCCATTTCGGGTTGATTTAAAAAAAGCGTGTCATCCGAACAGTGCTGCTCATTTTGAGGTTCCTTTTTCCGATAATAGGAAATACAGGTATTATAAGTAATCCGATTTAGAAACGCCATAAAGGTTTTAGGGTTTTTAAGGGTTGAGATAGACTGAAGCAGCTTGACATAAATATCCTGAAGGATATCCTCTGCTAAAATATCTGAGTTAAAATATTTTTTGACAATGACGTACTGCCGCCGCCATGTCAGGCGGTAAAGCTCCGAAAATGCCTCGGAATCTCCTGCTATGGCCCGTGACACGATGGGCTCATGGCGTTTATAATCAAAAATTTCCATTATTCTGTCACCTTCAGTTTGAGTAGTTCATATCTAAATGTACTAAATATGCAAAAGAATGTCAATTGAGAATCTCAAATTCAGACTTTTCTTAAACTTTAAAAAATTTTTCAAAAAAGATGACCCCTTTATATACGTACTGCGTCTTACTCTAATAAAATCCCTGAATTCCGAGGCTTGAAATTTAAGATGGCGGGCTTCGTTAAAATATTTTATAATAGTGAAAGAGAGAGGTAAAAAGAAAATGCAACAGCGAAAAGAGATCAGACGCTTCATGTGCTTTGTCATGGCGTTTGTGCTGGCTCTGGGCCTTATCGGAACATTAACGCCCCGTAAAGTCCAGGCCCAGACAAGACAGCAGGTATGGGAGGACGGTATCCGAAAGATCAGTCGAAAGGATACGTCAGGTATGGGTGACACTGCCATCGGCAGTGCAGTTCCCCGTTGGGACGGCAGTGCCAAAGTGGCAAGGCTGAAGGAAGGCAGCACGACCGTCTATGAAATATGGACACCGGAGGAGCTGCGCTGGGCCTTGAGCGGCAGTAAAAATGTCGAGCTCATGTGTGATCTGGACATGGGCGGAGAGATTAAAACAACAAATTTCGACGGTACCGCCAATGACACAGCCGATACCGCCAACGGTGATTATAAATTATGGAGTATTGTGACACTGAAAAACTGCGAGGTGAACGGAAACGGCCACACCATCTACAATCTGTCCGCGAACACAGGCTTTGTCAACCTGGGACTCGGAGCTGTGCTCCGGGATATCACCTTTGACACCTTTAAAATATACGGCAGCGGAGCAGTTGGGGTTGTTGCCAGCACAAGCGGCAGTACCGAAGCCATTCCGTCAGTTATGACAAACGTCGGGCTCGAAAACGGCGTGGTAAGAGGCGGCGACTTTGCGGGGGGCCTTGCGGGTTCAGGGTATAATTCCAACATCACCGGCTGCCATATTAAGAATGTCCAGGTTAAGGGAAATGCTCATTCGGCAACAATCGCCGGCGCCGCTACAGGTGAAATCTTAAATAGCTATGTGGTGGACTCGCTTCTAGTTGTCACTAGTCATGCAGGCGGTGTCGTTGGGTGCACAAACGCAGGTGTAAAGGTTACAAATGTCTTTACAAATGTAAGTATGTATGGAACGTCTGAAATAGGTTCTTTTCAGGGCGAAGGAATAAAATCTGTTTTTGAAAACTGTTACTCTGCGGGATTTGTGGTTGGTACAGGATCACAAGTTGGCGGATTTATTGGCGATGCCAACAGCGCGCAATTTAAAAATTGCTATTCAAGTGCCATGGTTATCAACGAGGCTGGAAGTAATTATGGCGGTTTTGCCGGGTATAGCGATGGGACAGCAGCTGTATTTTCAAATTGTTACGCTGTGGGTGAAGTCGGAGCATTGACAACATCTAATAATTCCTATAGCAATATAGGCGGCTTTATAGGCGCTAACAGCCGCAGCTTTACAAATTGCTACTACGATAAACAGACAAGCGCACGCCGTGAGTTTGGCGGTGGAACCGCAGAAGTTAAGGGTTTAACCACCAAGAACATGACAGGTGTCGAGCTGTCTGGCTTTGACCCGGAAGTCTGGGATTTTCAGGAAGGGCGTTACCCACAGCTCAAGGTATTCTCCACAGGCTCGGCCTTCACCGATCCGGATGATATCGCCACTGCTAAGGTTTATTCTCAGGCATCTGTGGCGACTGCGTTTCTGAGAGACCAGACCGATGGTGATCCCAACAGCAAGAACTATGATACGGTGCGGGAAATCACTGACCTGTTCCCCATGACCAATGATGAGAACACCGGCGAGGGAGAAAATGGCCTGGTGCATTTCACCTGGGAGCAGGACTCCGCCCACCCCGACAACATCGTGGGGCCCTTTGGCAGTGACATTCTCACCATTTCAGACAGCGGCTCAAAGGATCATGTTTCAAATATGACGCCGGGCATCGGCTGGGCCAGAATCGAAGCAGACCTTTACGAGAACGGAAAGTGGTATTCAGGAAATCATGCCGTACGCTTTGTACCTACAGTGATCCTGTCGCTGGATCAGGAGGGTGATTCAAGTCTGGGAGCAGGAAAGGACGCAGTGCTCTACCCATCTCTGACCGGCGAGGAAACGCTGTACGACCATGTTGACGGCGTCAAGCTGGCCAAGACCGACGCGGCGACCCTGAGCAAAAACCCGGCCACACTCCCCTCCTACCCCTATCCTGAGGGTAACGGCTATAAAGACCAGCCGGTGGTGATCCAGTACGGCGGACAGGAAGTGACTGGGAAAATCAGCGTGGTCATTACAAAAACCCTTCCCGACGGCACCCAGAGCGAGGATCTTCTTACAGGCGGTAATGCCCAATATTATTCCGATTTGTTTAACGGCATTACAGCTTTTACCGAAGCGGATAAGGGCGTTTATACCCTTACCTATTCCTGGCAGGTCAATGACACCGATCCGGATATGATTCTTAAAAACAGTAAAAAGGTTACTGTGCGTGATGGACTCACAGCTGTTTTTAAATGGAATGACAGTATTCACACAGAGGAAAGCGGTGAAAACAGCAGCACCTACGCAGAACTGAAGCCGCCAGAGGATACCCTGAAGGTGGGCGATGCCATTGGCGATAAAATGCCGCAGGATCCATCGCGTAAGGGCTACCGCTTTATCGGCTGGTCAACCCGTCCAGACGCTACCGAGGCAGACTACACCAAGGAAAAAAATAACACTGTGGCGTTTAAAAAAGATACGGTCATGGAAAGTGATGTGCTGGTCTATGCCCTGTGGAAACCATACAGCTATAATTTCGAGTTTAATATGCCAGGAGAAGCCCCGTCCGTCACAGTGAGCGGAACCTACGGTGAAGCTCTGGGCGACAGTATGCCGCAGGCTCCAGAACAGGAGGGCTATGTGTTTGCGGGCTGGAGCACAGAAAATCCGGCAGACAACCCCGGCGCGGTGCCCTCACTGAAGGGCGATACCGTCATTGACGAGACCCTTGTGGGTGAGACGGAGAACAACGGAACCATCCAGGTGTATCCGGTTTACCGGCCCTCTGAAGGCATATTGAGCTTTTATAAAAATGACGGAAGTCCCGATAACGATGGTAAGGGGCCGCAGATTGGCGGTGCAGTCACCTACCAGTACGGCGCCGCCCTGCTTCCCCCGCCGGACGCAGGAGAGCGCCCCGGACATATTTTTGTGGGATACAGCAGTGAACAGAAGCCAGTATTAAAACCGGACGAAGCCTTTGACAGCGAATATACTGAGAACGGAACCTTTGATCAAACCAAGGACTACTACGCCGTATGGCGCATCAAGACCTTTACAGTTACACTGAAGCATAATGACGGAACAGACAATGAAAGCCTGCTGGAAAATATCGCCTACGGCAGCGTTTTGAGTGATGAGCAGCTAAAACCGCCTGTGCGGGAGGGCTATACTTTTACTGGATGGTTCAGGAGTCCTGAAGGTACAGAGAAGCTTCCGGAAAATCCAGTGGTCGGGAGCGATGAGACCTATTATGCCTGTTGGTCTAAAGATCCCTACAGCCTGGATGTGTTTTTAACCCCGGACGCAAAAGATCCGTCAAAGCCTGACAGGGTTGTCGAGGATGTGCCATACAGCACACCCCTTGGCGACCGCCTGCCTTCACCGCCCCAGTACTGGACAGATGAAAGCGGCCAGAAATGGGAATTTACCGGTTATGTCGATGCTGACGGTAATCCGGTAAATAACCAGACTGTTTTTAATCCAGGAGATTTAAAAGAGGATCACGGTGTGATCACAGGAACTTATAATCAGAGGGTCTACACCATTTCGGGAAGTAAATACGGCCACGGAAGCTTTACTAACGGGCTTGGTATTTACCCGGCTGGAGAGAACACAGTGGTCAGCTGGCAGCCGGACAGCGGCTATAAAACGACCCGGGTTATGATTGACGGCGTTGTGCGGGATGACCTGCTGAACAGCGGAAGAGGCGGCGATATTGCCTTTAAGGATATTCACGAAAATCACCAGGTCTATGTTGCCTTTGATAAGGACAGCGGAAGCAGCCCTGAAAAGCCGTGGTATACTGTGGCCACAACGAAAACCGGCGGCGGAGACCTGTCCACGCTTACAAAAACAGCGACGGTTGAGGAAGGGAAAAATTATCAGGTTGAATGGAAAGCCGCCGACGGTTACCGCGTTGCGAGCATCACGGTGGACGGTGTGGCGCATCCAGTGAGCGATTCGGGCAAAATTGATTTTAACCAGATCGGAAGCGACCATGAGGTCATCGTTGTGTTTGAAGCGGCAGCGCCAGAGCTGGACGCCGGGTCAACACCAGGCTTCTGGACCGTTACTACCCGCCAGACCGGCGGTGATGTTTCAGGCGGCGCCACTGCCCTCACCCCCACCGCTGTGGTGGTCAAAAACACCAGTCCAGTGGTCGAGTGGTCCGCAGCACCAGACAGCGGCTATCTTGTAAAGACAGTGGTCATCGACAAGGGAACCCCGGATGAGCGGACGCTGACCGCCGATGAAATCGCGGCCGGCCAGTGGCGTTTTGACAACATTTCAAAGGATCATACCGTGGATGTTGTCTTTGACTATCCGGAAAAACCGGATGACCCGGATAAAAAGCAGTACAAAATTGAGACAGCACTCACCGGAGGGCCAGGTGTGATTACCGGCTCGGCAGTGGTAGAGGAAGGCGACCAGTACAAGGTTGAGTGGAAAGGGCCGGAGGATGAGCGTTATGTTGTGGAGGAAATCAAGATCAACGGCGCGCCCCAGGACCTGGGCAAAGAGGAAACATTTTTTGAAAACATCCAGCAGGACAGCCGGGTGGAAGTAAAGCTCAAGCCAAACCTGCGCGTGGTTGAGACCAGCAGAGTGGGACAGGGCAGCATTGATCCGTCCAAAACCGTTTTTTATAAAGACAGCTACACCGTTAAGGCAGCGCCGGCCCAGGGCTGGTATCTGCGGCGGGTAGAGCTTGACGGCGAGGTAGCAGGAGAGTTTACAGATCCGGCTATCCCGCAAAATGCCATGCTCATGAGCACTCTGGCCGACCCGGCAGAACATCAGGTTACTGTTGATGAAAATCAAAATATTGTCATACCCTTTGAGGGCATTGTTGAAGATCATCAGGTTAAGGTGACGTTTGTAAAAGAAGGTGAGATTGAAACGCCAGCAGAGGATTTGTTTCACGTTTCAACACATATTGAAGGCGGCACAGGCACAATTACGCCGGGAGGTGCTGTTGCCAGAGGAGAAGGTATCCAGATTAACTGGAGCCCGGATCCAGGCTTTGTCGTTGACCGTGTGGATATCCGGGTAAATGGTGTTTTAAGAAATGACCTCTCAGCAGCGGTACAGGATAACAGCCTAGTTCTCAGTGATATCTGCGATGCTTACGATATCACAGTGGTATTAAAACACGGCGACCTTGAGACAGATGACCCATCTGGCGGCGAGGCGCCTGTGTACCATAATATTCAGACAGTCATTACTGGCGCCGCGGGGGCAGACATCACCCCGTCGCAGTACCATCTGGCGGCCGGCTCCTCAGTGCCGGTGCAGTGGAGCTATGACGCTCTGCTTTATGAGGTGAAAGCGGTCAACGTCGACGGCGTCAGCCATCCAGAGCTGGCTGCCAGCTTTGAATACGCGTTTGACGATATTCAGGCAGATCACCGCATCGAAATTGTTTTGGGCGTTATTGAGCAAAAGGAGCCTGAAAAGGGCCAGTTTACAGTCAGCACAGCCGCCAGAGGCGGCGGCGGTATCGACCCTGCAGTGACCGTACAGGAAGGCGGCGACGCAGTGGTACACTGGAAAGCCAATGAAGGCTACGAGGTATCCACGGTCATTGTCGATGGTACAGTACGGGGTGATTTGCAGAAGCTGGGGTCAGAGGGAAGCCTGACTTTTGAAAAAATAGACAGAAATCATACGGTGACTGTTATTTTTCAAAAGGACAGCGGAAGCATTACCCCTGAAAACTATGTGGTTGAAACCCATAGACAGGGAAACGGCAGTATCACGCCCACCACGGCCATCAAGGCGGGCTCAGACCATGAGGTTGTTTTTGCCCCAGACCCCGGCTATAAGGTAGCGCGCGTAGAAATCGACGGTGTGAGCCGTCCAGAGTTCATTAAAGTGGGAAAAATTGTCTTTAACCAGCTTTCAGGAAACCACCAGGTGCAGGTGATTTTTGAAAAAGACGATGCGCCGGTAATTCCTGTGGAAACCTGTACGGTCCGCGTGACTGTTACCGGAGGTTCTGGAAAAGTGAGCGCGTCCGCGGTTATTTTGAAGGGTGAAAGCTATACGGTTAACTGGCAGCCCGAAGAAGGCTGGCGTGTTGGAAAAATACAGGTTAACGGAACAGCACGCCCCGACCTGTTAAACAAAACAGGCTTTGAGATGGAAAAAATTACAGAAGACCAGGAAATAGAAATATTTTTTGAATCCATCGAGAACAATGTTCCTCCAGAGACGGAGGGAACACCTGAGGATGGGAATAAACCGGAAGAAGGAAATAAGCAGGATGGATCCATAAAGCCCATGTATCCGGATAAAAGTACAACAGAAAAAGAAGAAAGCCCTTCGGAGGAAAGCCTTTCAGGAAAAAATGTTGTTCTGAGCGGCTTTGCGCCCAATACAGGGCTGCGGAGCAGCGGAACCGGCAGGTCTGCCCTGCTGGCAAGGCTTCTGAACAGCGGATGTCCTCTCAGAAGTGACAGAATGGCGCTGGCAGATTTGATTTTGACAGCTCTGTCGTCCGCGATGGCAGCGGAAGTGCTTGTGTTCAGAAGAAAGCGAAAAGCAGGAATGGTGGCAGTGATTGCTGCCGTTGCGTCTTTACTGCTATTCTTACTGACCCAGCCTCTGATTTTGCGCTTTGTGATATTTGACGGCTGGAGTATTCTATTTCTCGCCTTGATCGTCTGTCAATTGGCGGCCCGGCGGCATTCTAAAGAAAAGGAGAATGATCCGGAAGAAGAAATTGAATAAATTTTCATAAAAACAACGCCTGTTTTGGCACTGTGTATTTACCACAGGCTGAAACGGGCGTTTTATTTTACTCGATTATTACAATGGACCGTCCGAGGTTTCCGGCATGATCTGAAATGTAAACCTCCAGCTGACCTGGATGCTCTGGCAGCGTAAAGGTAACACAGCTCTTCTCCGGGGCTGTGCTGTCAGGATAGAGAACTTCCCCCTGACTGGTAACAGCGTAGATGGACGCAAAATTAACACCTGAGCCTTCATCATAAAGGTTAGCTGAAAGGACTGGAGGGCTGGCTTCATAGGAAAGCAGCTCCGGCACTGTTGTGTCGGGTGCTGCTATCGCTTCTGCCGCCGGGGCCAGCCGGGTGTTCAGGGCAGCGGGCAGAAGCAGTAATGCAGATACAAGGGCAAAGGCGGGCGGGAGAAGCCATTTTAGGTGCTGCTGTTTTTGTATACGCTCGGCAGTGCTCACAAAGCTCTGGAAGCTGTCTGTATTCAGTGAAGCCGCGCCGCTCCCCGGCCGAGACATAATTTTACTCAAAAGGCCGGAAACGCCCGGGGTTTCAAAAGCAAAGCCGGAAGCTGAGGCTTTGAGTGCGGGCACAAGAAAAAAAGCCGATCTGTGCTCCTTCCCCAGCTTTTCGATAAAGAGCTGATGGATTTTTTTCAGCCGCCGTTTGACCGTGCTCAGTGAGCAGTCCAGAGAAAGGGCGATGTCTTTGAGCTTCATATCCTCTCGGTAGCGCAGAATGAAAATGGCTCTGTCGCGGTCTGGAAGAAGGGACAGAAACCCCAGAAGCTCCTGATTATTTTCCCGGTCCATAAGCCTTTCTGCCGGTTCGGGGTAATACATGTGCGTGTCACTGACCGAATCCAAATAGCTGTCCTCTGACGGTTTTTCTACAATATAGTACTGCTTTCGTTTGTACGAGATACAGGTATTGTAGGTCATCCGATTGAGGTAAGAGATCGCATTCCGGGTTTCCGGATGGTATCGACACTGATTAAGAGCTTTATATACACATCCTGAATAACGTCCTCTGCCAGATAGGGATCTTCCATAATCTGCAAAGCCATAAAATACTGAGATTCATAGGTTAATCGGTAAAGCTTTTCAAAAGCTGCTTTATTTCCCTTTTGAATGCTTACAACCAGCGCGCCAAGCTGCTCGTAATCTAAATTTTTCATTAAAAACCTTCCTTTTTACCTTATCTTACTCAACTGTAAGCTAATCCGGCAGGCTTGTCAAGTTTAAAAACAGAAAGCCCTGTCATAAAGGACAAAAAATTTTCTTAAGAATCCAAAAAAAATGAACCTTTTTGAAAAGCCTGTGCGTCTTATGAGCGGTTTAAAAGAATCAGCGCCTGAGCTCGGCTAAAATTTCCAGCGCAGGGGCTTTAACATTGATTTTATATGACGGAGGAGTAAGGATGAGAGGTAAAAAGAAATTTGGCAAACAGATCATGGTCATGGCGCTGACGATGATTATGGCTGTTGTGAGCCTGCCCGCCGGGCTGGGCTCTGCCCTGGAGCCGGGAACCGCCCAGGCAGCGGCAGCCGATAACTGGGCCAGCGATGTAGCGGAGTTTGAAAGCTACGGCAATAAGGGATGGACCGAAACAGGGATAGATGTCCCTAAATGGAGTGGTAATAATGCGGCTTCGAATAAAGATACAGGAGATCCGAAAACGGATGCTTTTGTAAAACCCAAGCCAGGTTCAGCGGAGACTGTCCGCTATAAAGCAATCAATGTAGCGGCAGACAGTACGCTTACGCTGCCTGTAGAAGAAACGGCAGAGGTACAGTACTACGAAATCTATTTTCCAGAGCAGCTGCGCTGGGCCATTACAAATCAGAAAAGCTTCAGGCTGATGAACGATTTGGATATGAACGGCCGGGAGAGCCGGACATGGTCGACAGCTAATTTAAGTAATAAAGTTTTTATGGACGGCAACGGACACACCATTTATAATTTAAATACCACTGATGGTGGCTTGATTGGTACATGGACTCAGCCGATTATCGCGAAAGAGATTAAGGTGGTATCTGCCCGGATGCAAAGCGGGTTATTTACAGGTGCATCTCGTGGTTCTAGTACTTATATTTCCATGGAAGGGGTTAGGCTGGAGCATGCCTTAATTCAGTCCGGTGGGTTTGGAGGCGGATTAATTGGAGCTTTCTATTACCGTCCATCTGGGAGTTATGGCCGAGTTTACGCTTCAAACTGCCACACAAAGAACGTTTATGTGAATGGAAGCGGTTGTTCTGGCAATATCTTTGGGCCCATCAGCGGCTTTGTTGAAAACTGCTACGCCATAGACGGAACCGTTCGAACAAACACACATTCTGGCGCTTTCACATCCTGTGCCGGTAACTATATTATAAAAGATTGCTTTACCAATGTGCGGGCATACGCCAATAGTACAACCGGTGCGTTTGTGGGGCATCCTGAGGACAGTTACTACGCGCCGCCTTATAGAGAAAGGAGCCACACATCTCAATTTATCAACTGCTTTTCATCAGGACGCATTGAGGGCGGTTCGGTTTTGGGAGGCTTTGTTGCGGGGACAGGATCAGCTGTAAATAGTGAGACTCATAATTATATTTTTGAAAACTGCTACAGTACCGCCATGGTCGGTATGCAAAATGCCGCCAGTGCACAAGGCGGGTTTATTGGCCAGATTGAATCGCCTACGACAAACGCATCTTTTATCAATTGTTTCTCTGCCGGGGAAGTTGGCACACTCACCACAACGACGGAAGGTTTTAACAATATCATCGGTGGATTCATCGGACAAAAGTCGAATGTCAATGCTGAATTTAACCGCTGCTACTACGACAAACAGACCTCCGCCATGCGGGAGCGGGCTGTGGGAACAGTAAATACTACTTTTGATGGAATCACCGGCCTCACAACAAAAGATATGGCAGACACCGCCTCGCAGATTAATGGTGACGTCTGCTCCCCCTCTGAGGGTCTCTACCCTCAGCTCAAAGCCTTCACCGAAGCTGACGGCTTTACCAGCGAGGAGGACAAGCTTACTGCCAAGGCCTACTCGGCGGCGTCAGTCACCACGGCCTTTATGCGGGATAACACCACGGCAGAAAATCCGATAGACTATGACACCGTCCGGGAGATTACTGAGCTCTTTCCCCTCAGCAATGACGCCATGGCAAAGGGCAGCAGCTTTAAGATTAACTGGACAGCCCGGGATATCAAGAGTGATATTGTCAAAGATACGCAGGTTCTGACCGTCGGGCGCACCAATGCCCTGAACACTCCGAATGACGATCAGGTGACCAATATGGCGCCGGGTATCGGCTGGGCAGATGTCGAGGTGCCTTATGCCGAGGGAGGAAAAACCGTGATCGGCCGTCGGTCGCTGCGGATTGTCCCCACCTCGGTGCTCTCCCTGAGCGGCGGCCAGGGCAGCCTGGACGCAGGCAAGGATACCTACCTGTACCCGAATATCGCGGGGAAAAATACCTACGACCACCGGCCGGGCGTCAGCCTTGTCTACGCCACGGCAGCGCAGCTGGCGACTGGAGTACAAATAAATCCCATCAATTATCCATTGAATGATACGACCTATAGTCCAGATGTCACTGTTTCAGGAAAGAATGGCAATGTCAAGGTGGAAATCTTCAGAGAAAATCCTGACGGCACCCTGTCGGAAGATCTGCTGCGCACCGGCACAACGGAACAGCAGCAGCACTACAAAGATTTATTCGCAGGCGGAACCTTTACCGCAGAGGATAAAGGAACCTACACCATTAAATATACCTGGACCATTGAAACGGGAAATACTGCCCAATTAACTAACAGCAAACGCGTCATCGTGCGTGACCCGCTGACTGTTCAATTTAAATGGAACGACGGTATCCACGATGACACAGCGGAGAGCTACGCTGTCCGGCCAGAGGGCGGCTCAGCCGTCCAGATGCTGGTCGGTGAGACATTAAAGGGTAAAAATATGGAGATGCCCGCAGACCCGGACCGCACAGGCTATACCTTTGAGGGCTGGTCGGTGGACAAGACTGCCAGCACTGCGGATTTTACCGATGAAACAGCTCTCCCCAACGTTGAAACCCTGAATGTCTATGCTCTGTGGCAGCCGAAAAACTATGCCGTGAAATTTAATTCCATGGAAAACGGCAAGGAAATCACCCTGCCGGACGGCTCGGCGATGGCGGAAAAAAATGTGGCGGATATTCCCTACGGCACGGCCATTGCCCAGAAAGGCGCAGCGGTATTTCCAGTTGATCTGACACCAGGAGAGACCTGCACCGTTGACGGCGCTGCCAGAAGATTTATGGGTTGGAGCACGCTCAATCCCTACAAAGACGGAAAGCAGCTTGTTTTTGAGGGGAACTTTACAGAAGATACAGTCATTACTCATGGCGATAAAACAGCAGAGGACAATCCGCTAAAGGATTTTGATTTTGACAACAGCAGTACCATTGATGTCTATCCGGTTTTTGCCTACGATACAGGAAGCTGTGAATTTTACGACAATAAGAATACCGCCCTGGACAAACCAGGCGATGGCGGCGCTTTAATCTCAGGCGCCGGCGGAACAGTGAATTTTGGCGCTGCCCTCACCCGCCCGGCGGATCCCTTGTGGGATAACAGCCATGTCTTTTTAGGCTGGTCGGAAGAACCGCTTAAGCTGTTCACTCCACAGGGGCCGGCCGAAGGCGAATTTACCGATGCTTTTACTGCGGGCACCACCTATGACGGACAGGAGCCTGTTTTAAAATATTACGCAGTTTGGCGGGATAATACCTACACAGTCAATGCTTATGTAAAGGGCAGCGGCACGCCCGAGGATACCCTTAGTCAGACGGGTATCTATGGAGAAAAGATTGCTCTGCCGGATATGACGGACGATCAGTATTACACAGACGGTTCAGGCCAGAAATATCATTTTACCGGATGGATCAACCGGGAGTATACCACAGAGGCTGTCACAGCGGAGACGGTCTATCATGTTGGCGACACGTCGGTGGGCGATGACAATATCCTTGACCTCCAGGCTCAGTATGAGAAGGTCTACGATGTCACCTTCCACAGAGCGGCCGGCGAAAATTCAGAAACCTTTAGGACTGTTGAAAATATTCCAGCGGGCCAGACCATCGGCGGTCAATTTCCAACAGACAGCCCAGCACCGCCTGAAGGAAAAGTATTTATTGGATGGACATTGGCGCCGGACGCTGAAACAGCCGATACCAGCGTGAACGCGGACTATGCAGTCACGGCAAATACGCATGTCTATCCTGTATTCCGGGAGGCAGCGGGAACTTTGGCTTTTAAGATGAATGACGGCACCGACGATGATTTTGGTGAGAGAACCACTGTCAGTTACGGCGGGCAGTACACAAGACCTCAGTCTGACCCGGCCCGGGAGGGTTTTGAATTTATGGGCTGGTCACAAAACGCAAAGTCACCTCTGGATTTTGAACAGGATTTTGAAGATGCCCTACTAAAGGGCACAGAAAAAATTTATGAAGGTTTTGAAAAGGAAATAACCTATTACGCGGTCTGGCGTTACGTGCCGTTAACCGTGCGTTTCTACGCGAATATCAACAGCGGAGAGATACCATATCAGGAAGTTCATGCCGTGAAATACCAGCAGACTTTGGGCGAGATTAACCAATACCCACAGGAGCCTGCCCGGAGCGGATACCGCTTCATGGGCTGGTCAACCGATAAGGCCGTCAATAATTTTGACAAGGATACAAAGATCACTGAAAAAGAAACAGATGTCTACGCGCTGTGGAGCGCCAATGCCTATAAGGCCGCATTTGACGCTAACGGCGGCAGCTTTGGCGCGGGACAGACCGTTCAGAATATTGAGCAGACAACAGACCAGCCCTATAAAACACCAGGCGCCAGCCCGGCACGGGACGGCTATGTTTTTGCCGGGTGGTATGTGGACAGCGGGGACCAGAGCGGCGAGCCCTATGACTTCAGCCAGAACTTTACAGCCGCCAAAGATCAGACTTTTTACGCCAAATGGAGCAGCGGCGAGGATACGCCCTACACGGTAGAGCATTATCAGCAGAATCTTGACGTCAGCAGTTATACGCTGGCAGAGACAGAAAATCTGGCGGGAACCACCGGAGCAGAGGTCACCGCCAGCCCAAAAACCTACACAGGTTTTAACTGCAAAGGGGATGAAAATGGCAAACAGCCGGTTAAGGGAATCATCACCGGAGACAACACCCATCTGGTGCTGAGGCTCTACTATGACCGTGTCAGCGCGGCCATCCGTTTTGACATGAACGGCCACGGAGAGCAGCTTGCACCGATCACTCTGCCCTACGGCGGCCGCCTTACCCCACCCCAAAATCCAACGGCTTCAGGCTATGTCTTTAAGGGCTGGAAGCCTGTGAGCGCAGACGGAAGTCTGGAGGACGGCTTTTATACCTTCCCTGATACCATGCCCGCGTCCGATGTCAGCCTGAAAGCAGTTTGGAGCAGACTCTTTGAGATAACCGCTTCCAAATACGGCCGCGGCAGTATTACCGGCGGTACCGGAAGCTTTGAGGAAGGCGCTGCCACAACTGTGGCCTGGAAGCCAGATGACGGATATGCGGTAAGTAAAGTCATGGTCGACGGGCAGATCCGCGATGATCTGCTGAACGGCGGAGCAGCCGGAAGTGTGGTCTTTGAGAACATCGCGGCCGATCATCAGGTTTACGTAACCTTTGAAAAAGCCGAAGGCAGCCCAGTGCCCGGAGAGAACGCTTTTTATACGGTTTACACCAAAAAGACCGGCGGCAGCGATGGCTGCTTACTGAGCCCCACCAGGACCTTTCCAGGAGACAAGGAGAGCAGCTGCGCGGTTGAGTGGAAGGCCGCTGAAAATTACCACGTGACACAGGTCATCGTGGATGGTGTAAGTTATCCGACCAGTGATGAGGGCTCCATTCCCTTCACGGGGATACAGAGTGACCATTATGTAGAAGTGATTTATGAAAAGAACATCTCTATTGGCGGCAGCACAACCCCAGGTTTTTATACCATCACCACCAACCATATCGGAGGTGACCCTTCAGAAAACGGGAAAACCTTCCTGACACCGAGCAGTGTGGTAAAACCGGGCAGCGACCATATTGTCAGCTGGTCAGCATTGGCGCCTTACAGCGTCGAGCGTATTATTATTGACCAGGGGACAGATCATGAAAGAATACTGACAACAGAGGAAATGGCAGATGGCTCCTTTGATTTCAACCAGACAGACGCTGACCATGTTGTGGACGTTGTCTTTAAAAAGGCAGAATCTGGCACCCAGCCTGATCCCGCAGAAAAGATCCAGATCATTACTAGTCTGGTTGGCGGACCGGGTGAGATTACCAGCTCTGCCGTGGTTGAGAAGGGCAGCGACTATAAAGTTGAATGGAAGCTTCCAGACGAAATCGCAGAGCCGGACGGCGAGTATTACAATTATTATGTGGTGGACAAGGTGCTCGTCAACGATGAGGAACATAGCAAGGATATGAGCGTTGAGGAATTTAACGCCATCGAGGAGGATCAGGTGGTCAAGGTTATCCTGAAGCCAAACCTGTACAATATTCAGACAGCGGTCGCTGGAAAAGGAAGCATCTCGCCCTCTGCCACCCTGTTTTACGGACAGGATTATGAGGTTAACGCTCATCCGGACGAGGGCTGGTATTTATGGAAAGTCAAGGTCGATGGTGCGACCATCCACGAGTATAAAGACCCGGACGTCCAGCAGACAGCCAGCGTGAAAAATCCTTTCTCGGCGCAGGTTGTGTACGCGGCAGAAAAAAACGAAATTGATACAAGCATTGTCGGTGACCAGGTGGTCGTACCGGTCAGCGGTATTACCACTGACCATGAGGTGAAGGTGATTTACGCTAAAAAAGGTGAAGCGCCCCCCTCTGAGGAACAGATGTATACTGTCACAGGCCGTGTTGAGGGCGGCCCGGGGACAGTGAGCGGCACAGGGATGTTTGATGCCGGAGAAGGGACAACCGTTCAATGGACAGGCATTCCAGATGGCTATGAGGTCAAAAAAGTGACCGTGACCGTCAACGGCGTAGAACGGCCGGACCTCGCCCCTTCTGTGTCTGAGGGCAGTCTGGCCCTGGAGGATATTCATGACCATTATGACGTCATTGTGACCATTGGCATGAAGGGAAACAATAACGCTGGCAGCAGTGACCCCGAAATACCCGAGGAATCAGAGACCCATTACGCCATTGAGACAGCCGTGAGAAACGGCGAGGGCGAGATTACCCCGTCCATCGTGGGTATTGCCCCGGGGAGCCAGAAACACATCGAATGGAAGATTGACAGCAGCCGCTATGAGGTACAGGAGGTGAGGATTGACGGAAACCTTGTCGACAGCTTGAAGGAGGCCACAGCCTATGATTTTACAGACATTCAGGCCAATCACCGGATTGAGGTTATTCTGAAGGAAAAAGGCCGGAATCCTGATGTTATTCCCGGTGGAGATGACCAGTATACCATCTCCACCCTCCGCAATGCCGGAGGTGTCATAAGCCCGACCGTAACCGTTGATAAAGGAGCAGATCATCAGGTTACCTGGAAAGCGGATGAAGGCTGCAGAGTCGCCAGAGTGATTGTGGACGGCGTTGAGCGGCCAGATCTTGTGGATAAGGACAGAGCGGGTTTTAATGACATTCAGATGAGCCATCAGGTAGAGGTGATTTTTGAAAAAGACGGCGAAGGCGGAGGACAAAAGCAGGAGCACACCATCGCCACCACCATTGGCGGAGGCAGCGGCAGCATCGACAGTACCGCGGCTGTGCCGGATGGCCAGAGCCATACGGTTCACTGGCATCCCGGCGAAGGCCAGGAGGTCGGCACTGTTATTGTAGATGGCGTTGTCCGTGATGATCTCAGAGATAAAGACAGTATCACCTTTGACAACGTCACAGAGGACCACCAGATTACAGTAATCTATACTCCAGCCCAAAGCGGCGGAGAAACACAGAAAGATTTTTATGTGATCGGCACCTCCATTGAGGGACAGGGCAGCATCACACCTACAGCCAGCCTGGAAAAAGGCAGCAGCCACACAGTGGCCTGGAAGCCTGAAAAAGGCTGGAAAGCAGTCCGGGTAGAGATTGACGGCGTGGTGCAGCCACAGCTCACTCAAAAAGGTGAAATCACCTTTGACGATATTGGAAAAGACCATACCGTCAATGTTATTTTTGAAAAAGAAGACGGCATGGTGCCCTCCCCAGACGAGCAGGTTCAGATAACAACAGGGATCAAGGGCGGACTTGGAACCATCAGCAGCAGTATGACAATCGAAAAAGGAGAGGATGCCGCTGTCCGCTGGACACCAGCAGAGGGATACGTGGTTGAGATGGTCTGGGTAAACGGCGAAGAACGCCCAGACCTCATTGGGAAAAATGGAATGGACTTTAAGCAAGTGGAAAAAAGCCAGGATATCCGGGTTTCCTTTAAAAAAGCCGATCCCCCATCTGACGAAAGCGCTGTTACGCCGGGGTATCCCGACGGAGACGGACAGGGAAATCATGACAGCGGGCAGCATAACGGCGGAGCTGTAAATAATGAACCGGCTTCAATGTTTGAAAAAACAACGCAGGTGACCATGAGCAGCATTGCGCCGGTTACCGGAATCAGAGACCGTGCGGCGCAGGAAAACAGCTGGCAGCCCCTGCTTCAGAAATTGTTTGGTTTAAAAGACAGCGCCAGCGCATTATCACTCCTTGACCTGTTTGCGACCTCTGGTGTGATTGTGCTGACTCTGGCGTCCTTCCTGTTTAAAAAACAGGTACGGGGCTATGGCGTCATTGCCTCGCTTACTGCGGTTATCCTGTTCTTTGCCACACAACCGCTGATTTTGAAATTCACCTTTTTTGATAAGTGGTCTCCCCTTTTCCTGATACTGCTTCTGATGGAAGCACTGATGGTAATGATGTTGGGAGAGAAAAAAGAAAAGGAAGATAAGACACAATAAAAAACGTCCCCTTTGGACGGCTGCCAGCTGGCAGCGTCTAGAGGGGCGTTTTTGTTATGCTTTGGCAGCGATGGTTATGGCCGCTCAGGGGCTGGGTCGGGTTCAATAACCATGCTTCCGCTGTTCCCTGCTTTATCGCAGATATTGACTGTTAAAGGCGCGTTTGAGATTTCAAAAATCACCTGGTTTTCAGCTTCGCTGATGTTAACAGGAGGGACAGGCCCGTTATCCGAAGAGGCCGTTATGGCAGCGTAATCGACTCCGGAGAGATCATCCTTTAAAGTCAGAACAATGGTCCCGTCGATGCACTCATAGGAAACCAGTTCTGGTATTTGTGTGTCGGCGGGGGCACTTGCCGCTTCCGGACTTTCTTCAGCAAGGGTATAAGGTTCCGGTTCATGGGCTTCTGCTGTATCATCTGCTGTTACAATGCTCTGATGAATGGCCGATGGCGCAATCAGCACTGCTCCGGTCACCACTACCGTACAGGTTGCAGTGACAAGGGTCGAGGAGCTTAAGGATGAGAAAAAAGCAGAAAGCCTGGAGTTGGCCGATATGGAGGATACCGCGTGTGCGGAGATGCCGGCAGCGCTCCCCTGCCCTGCCAGCTCAGAACCATGTTCCATCAGCGCGTAAAGGATACGGTCTGCCCTTGCCGTGTCCATGGCAAAGTCAGTAAATCCGTTCTGGACGAGGGAAGCCAGCGTTCCAGTGAGCAGAAAACCAGGCATCCACCTGGGATGAAGAATATTTTTCATGTGCTCCCTGGCCGTTTGGATTTTGCGTTTAACCGTACTTTTTGACAGCCCGGTGGCAAGGACGATTTCGTTTATTTTCAGCTCGTCCACAAAGCGCAGGATAAAAATGGTCCGCTCGTCCGGCGGCAGCGTCTGGAGCGCGGCGTTCAGCTCATCGCTGGCAGCTGTGAGAATGGCATGGGATTCTGGAGAAGCGTCTGGCCGTTCATCCTCGATAAAACACAGAAGCTCTTCATCCGCCCGGCACTCATTTGTGTTGACAGGTGCGGAGATTTTATCGATACAGAGATTATAGGTAATCTGTTTCAGATAAGCGTATGGATAGCGGATATTGGCGATTTTCCCAGGGTTTTTATAAAGGCGCAGAAAGGTCTCCTGAACAACGTCCTCCGCCATGCAGGCGTCGCCGAGAAATTGACAGGCCTGAAGAAATTGAAAATTGTAGGCAAGCCGGTATACCTCCTCAAAGGCCGACCAGTCCCCTTTTCCATAGGCCACAAGCAAGGATTCAATTTTTTTCTTAAGTTTTGGGCTCATTTTATTCATGATTATAGGATAGGCTAATCCCAGCATTCTGTCAAGAACAGAAAATTTTTTAAGCACAGGCATAAAAAATGAACCCTTTTTCCAAAAAAGATGGTCTAAAAAATCAGGGAACGCTTTATCAGGGATTCTTGGAATCCGGTAAAAAAAAGTTTAAAATGACAGAAAAGAACAAAACAGATATAAATAAGGAATATGAAGCTTCCCCTGAACAATAAAAAAGGTAAGAAGTGAGGAGAGTAAAATGAGTGGCGCGAAAAAAGGAATAAGGTGTCTGGGATGTATGATGATGATTATCGTCCTGCTCCTGGGCTTGATGGCTGTGGCGATGCCGGAAACGGCGGAAGCGAAAAATGAAGATATAAGGGATGCCTATGAGGCAGAAATTAAGTTTAAAACCTTTTCTGCAGAAGACGGGATACCCGTGTGGGATGGTATAAATAGTGTCACAACAAAGCCGGCAGGTGCGGATATTACTGGAAATGTATGTACGGTAACAACACCGGAGGCGCTGCGCTGGGCAATGACGCAGTACAGCACAAACAGCATTGCGAAAATTGTCATTGCAGCAGACATGGACATGGGCGGGCGTGAAGATGCTGTGCCGCCAAAATGGGAACCGGTAACGCTGACTGGAGCCATCAGCATTGAAGGCCAGCGGGATGAAAACTGCGGCTATTATGGTGGCAGGGAATACCCGACCATCTACAATTTAAATGTGGAGACTGCCAGTGGACATACGGGTTTTATTGCGTCAACAAGCGGTGATGTGAACATTAAAAACTTCTATTTTGACAGTGCTAAGATAAGGACAACTTCCAGTTCTGGAGTACAGGGAGTTGCGATTATCGGATACGCCGGTAATGGATTGATAATGGAAAATATTGGAGTAGAAAACTCACTTTCAAAAACCGCTTTTTATGGCGCAGCTGGTTTAATCGGAAAATCAGCTGAAACAACAAATGGCATAAGGGTTACCAATTGCTATGCAAAAAAAGTATATGTTACTGCATCTCAGTGTAGTGGTGGTCTATTAGGCCCGATTTCCGGAGGTGAATTTAATAATTGTTACGCCATTGACGGTGCGCTTATCACTACAGGCGGCGGGCATTCTGGCGGATTTGTCTCATGCAGCGGCGGATATACGATGAATAACTGCTTCACGAATAACGTAGTCTATGGTACAGCATATACAGGTGGTTTTGTAGGATACCCAGAAGGAAAAAAAACAGTTTTCAATAATTGCTGGACCGCGGGCAGTGTAGAAGGAACAAGCAGCATCGGAGGTTTTGTAGGACACACAAATGTAGCAGCTGAGTTTAATAATTGTTACTCTACAACAATGGTGGGCATGTTAAACAGCGGAACCAGCATGGGTGGTTTCGTTGGGTATGCCGCATCAAGTCCGAGTTTTAAAAATTGCTACGCGGCAGGTGAAGTCGGCGGCTTAACCACAGTGCCGGGAACCGCGGCGGCGTCTGTCGGCGGTTTTGTGGGCTCAAGCGCAAGCACAGCCACTTATTCAAACTGCTATTACGACAAACAGACCACTGCCATGGGTGAGTACGCCAAGGGAGGTGCCACCGATAAGCAGACGGGGATCACAGGCCTCACCACTGAGGAGCTCCAGAGGCAGCCCATGGATGCCTATACCATTGAAAGCGGCTTATACCCGCAGTTAAATACGCTGGCAAACCCGGCGGATACAGACTTTTCCTCCGATTATGAACGGCTGACTGCCAGGGCTTACTCAGCGGCCTCGGCATCCAGCGCAATCTTTAACGTTGAGAAGGATAAAAACACTGGGGCCATCAAGGGCTACGACACGGTTCGCAATATTTTAAAGCCGCCGACCTTCAGCAATAACACGGTGGTTGACACCGGCAAATACAATGTTAAATGGACAGCTGGCAGCGACGCCAGCCCACTCCAGATTGAACAGACAAAAAAGGACGACAAAGGCGAACCAGTACTGGACGCAGATGGAAACCCGGAAAAGGAGATGGTCAATCCGCCGGTACTGACCATTGGACGCACTGTTAAAGAAGACGGAACAGTGGTTCAGGATGACCATATCACCCGGATGTATCCAGGTGTCGGCTGGGCGAATGTGGAGGTCGCCATGACAGAAGGTGAAAATACCGTTGTCGGTAAACGGGCCATGCGTATTATTCCTACCACTACCATGTCCCTTGGCGAGAGTGACCATCCTCTGGCGCCGGGCTCTAAGGATTCCCGCATCTATGTGGGGCTGCAGAAAAATGACGGCGGCCTTGTCACAGATGTTGACCAGAAATATAACCATCGGAATACCATTGCCTTTGTCAAGACCAGCGCAGAGGAGCTGGATAATATTATGAAAAATCCAGGCGGTTCCAGTCTGTCAGCCATCCGGTATAATCCGGATATTACGGATACGGGCTATACAAATATCGCTGTCGACAGCGCGAACGCTGACCGTGGAAAAATAACTACGACGATATATAAGGTGACAAAGGATCCGGACGACCCCAGTAAGGAAATTGAGACGCTGATTCCAGATTTGTCTCAAAATAACCTGGACGCTAAATTCCGCGGAGAAAAAGATTTTACAAATGGCAGCGAGGATGCATCAGAAACGGTAGCCTCTGATGACCGGGGAACCTATCGCATCAAGTATAAATGGGAAATCCCCGTAGCGGGCGACGCGGGCGCGGTCACCACCTACGAGGACAGCAAAACCCTCACCGTCACAGACCCGCTCACGGTCACCTACTACAACAATGTAAAAGCAGGAGACCCGGATGCGGCCGAATATGCAAATCCTGAGGGGTTTGAGGAGGCTGACCAAGATACGGCTGCGGATAAAGCCGTGTTTGACATCTACGGCGACAACGATGGCGAACGGGCACTCAAGGTTGGTGACAGAACAACAGCGCTGCATAAAAAAGTAACCGGCGATGACGGTGTGGAGACCACCATTGACGCCCCATCCCGTATAGGATACACATTCGCGGGCTGGTCAAAAAACAGGCAGGTGGTGGCAGACAGCACCAGGGATGAGGAAATGACAGACGGCGATATCCGTCTGGCCGATTTCAAACAGGAGCTGCAGGCATTTACTGCAGCCAACCCCGAAAGCCCGGACTATACCGAGCCCGCCAATGCCTTTATTCCGGGTAAATCCACTGTGTCTGCGGATACAAAGGTATACGCGGTCTGGGAAAATAACGCCTACGATGTCCATTTCGATTTTGATCCGTCTGCTGCTGAGCCGGCAAAACCCGGCGATGGCAAAACCGTTGAGGATATCGTCTATAATGGCTCGGTCCAGGAAGGTGATTTTCCTTCTTTTAACGGCGTGCCGATAGCCGAAAATTTTGTGGATACCACAGCAGTCGATGATGAAGGCAAGCCAAAATCCCGCCTGTTTACAGGCTGGAGCGTGGAGGACCCGTCAAAGGCTGTGGCACCGGCAGCAGAAACAGAGGAGGAGCAAGACCCCTCTGAGGAAAAGGACATCTCCTTTACCAAGGACAGCAAAATCACAAAAGATCTCTTTGGAAAAGAGGCCTTTGCCAGGGACGCGGAGAACGCAGCAGCTGGGAAAAACACACAGCTGGAAATCTACAGTGTATTCAAAGACGCTCAGATAACCTTTCTGGACAGCAGCCAGAAGCAGGGCGGTGATACCCCAGAGACAGCAGACCAGCTGAAGCAATATGGCGAAAAGGCCAATGTCTTAGCCGACAACACCTTTACCCTGCCGGATATGACCGCACAGGCAAACGCAAGGGCGGGCTATAAATTTCTGGGCTGGTCGGCCAAGCCACACGCAGATTTTGCTGCGACAGACAAGGATTTTTCGGCTGCTGAGCTGATTTCTGAGGATAAGCTTGGAAAGGATTTTAAAGCGGACAACCCCACGACCCTCTACGCGGTCTGGCAGAACACAGGCTATGTGGTCACCTTTGACTACGGCCCTCAGGGCACAGAGGCAGCCAGGGTAAATATGGTTTATGGGCAGGCTATCGGCGATAAACTGCCAGAAACGCCTCAGAACTGGATGGACAGCCAGGGCCAGCAATGGCGTTTTGACGGCTGGAAATCCGGCACAGAAAGCATCACGGCTGAAACCATCAAGAATGAGGGGCAGGTTTCAGGCGACGCCATGACCGTTAAGGCGCAATGGAAAAAGGTTTATGACATTCTGAC
Source organism: Eubacterium sp. BL-380-WT-2B (assembly GCF_009696115.1). NCBI lineage: Bacteria > Bacillati > Bacillota > Clostridia > Eubacteriales > Eubacteriaceae > Eubacterium > Eubacterium sp. BL-380-WT-2B. Next base: position 314,789 of record NZ_VUMP01000005.1, read on the forward strand.
CGCCAAGGTGGGCCATGGAACCATTGATTCTTCTAAAACCGTCGATGAGGGCAGCAGCTATTCTGTGAGCTGGAAAGCAGACGAAGGCTATCACGTCGCCCAGGTCATGATCGACAACGGCGTGCATGACGAGCTGCTGGGCGATGGACACAGCGGCAGCTACACACAGCCAAGGGCGGACAGAAACCGCACGATTTATGTCATTTTTGAAAAGGACGCGGATACGCCGTCCGGGGAAGCGCATTATTATACGGTGCAGACTGTGAAAATCGGCGGCGACGCCACCACCACCCTCACAGAAACCCAGACCATCGCAGCAGGTGAAAACCATACGGTGACATGGAACGCGGGTGATTTGTACCGGGTCACAGGGATTGTTGTGGATGGATCCGCGCGGCCTCTTCAGGATGGCGGAAGCTTTACCTTCAGTGATATGAACGCAGACCACAGGGTAGAAGTTCATTTTGAAGAAAAGCTGCCAGACAGCAGTCCTTCTGCCCTGCCGGGCTATTATACCGTGAACACTGTCCGGAATGAAGGCGGCGTCATTACAGAAACCGGTGTGGTAAAGGAAGGCGCGTCCCGGGAGATCGCATGGTCGGAGGACGCGGGTTATGCCGTAAAATCCATTACCATTGACGGGCAGCCCGCAGACGCGGAGATCATGGCAGCGAAAAAAGTAACCTTTAATGATATCCGGGAGGATCATACGGTTAAAGCAGTTTTTGAGAAAAATGGCGAGGCGCTATCCACGGTTAAAGTACCTGTGGAGACCACCCTTGTGGGAGGCCCGGGTGAGATCAGCAGCTCTGCCGTTGTCAATAAGGACGAATCCTACAAAGTAGAGTGGAATGCCCCGGAAGACAAGCGGTATCTGGTTGATCATATCCTAGTCAACGGAGAGCGGCAGGAGGTGGCAGCGGAAGCGGTGACCACAGGACATATTGAGGTTAAGGCAGAAGCTGAAACAAAGGTAGAGGTTGTCCTGAAGCCGAACCTGTTAAAAATCGCAACAATGGTAGAGGGCCAGGGATCCATCGACCCGACAAAAACCGTTTTTTATAATGATGAAGCCTATACGGTAGCCGCGAAGGCTTCGGACGGCTGGTATATCAAGAGCTATCAAATTGACGACGGTGAAGAGCAGACAGTGTCTTCCCCGCAGTCCGCAGCCTTAATGCCAATGTCTGAGGATGAGCCACAGCCTGCGGGTGACAACAGTACCGTTGTCATTGATGTACCATCAGACAGCAACAATAAAATTGTGGATAATCATCGTATAAAGGTGACAACAGAACGGCTGGATGGCAGCGCGGCCACAGAATTATTCCCGGTAGCGACCGGAATGGAGGGTGGTACTGGTACCATCACTGCCGGAAGCTCTGTTGAAAAGGGCGGCAGCATGGAGGTCTCATGGACTCCCGACGAGGGCTATGCGACGGCAGGCGTTTCGGTAACTGCCAGCGGTGTCCCGATTCCTGTAAGCTATGCGGATAACCATTTGATTTTAAGCGATATTGCAGATCCCTATCAGGTAACTGTCCAGCTCAGGCCAGTGGAAAAGGCAGCTCCGGAGACTGCGCCCAAATACAGCGTCAGCACCAGTATTTCCGGCGCTCCCGGCGCGTCCATTACACCATCGCTGGCTGGAAATATTGAAGAAGGAAGTGATGTGAGCATTGGCTGGAGCTGGTCCGATACTGCCTATGAGGTCAAAGCTGTAAAGGTAGACGGCCAGCCCCTCAGTGGCGCGGTAAAAGATTTGAGAAGCTATGCCTTCAGCCAGGTGAACACCGACCACAGCATCGAGGTTGTTCTGGGAAAACCAGACACTAATCCGGCACCGGATGCCGATACCTTTAAGATCACAACAGAGTGTACGACCGGCGGCAGCATCAGTGCTTCATCGGTGGTGGCAAAGGGAGATACCACTACGGTAACATGGGCGCCGGACAGCAATGATTATACGGTGAAGGCAATCCATATTGACGGTGTCAAAAGGGACGACCTGTTAACCACGGACCATGTTGTCTTTGAAAATGTCGCCCAGAATCATTTTATCGCTGTTGAATTTGGAAAGGCTGGCTCTCCTGATGAACCAGAAGCGCCTGATGAACCGGCCAAAACCTATACCATCTCCACCGAAATTGTCGGCGGTATTGGCAGCACCATTGACAGCAGCCGGATTGCAGACGAAAATGAAACAGTTACTATCAGCTGGAAACCAGGCAGCAATGCCTATGTCACGACCGTGATTATTGATAATGTTGTTCGGGATGACTTGAAGTCTGCCGGAAGTGTTACCTTTGAAAATATTACCGCAGACCATCGTGTACAGGTAGTCTGCCAGCCCATACCGCCAGCTCCGGGAGTCCAGCACCGCATAACGGTTTCTAAAAATGGACAGGGACAGGTTAACGGCACAAAGACAGTCGAAACGGGTGCATCCTATGAGGTGTGCTGGGAAGCAGACAGCGGATGGCATGTGGAAAGCGTGAAGGTTGACAATATTCCGATTGAAAATCTGGAAAATAAAGGCAGTGTCAGGTTTGAAAAGATTGACACCGACCATCAGGTTGAGGTTGTTTTCAAAAAAGATACAGACGAAACACCATCAAAAGCATGGCCAGTCATCACAGGAATTATTGCCGGTAATGGAAGCATCAGCGCAGGAAACAGCAGCGTTCCAGAGCATGGAGATTATTCCGTCAGCTGGAAACCGGCTGAGGGCTGGCATACGGCCAGGGTGTTTGTCAACAATGCTGAGCGCAAAGATTTACTGGATAAAAACAGTGTCACACTCACGAACATTACACAGACACAGACGGTACAGGTCGAGTTCGCAAAGGATACGGCACTGCCGCCTGAGCCTGACAACCCGGCGGAGCCTGGTAAACCAGAAAATCCTGATACATCAGGACCTTCAATTGATCCGCCAGATTTAGAGATACCAGACACGAATGCAGAAGGCAGCGTACTGGATAAGATCCAGAAGGAAGCTGATAAAATCCTGCCGCGCACGGCTAAAGCCAGCAGTATTGCGCCAAATACTGGCATAAGGGATGGTGGTCAGAGTGCTGCCTCTGCTTCTGGAATAAGTGGAAAGCCTGGAAGAAAAACGCAGAGAAGCACTGTGGAGCGCTGGATCAGCGGCGAAGGTGAAAGCCTGCTCAGCCATATTGTCGGGAAAAGCAGCAGCAATGCGGCGGTTCTGGGCAGCAGAGAGATATCCGTCTTTAATTTGCTGGCCGTTATGGGAGCAATGCTCCTGATGATGACATCTTTAAAGAAGAATAAGGTAATCCGCTGGACTACCACCTTGGTATCCCTCGCATTATTGACGCTTTTCTTCCTCACGCAGCCCCTGAGCCTGAGCTTCAGGCTGTTTGATCCATGGTCCGTTATTTTTGGACTGTTGATTTTGCTGGATGTGGCAGCAGCCTTTATCAAAAAGCGGAGCCATAAAATGTTCTAAATAAAAGAAAACCCAACCTGCAGGAATTATCTGCAGGTTGGGTTTGTTTTTTAATACCCTTGTGCTTCCCCGCCCTTGAGCATGGAGACAGCAGAGCTGGTACCGATACGTTCACAGCCGAGTTCCAGGAAGTCAACTAAATCTTCTTTGGTTTTTACGCCGCCTGCGGCTTTCATTTTCACGTTTGGACCAATGTGTTCTTTAAACAGGCGGATATCTTCTCTAGTGGCGCCAGCGGTGCCGAAGCCGGTAGAGGTTTTGATAAAATCTGCGCCAGCGGCGGTGACGAGCTCGCAGATCTTGATCTTTTCTTCCTCGGTCAGGAAGCAGGTTTCAACGATCACTTTCAGGATATTATCCCCCACTGCTTTTTTGATCTCTGCGATTTCATTCTGGACAAAATCGTATTTGCCGTCCTTTAAAGCGCCGATGTTGATAACCATATCGATCTCGGCCGCGCCTTCCTTTACGGCTTCTTTTGCTTCAAAAACCTTGGTGGCAGTGGTATTGTAGCCAAGAGGGAAGCCGATAACCGTGCAGATGGTCAGCTTATCACCGTAGGCTTCTTTAACTGGTTTTACAAAGGATGGGGGGATACAGACAGACGCGGTCTTGTTTTCAATGGCGTCATTGCAGATTTCTGCGATCTGCTCCCAGGTAGAAAAGGGTTTTAATAAGGTATGGTCAATGTGGCTTAAAATTTCCTGATTGTTCATTTTGTCAGTTCCTCTATCTTTCTTTAGACATGGTGCCTTTTAATTCTTCATATAATTCAACATAGGTATCAAATACCTTCTGGTAATCGTCGTATACATCCGGGTTCGGGGTAACCGTGTAGGCTTCCTTAACCATTCCCTTGGTGGCCTGCTCGAAGTCTGGGTAGGCCTTTGCGCCGACAGCGGCGACGATGGTACAGCCCAGTGCGCCGGCACTCGGGTCAACGGTAACAATGATGGGTTTGCCGGTGGCGTCTGCGATGATCTGCATCCAGGTGGCGTCCTTGGTGACGCCGCCGCAGCCAACGACCATATCGACCGGGCAGCCCTGCTTTTCAAAGTTGTCGATGATGTTTTTTGTGCCCAGGGCAACGGATTCCAGTAAAGCGCGGTAAATGTGTGCTTTGGTGTGGCTTAAGGTAAGGCCGTAGATGACGCCCTTTGCGTTTGGATCTTTGTACGGTGTGCGGTTACCCTGGAAGAAATCCAGAGCCACTAAGCCGTCAGAACCGGGTGCGATTTTTTCGACCTGTTCATTCATGTAAGCATAGGGGTTTTCCATTTTGTTCAGGTCAAATTCGCGCATGAACCATTTGACAATGGAGCCGGCAGAAATCTGGCCGCCTTCCAGAAGCCACGCGTTTGGCACAACGGGTTCGTTGTAAGGGCCCCAGATGCCGTCAAGCTTCAGCTTTTCATCGGCGTTGGCAAATGCGAGCTGCACAAAGCTGGTGCCCATGATCATGGCCATTTTACCCGGTCTTGCAACGCCAAGGCCAAGCATGCCGATGTGGGCGTCGATGCCCCCCTGCACCACCATCATATCTGGGTTCAAGTCATATTTTTCAGCGAAAGCGGGATCAATTCTCCCAAGCTCTTCGCCGAGACGTCTGACATCGGTGACGAGCTTTTCCTCGTAATCGTCCAGGCCGATCTTTTTGAAGAACGCACTGTTCCAGCCGCCTTCGCAGGATACATAGTTCCATTTACAGGCTGCCTGGCAGATGGAGGTGGCAAAGGTGCCGCACAGCTGATAATTCATCCAGTCCAGCTGCTCGATGATTTTGTAGCTGTCTTTGTAAATTTCTGGTTTGTTGTTTTTGATCCAGAGTGTTTTTGGGATCATCCATTCAACGGAATCTTCCCCGCCGCAGTATTCCAGAACCGGATCAGCAGTGGCGTTGATTTTTTCCATTTCCTTAACCGCGCGGGTATCCATCCACATGATGGCATCCATCATCGGATTCCCCTGCTCGTCGACAGCTAAAACCGTGGATGAGGTTGAGCAGACACTGATGGACTTAATGCTGTAGCGGATCCCCATTGATAAGTTTTTTGTAACATTTTCAACCGCTTTGTTAAAACAGCTCCACCAGTCCGCGGGCTTTTGTTCCGCCCAGCCTGGCTGCGGATAATAGGTTTCATAAACCTGCTCGTCACTGGCGACGATATTCCCGCTGATATCTGCAACAACGACACGCACACTCTGTGTTCCGGTGTCAACTCCCATAAAATATTGAGCTTCGTACATAATGATTCTCCTCTTAAATTCCCTATAGATTTATTTTAAAAACAAATTGTATTAAACCGTATCAAAATCCCCGTCATAACCATCTGGATAGAACATAACCTTATTGTAGAAGTAGCCGCCCTTGGCAATTTCACCGAGTACAGCGGGCGCATCGTCCAGCGGCAGGCGGTGGCTGATGATATCCTTGGCGGTCATGCCCTTTTCATCAAAGCCTTTTAAGGATTCTGTCCAGTCTTCACCAGGATATGGTTTGGTGAAGGAGTTCCATGAACCGACAACGCTCAGCTGGCTTCTCATGATGGTATCCACTTCTTTTTCGCTTAAATCCAGACCCTTGTGAGAAATGCCCAGGAAAACGACGCGGCCCATTTTGCTGGCCATTAAGATACACTGTTTCTGCGCGATCGGAGCGCCGGAAAAGTCAATGACGATGTTTGCCCCTTTACCATCCGTTGCCTGGTGAACCGCTTCGACAGCGTCCTCCTTGGTTGAGTTGATCACCACGTCTGCGCCAACCTTTTTAGCGATTTCCAGTTTTTCATCCCAGACGTCCACTGCGATCACCTTGGAAGCGCCGTATAATTTGGCATACTGTGCTGCAAATAAACCGATCGGGCCTGTTCCCACAACACACACGCTGTCGCCCTCTTTAAAGTTACCGCGCATCAGACCGTGGTATGCGTTTGCGCAGGGGTCGAGGGTCGCGGCGTCTTCAAAGGACACCTTGTCCGGAACCTTTAAAAGGTTGGATTCCTTAACAGATACGTATTCGGCCAGCGCGCCGTCACGTCTTGAACCATAGTAGTCATAATCTTCGCATAAGGAGTAAATCCCCTTCTGGCACCATTCGCATTCACCGCATGGAATAAGCGGCGGAACCACAACGCGGTCACCCGGCTTGAAATTCTTAACCTCTGAGCCAACGGCTTCGATTTCACCAGAAAACTCATGGCCGATGGTGATTGGAGAAACATGCGCCCCATAAACCAGCGCTCTTGGAATATCCGATCCGCAGAGGCCGACTGCCTTTACCTTAACCATGGCTTCATCGGGCATCATCTCTGGTTTTGGCACATCTTCAACTCTTAAATCTCCAGGTTTATACATACGTACTGCTTTCATCATAATCCTCCTTAAATGAAAAGTCTGCTTGGATTATTTACGGTTTATTATTTACTAAAGTAAATTATTTACCGTAAATTTTGAACTTATTCTAGCATGATTTTTTGAGGTTGTCAACAAAAAGCGTAAAAAATTTTCTGTTAATTAATTTTTTGCGTTTTTAAGTGTTTTACAAAAGCAAAATTATAAAGTATAATCAATCTTATAAAAATAAAAAAAGATAAATATAGAATGGAGGTAAAGGGTACCTTGAAATCTCTTTTATCAGATATCAGAATAAAATACAATACCTTTTCAAAGGCACAGAAGCGTTTAGCGGATTATATCCTGTGTGAACCGGAGAAGGTGACTTTGCTGTCAATTACAGAACTGGCCGGGAAGGGCGACACCAGCGAGACAACGGTCATGCGGCTGCTTAAAAAGCTGGAATACGATTCCTACCAAGTTTTTCGCATTAACCTGGCAAAGGAATTGACAGAAAAACCGGGCGAAACCCTTAATGAAGAGCTGAGTGAGGAAGATGGCCTGGCGACCATTAAGAAAAAGGTCATCAAGCATAATGTAACAGCCATCAATGACCTGGAGCAGACCCTGAGTGAAGACACCATTGCCGAGTTTCTTGAGTTTCTCGCAGCGTCGAAGCGGGTTCTCTTTTTTGGCGTGGGCGCGTCCGCGTCCATTTCTCAGGATGCGCTGCACAAATTCGGCAATATCGGCATCAATGTGTGCAGCCATCCCGACCCGCACCAGATGAATATTATCTGCGCGCATTCGACACCGGATGATCTTTTCATAGCGGTTTCGCACACCGGGGAGAGCCAGGAAGTACTGAATGCGGTATCCATTGCCCGGAAAAACGGAAGTAAAATTATCAGCCTGACCAGCTATGCCAACTCAAGCCTGGCCAAAATGTCGGATCTTTATCTGCTGAGCTCGACCAATGATAAGAAGTACCATTCTGAGGCCATGGCGTCGCGTATTGTGCAGCTGACCATCATTGATATTCTTTATATTGCGACCTTTATGCAGAATGAGGATGTTTATTTTGAAGAGATGAACAAGTCCCGTATCGCTGTGGCTCTGAATAAGACTTGAGAAATAAAAAAGAGCAGCCGGGGGCTGCTCTTTGAATGCATTTATGTGAGGTTTAGCGGTATTTATCCTGGAATGCTACCACCTGGTCAAAGGCGCCGGTAGACAGGGATTTGTAAATCTGCTGCCAGGTACGGAAGGCGTCCTCGTAGCGTTTGACATTTTCTGGATTGGGCTCATAGCGTCTGCGGATTTTTACCATGTGTTTTTCGGCCTCCTCAAAGTCCTTGTAGATGCCTACGCCGACAGCGGCGACCATGGCGCAGCCGAGGGCTGTGGCTTCTTCCACGGCGACAACTTCGCAGGAGCGGTTAAAGATATCGGCCTGCATCTGGCACCAGAGTTCTGAGCGGAAGATACCGCCGGTCAGGCGGACCATGTCAAAGTCTGGAGCGCCGCCGGAGACCATGGCGTCCAGCATATCACGGATATCATAGTTTACTCCTTCCATGGTGGCGCGGATAAAGTCTTCCTTAGTGTGTCCGACGGTCATACCGATATAGGTGCCGCGGGCGTTGGGGTTTTGGTTTGGTGTGACCGCACCGGCAAAGTAAGGCAGGAAGAACAGGCCGTTTGCCCCAGGGTTCGATTTGGTGGCCACAGAGGTCAGGAAGTCATAGACGCTGATGTCGAGGGATTCCGCGGCCAGCTGTTCAACGTCGCAGAACTGTTCTTTAAACCATTTGAAGGCAGAGCCAGAGGCGTTGGCAACCCCTTCCATAACCCATGCGCCGTCGGGAGTGCCTAAAACGTAGCATCTTCTGGATGGGTCGCGCAGCAGGTTAAAGGACTTGCCAGCCACGATACCGGCAGTGCCGCCGCAGGCATAGCCGACGCCTTCACGCACACAGCCACAGCCCAGGCAGCCGGACTGCTGGTCGCCGGTACCCATGACAATGGGAGTGCCCTCTGCCAGGCCGGTTCTCGCGGCAACTTCGGCGGTTACCTTGCCGATGATGGTGCCCGGCTGCCGCAGCGGCGCCATTTTATTGATATCAATGCCGAGGGCTGCGCAGATCTGCGGGTCATACTGGAAGTCTGGACCGTTGAGCTGTACCCACGGCGTATCGTTGATGTCATCGTAATAATCATCCGCGCCGTAAGCCTTGGTGACAAGGCCCATCATGGTGTGGATGGTGGCAGCCTTTTCATAGGCTTCCGGCATGTTTTTCAGAATCCACTGGAGGTTGCTCTGCGGGTTGACGCCGCCAAGCGGCATGCCGCAGCGGTCGTACAGCTCATCGGCAGATAAGCCTGCGGCCACAAGCTTGCGCTCAACCTCGGGGATCATTTCCGCGCTTCGCATATCCTGCCAGATAATGATGGGCATGGTAAAGCCGCCGTTTTCGTCGCGCAGAGCCACAGTGCAGCGGAACACGTCTGTACTGATGGCCGCGATTTCTTCAGGGTCAACGCCGCTGTTGTCAATGGCAAGGCGGGTGGTGCGGTACAAATGCTTGATGAGCTCATCGCCATCACACTCCTGGCGTCCGGGAGCCGGATAAGTCAGCGGATTCATGATCTGGCCTGAACCGATTTCATTGCCGTCAAAGTCAAACACAACCGTTCTCGCGCTGGTTGTTCCTAAGTCAATCCCTACTACATATTTTTTTTCTTTCATGATTTTACCCCTTATTTTAAATTAATTTAAATTTTCCCTATCAATTGTATTTAATACGAGCAAGCTTTTTTGTCGATGTTTTTGGTGGCAATAACATTGACGCCGGTGCCGCAGACATCCGGTACAATAATATCCCCAATCTTCACAGGTGCGGTTACAACGATTTCACGAATAGCCTCCATGCAGTCAAATATTTTATCCTTTGGTATGTCGGATTCTGTCTTGACCGATACCATCTGGATATCCCCTTCATTGACTTTGACAATGGAGGTGACGATACGGGTGGGATGTGTCACCTCTTTACGCGCATACTTTTCGCCGCGGCTGCAGGTGTGTCCGGTGATGTCGGTGATTTCCCCCTGATTCATGGTGACCGTGACGGCACAGCCGAGGGGGCATCCAATACAGGTGATTTGTTTTTCCATAAGCTCAGGCCTCCTCGATTTTAATCAGAATCTGCTTTAAGTCCGGTTCAGCCTGGAGATCCTGTCGGACGAGTTCGATTTGTTCCATTTCTCCAGGGGTGACAATCCGCTTTTTGCGGTGCTTGACGCGTTTATCGTCAAAGTAAACAGAGACTGTGCAGTTTTCATAAACACCGCTGACGCGGAAGCGGACCTTGAGGGTTTCGTCCATACGGCTCAGGTCAATGGTTTTGGGCACCGTGTAGCTGACGCCCTCCCCTGCGACCAGCTCGACAACAGGCCCGGATTCAGGTTTTCGCTGTTTTATGACATATTCCGCCGCGCATTTTCCCGCGCCAGCAGCTTCCTCTGAAACATAGTCGACCAGGTCGTGGACATGGAGGACGTTGCCGCAGGCAAAAACGCCTTCCACATTGGTCTCAAAGCTTTCATTTACGATTGGGCCGTTTGTTTTCCGGTCAAGGCTGACCTCCATTTTGCTGGAAAGCTCATTCTCAGGGATGAGGCCAACAGACAGCAGGAGCGTGTCACAGCTGTATTCCTCCTCGGTTCCGGGAACAGGCTTCATGTTTTCATCCACCTGGGCGATGGTGACGCCTTCTACCCGTTCCTGTCCCTTGATGTCTACAACCGTGTGGCTCAGCTTAAGCGGAATGCCATAGTCGTCCAGGCATTGGACAATGTTGCGCTTAAGACCGCCGGAGTACGGCATAATCTCAGCGACGACCTTTACCTTTGCCCCTTCCAGGGTCAGGCGCCTGGCCATGATGAGGCCGATATCTCCAGAGCCGAGAATCACGATTTCGCGGCCGGGCATAAAGCCCTCGATATTGACAAAACGCTGGGCAGTGCCGGCGCTGTAAATGCCCGCGGGCCGGCAGCCGGGAATGTTGAGGGCGCCCCGGGGGCGTTCCCGGCAGCCCATGGCCAGTACGATGGCCTTTGCCTTAAGCTTAACCAAGCCGTCGGTGCTGTTCATGATGGTGAGGACCTTGTCTCCCTCAATGTCCACCACCATGGTGTTCAGCTTGTATTCGATACCCAGGTCGGCGACCTCGTCGATGAAGCGCTGGGCGTACTCCGGCCCGGTCAGTTCCTCCTTAAAAGTATGCAGGCCAAAACCATTGTGAATACACTGGTTTAAAATGCCGCCGAGCCGCCGGTCTCTCTCCACAATCAAAATATCATTGACGCCCGACTGTTTGGCGGAAATGGCAGCGGCAAGTCCTGCCGGCCCCCCGCCGATGATGACTATTTCATAAGACTTCATAATCAACCTCTCATTCCTGTCCGATTTCTTTGTCGCAGCCGGTCAGAAGCTGCGACGCACCGCCTTTTTTGGTGATGTCTGTCATTTTAATGCCCAGCTCTCTGGAAAGGATTTCCATGGTGCGCGGTGTACAGAAGCCCGCCTGGCAGCGTCCCATGCCGGCCCGGGTTCTGCGCTTGACAGAATCCATGGACTTTGCACCGATGGGACGGTTGATGGCGTCCATGATTTCACCCTCGGTGACCATCTCGCAGCGGCACACAATATTGCCGTATTCGGGTTTTTCCTTGATGAGCGCCATTTTTTCTTCATCGGACAGGCTGTCGAATTTCAGGACACCCTTGCGTCTGGCGATGAAGTTCGTTTTCTTTTTAAGCTGCATTTTCTCCGCGATGATGCCGGAGAGCATCACGCCAATAGCCGGTGAGCTTGTGAGGCCCGGCGACTCAATACCAGCGGCGTCAAAGAAGTTTTCAGCGTCGGCCACCTCCTCAACGATGAATTCGTGGTGGTCCTCATGTGCGCGCAGGCCCACAAAGGAGGTGATAATTTTATTAAGCGGCAGAGGGTTTTTATGCAGAAAATCAGGTGAGGCGGCGATTTCCTTCAGCGAGTCGAGCACCTCCTGGGTGGTCTGGAAGGATTCCTTGTCGTCCACGTCGGTGGCGGTCGGTCCTACAAAGAAGTTGCCGTGGATGGTCTGGGAAGCGGCGATGCCTTTACCCATCTTGCCGGGAAGCGGCACCACCGTCGCGTTGAAAATGGTTCCCAGTGATTTGTCAAAGAAAATATACTCGCCCTTTCTGGGAGTGATGTGGATTTTCTTTTCACTGACCATGTTGTGAAATTTATCGGCGTAGACGCCGGCAGCGTTGGCGATGGCTTTTGTTTGAATATCGCCGCGGTTTGTCTTGATGGTGTAGAAGCCGTCTGCTTTGATAATGTCATAGGCTTCGGTTTCAAATTTGAATGCCACGCCGTTGACGTTTGCGTTTTCACCCATGGCGATGGCGAGATTAAAGGGACAGATCACGCCGCCGGTGGGCGCATAAAGCGCGGCGACGGTCCGCTCGGTGAGGTTGGGCTCAAGCCTGAGCCCCTCATCTCTTGGGACGATACGGCAGCCCGGGACGCCGTTTTTCTCAGCGTGGTCCAGCTGTTCTTTAAGCTTGGGCAGGTCTTCCTCATGGGTGCAGACAATGAATTTTCCGTTTTTCTTTACCGGGAAATCCAGTTCCTCAGAAAGCTCCCACATTAATCGATTACCTTCGACGCATAACTTTGCCATCAGGGAGCCCGGGTCTGCCTCAAGGCCGGTGTGGATAACACCGGTGTTGGCCTTTGAGGTTCCCGAAGCCACGTCGTCCCCTTTTTCGATGACGCATGCGTTTACTTCGTATTTTGATATTTCGCGTGCTATACAGCAGCCGGTAACACCGGCGCCGATGATCACAAGATCATACATTTTTTTCACCTGGCCTAGCTTTCTTTTAAAAGTCCGATGGCTGAGCTGGTGCCGATGCGCTCACAGCCTGCGTCTAAAAACATTTCCAGGTCTTCTACGGTTTTCACGCCCCCGGAGGCTTTCATTTTTACAGAGGGCCCGATATGCGCTTTAAAGAGATTGATGTCCTCAATGGTAGCGCCGCCTGTTCCAAAGCCAGTGGAGGTTTTGATATAGTCTGCGCCAGCGTTTGTGACCAGCTCGCAGACCTTGACCTTTTCCTCCTCGGTCAGGTAGCAGGTTTCAACAATGACTTTTAAGATGTGGTCGCCGGCGGCTTTTTTCAGCTCAGCAATTTCATTTTGAACATAGTCGTAGTCCTTATCCTTTAAAGCGCCGATATTGATGACCATATCCACCTCCGAGGCGCCCTCGCGGATGGCTTCTTTCACTTCAAAAGCCTTGACGGCAGTGGTGTTATAGCCCAGCGGGAAGCCAATAACGGTGCAGACATTCAGGGCATCGCCGTAGGTCTCTTTCGCCTGTTTTACAAAGGAAGGGGGGATGCAGACAGAAGCGGTTTTATATTCCACCGCGTCGTCGCAGAGTGCTTTAATCTGGTCCCAGGTTGAGAATGCTTTTAAAAGTGTGTGGTCAATGTGGCCTAAAATTTCTTGTTTGTTCATTTTTTTACTCCTTCATTCAGTCTTGTCGGTTTTATTTCAGCCGCTCAATGAGTTCGTTGAGCGGCATGCCATCCTTTGGAATAAACGTACGCCAGTACGCGCAGGTCTCTTTTAATTTGTTTTTGATTTCTCTTGGATGCTCAGCATTGGATGCAAAAATTTCAAAGCTCAGGTAGATGGCCTCAGCCTTTGGCGGCATGGCCGGATCTTCCTTTTCATAGGATTTTGCGATGGCCGCAAGGAGCCGGGCGCCGTCGATGATGCCCGCGGCGTTGTTGTCCTCTGTGAAGGCCGCGTGGGAGGACGTAACGCCGTTGGTCTGCTGCATATGCATAATGGGGGAATAGCAGGCCAGCGCCTCAAGCCAGGCATACGGGTCAGAATCTGCCGGATCAAAGGAGAAAAGGTGAGGATAGCGCGCCATGTCGGCCTCAATGGCGTCCAGGATACCGTCGCCGGTATCTTTGTCCTTGATGGCCTTCTCCCAGATTGCGTAGGTGGTATCGCCGCCCAGCCAGGGCTCTGTGAAGACACGGCCCTCTATTGCGGCTTCAATGCTTTTACGGACAGCGTCCCGGGAGGGTTTTTGAAAGCGCACCTGTCCAACCATGTGGCCCATGTCGATGGTGGTGTAGACGGGATTCTGGCCGATGTTGTAGATGTCTCTCAGAAAGTTCTTTGTGCCCTCGATGGTCCAGGGAGTCTGGTGGGGCGCGTACATGGCCTCAACGCACACCGGAATATTGCCGTTGTCCTTTGCGATGCCGCCGATTTCAGACAGCAGCTCTGAAACTTTGCGGGTTTCTTTTTTGTAGAGCTCCGGGTCCTGGAGCACCCTGTCAGGATAAGCGTGAAGCGAAAAGCCAATGCCGGAGCCGCGCGCGCCCAGCCTTTCAATGGCTGGCTTTACCCAGCCCTCCAGCATATGGCGGGCCATTTTTTCGTTTGGGTGGGCCAGTCCGGCAGTGCGGTAGGTCTGATAGCCGGTGAAAAAGTTGGCGACATGGATATCCTGCGCGGCCTCCACTGCCTTTACCCGGTCAAACCACGCGTCAAGGTACCAGTCCGGCGAGTAGAAAAAGTCCGCCTCGTTGTCAAAGCTTGCCTCGACATAGTCAAAGCCAAGCTGTTTAATGAGCGGCCCCCAGGTTTCAGGCTCCACCCAGCGCTTGATGGCAAAGCAGTTATCCAGTACCAGGTATATTTTTGGGTAGTTCATAGATGATCTCCTGTTTTTAGTTTATGGGTGAACAACAACCTTCATGATGTTTTCATCCCGGATTGCGGTGAAGCCGTCCATGATATTTTCCAGCTTAATGGAACGCTCGATATACTTTTTGGCATCCAGCTTCCCTTCTGCCATGAGCTGCATAATTTCGCGCATACAGTCCGGCGTAGTGGCGTGCACACCGCAGACCTGAAGCTCCTTATAATGGATGAGGTTCGAGTCGATGTGCCCCCTGCTCTCACCCGGAAGCCCGCCAAACAACGAAATACGCCCCATCTTTGCGGCGATGACCTGAGCCTCGGTGTGGACAGAAGGAACAGAGGTCGCTGTGATGACCACATTGGCGCCGCGGCCCTCTGTGATTTTTTCAACCTCTGCCGCCGTGTCCTGTGTGAAGGGATTGACCCAGATCACACCCGGTACCTTTTCCATGGCGATTTTTCCCCGTTTTTCGACAGGTTCCACAATAATGACCTTTGCGGCCCCTTTCTGGAAAGCAAGCTCGGCATGGATACAGCCGATCATGCCGCTGCCGTAAACGACCACGAAATCGCCGGGCTCAATGTGCATGTAGCGCTGGCCGTTTAAGGCGCAGGCTGCTGGCTCGATCAGGGTGGCGTCATCATACTCAATGCTGTCCGGCAGCTTGATGACATTGTTCATCTTGATGGCCTGGGCCGGAATCTCCAGATAAGGTGCGAAAACGCCCTCATATTGGAAGCCGATGGTGGTCAGGTGGTCACACATATTGGTATGGCCGGTTTTGCAGGGCCAGCACTCGCCGCAGCCGATGGCCGGGGCGATGGTGACACGGTCCCCTGCCTGATAGCCGTGCTCCCTGGCAAGTTTGCCGGCATGGACAATATCCCCGGCACACTCGTGGCCCAGGACACGCGGCACGTCAATTTTGTCATTTCCCTTTAAGAAAGTGCGCATGTCTGTGCCGCAGATCGAAGCGGATTTTACCTTGACGATGATGTTATCGTCATTTCCCAGAGGCTCGGGAACCTCCCGAACCTCGAGCTCTCTGTTTTCATTAAGTACAAATGCCTGCATCGCTTTTTTCCTTTCGGTTATTCCTGTCCCCAGGGGTAGAACATGACCTTGTTGTAGAAGAAGCCGCCTTCCTTGATTTTATCAAAGATACCCGGGCAGTCATCCAGCGGCAGGCGGTGGCTGATGATATCCCTGGCGGTCATTCCGCGTTCGCCGAACATTTTTAAGGATTCCGTCCAGTCCTCACCGGGATAAGGCTTCGTGAAGGAGTTCCATGAACCGATAACGCTCAGCTGGCTGCGCATGATGGTGTCCACTTCCTTTTCGCTTAAGTCTAAGCCTTTATGAGAAATTCCGAGGAAGACAACCCGTCCCATTTTAGAGGCCATGAGAATACACTGCTTCTGGGCGGCCGGCACGCCGGAGAAATCAATGACCAGATTTGCGCCTTTTCCATCGGTCGCTTTTTTAACTGCTTCCACAGGATCTTCGTTTAAGGAATTGATCGTCACATCTGCGCCGACTTTTTTGGCGATATTTAGCTTTTCATCCCATACGTCAACCGCAATGACCTGAGACGCCCCGCAGAGCTTTGCGTATTGTGCGGCGAATAAGCCGATGGGGCCGGTGCCGCAGACACAGACACTGTCGCCTTCTTTAAAGCCGCCGCGCATGAGGCCGTGATAGGCGTTCGCACACGGGTCAAGAGTTGCGGCGTCCTCATAGGATACGCCCTCCGGAACCCTTAAAAGGTTGGATTCCTTGACGGATACATATTCGGCGAGGGCGCCGTCGCGTCTTGAGCCATAATAATCATAATCCTCACATAAAGAGTAGATTCCCTTCTGGCACCATTCGCATTTCCCGCATGGAATGAGCGGCGGAACCACAACCCGGTCCCCGGGCTTAAAGTTTTTCACATTTTTTCCAACAGCTTCGATTTCACCGGAAAATTCATGTCCGATGGTAATCGGTGAAACGTGAGCGCCATAGACCAGAGCTCTTGGAATATCTGAACCGCAAAGACCAACAGCGCGAACCTTCACCATCGCTTCGTCGTCCATCATTTTTGGTTTCTCGACATCCTCAACCCTCAAGTCTCCAGGCTTATACATTCTTACTGCTTTCATTTTTTATCTTTGCCTCCTCTGATTATTTGTTTCTACACAAAAATAGTATTAAATTTACGTTTTGTATTTACTATTCGTAAATTATAAACGAATTATAACATCATTTTTTAACGATGTCAACATACATATCGTAAATTATTAACGAAAAAGTGTTTTACTTTCAGAGAGTTATGAAGTATAATTAATTCAAAAAGAGGAAAAAGGGAGAAATCTTATGGCTTCTTTATTAAGTGATATACGAACAAAATACAATCTGCTCTCTAAAACGCAGAAGACCATTGCAGACTACATACTGGATAATCCGGATGCTACCATTCTTTTGTCCATTACAGAGCTGGCCAATTATTGCAGCACCAGTGAGACAACCGTTATGCGGTTTCTTAAAAAGCTGGATTATGATTCTTATCAGATTTTTCGGGTTAATCTCGCAAAAGAGCTGATCGACAGCCCCAGTGAGACCATCAATGAAGAAATTGCAGAGGGCGACAGTACCTCTGATATCAAGCGCAAGGTGATTAAGCATACCAATACCGCGGTCAGCGATCTGGAGTATTCTATCAACCAGAAGGATATTGACCAATGTGCAGAGATGATTCTTAATGCAAGGCGCGTGACATTTTTTGGAATCGGCGCCTCTTCGGCCGTTGCCATTGATGCGCTGCATAAGTTTGGGAAAATCGGGTTAAATGTTAACGGCTTTCAGGATTCACACCTGATGAACATTCACTGCTCACATATGACCTCTGAGGACGTTCTGTTTGTGGTTTCCCATACAGGTGAAAGTGTGGAGGTGTTGAACGCAGTCAGCCTTGCAAAGGAAAACGGCGCAAAGATTATATCGCTGACCAGCTTCAGCAATTCCAGCCTGGCGAAAAAATCCGATGTGTTTTTATCCAGCTCCACCAATGATAAAAAATACCACTCTGAAGCCATGGCGTCCAGAATCGTCCAGCTGGTGATTGTGGATATCTTGTACCTGTCCGTCTTTATGCAGAACGAGGCTAAGTTCTACAAAGCCCTCAACCAGTCGCGGATTGCGGTATCCTTAAACAAAACATGAAAAAAGTTCCAGCTAAAACCTGGCTGGAACTTTTTATTTTGGGATAAGCACTTCCCCTCTACCTCCATTATACCCCACAAAATTTTCAACTACAAGACTGTTTATTTCTGAAGAATGGGCGTACAATAGGGGTTACTCTGCAAGAGAAAGGAAGTGTCTGGAAATGATGGATCTTATGAAAACAGCGGCTGAAGTACAGCTGGTGGAAGACACAAAAGCAGTGCTGGCCTGTAACGAAGAAAGCGAACACTTTGGCCTTACCCTGTCCGGCGAGGATGCGCTGGCAGTGATGGAATCCCGAAATGAAAGCCTTAAGAAACACCAGCGCGTGGAGATTGGCCCCTGTGTCACTAAAAAAATCATCCACCTTTTTTGTGACTCCCAGTATATCTGGCAGGATAATTATGTCAAGACGCTTAAGCGGCTGCAGGATATTTTTTTCCTGTATAAAAACGAATCTGATGATCTGGTTTCAGACGACGAGCTGCTGACCTTTATGCAGGAGCAGTTTGAAGGCGTGTGCTTTGGAGATCTCGACTATCTTGAGACTACCTGTCTCCAGCGTTTCTGTATGGCTGTGAGGGCCGGCTACCGCGGCTACCGGAAATCTGGCGGCCACAGTGAGTACAGCCTGTTTGACGAGGAACCACGGTGGGATAAGGAGCTCTATATGAAGGTGCTCAGGGAGCTGGCCTGGGAGTAAAAAAGTCTATACGGTCAGTCTTAAAGCGCATTGCCCGTTTTATTCAGAAAAAATTCCCTGAAATTTTCCGGTGTTCCCTTTGTGAAAGCATTCTTTTGGAGCACAAAATAGATATTTTTGTAGTAAAAAACAAAATGAAGATCATCCTCTTTAAAATTGGTCAGCTCACTGTATTCCAAATGCTTCATAAAAGTACAGTCGGCGTAGTTTTCATAAAATAAAAACACAGGGGGCTTGTCTTCAACCTTATTCACTTTTCTTAGTCTGGCGCCCTTTAGTTTTGTTATAAAAAAGATAAAACGGTCATAGTTGCATGCATAAAGTTCAATGAGTGCTACAAGGCTCAGTGCAGCTAAGCCGATGAGTGAAATCAGATCAAATTTAAACCCGCTTAAAAGAAAAATGATTATTTCCATTCCGGCGATAAGCACTCCCATGATTTTTATGTTTGTCATATCTTTGGATAACCCCAGGGTGTTTTTTTTCAGAAGTTCTTCAGTATCCGCCTTGGTGTAGTGCGGCTCATTTATGTATAGCGCTTCCATGGTGACCTCCATTATTTTTTTATATTATACCAAAAGAAAGCCCCCTTTAAAAGAAAGCTTTCTATAAAGACATTTATTAGTTATTATATGTATTGATGGCCAGCAGGACAGCAATCATTAAAGCTGCGCCAGTAGATGCAGTAAGACCGCCCGTTGGAACAGCGGCTATCAGAAGTACTATCGCTAAAACAAGCCCACCTGTATATAAAAGTGCTCTATGATTTGCAACAATATTATCAAGATCCTGTTGATAATCTGGTTGTCCTTTCATTTTAAAGGAAATTTCGAAATAAACATTTCTGTTTTCAACGGATGTACTATAGACTAACTGTTTTACCTGAATATTAAATGTTGGGAATCCATCAACGGTTGAAAATGAAATGGTGAGTGTACCATGATTAATACTGTTCGCAAAAGCAACGGATGTTTGAATACCTCCAGAAGCATTGATGATAGCTTTATCGGTCGCTGTTAAAGTATCTAAAATTTTTTCTGCGGTAGTAATGTCACCTTTTTCAAATTCGCCGTTATTAATGGTAATTGTGGCTTTATCACTTGAAGGAATGGTACTGGTGTCTACCATTGGCGTAAATGAACCACTCAGGCCGAACTTGTATTCAATATCAATGAACGGCCCTGGAATAGTGGTTTTCTGATTCCAATCCCAGCCAATACTTGGATCAATGTGAAGAATTCTAAGCATTTCATTACAAAGTCCTTTAGCGACATTAGATAGAGTAAGGGATGAAACCCCGGTATCCTGTCCTGAAGCCATTACCTTATCAATATTAATTTGTGAGTCACCAGAACCATAGCTTGTTTCATAAAATTGGTCGAAGGCCCAATTGCTTGGAATTCGTACACCAATATTACCTGAAAAGCCTGTTGACATATCCGCAACGTAGCTTGTTTTGGCGTAACCTGCATTTGAAACACGAGTGCAGACATTACGCGGTCCATAAATTCCCACATTGTAGTGGAGTAAATATACTGAAAGTGCTCTAAAATATTCGAGAATATTGCTATCTACCTCAAAATCATAAGCATCAAAATCGACTGCAAAGTAAATCGTTGTATTCTCAGGAAGTCCTAGCTCTTGAGCTGTTGATGCAGCATATAAAGCGTCCTGTCGGCCCTGCTCATGGGTAAAGTAGCTTGCATCGGTAACATCCATGTTTCCGGATAAATCATTACCTGATCGTTCAAAGATAGGAACAAACTTCATTCCAGCTTCCAGAATTAAACTGATTTCTGAAATGGATACGGCCCAATAACCTGTAATATATCTTCCAACATAGTTGATACCAATACTTTTTAGATACTGAGCTCGCTGGTTCGTGATGCGGTCAGTACAATCGCAGGCATTGCAGCTGCGGTCCACATTTCCTTTGCTGACAAGTAAAGCCGCCCAAGTCGACAAGCCAACCCATCCATCGGCTTCCAATGCCATCAGGCTCTGGAAATTGATCACAGCATTTTCAACGCCGGTATCAAAGATACCATTAAAAGAGCCTGGGTTAAATCCATTGACATAGAGCATATACTGAAGCAGATAAACTAAAGCGGTCTGTTTGCTGTTTAACGCAACATTATGATCATTCGCTCCCTGTGCTGTGCCAGGTCCGAACACACCATTTGGCTCATCAATACCAACTTCTTTTTGAAAGGCATAAAGCAGCGCGTTACAGGTGTTTCTGCCATAGACTCCGTCACAGGGACAGATATTCAAGTCCATCCAGAAGTAATCACTGTATTTATTGTTAAGTGCCTGCTGAATGGCCCGAATGCGGCTGTCACCGCCTGAAATTAAAACGACAGCATCTGTGGATAATAAGCCTTTCATTGTTTTTGCATCCACTTTCCCGTCAGCGGTAAGTCCAGCTGCCATTTTAAATTGGTTTACACCGGAAACGGTTGTATTGTCAAAATCCTGAGTCAGATCCTGGGAAGAGAACCCCTTACACCATAACCCTCCCTGAATAATATTGACAATATGACCTTTCGCGCCACTTTGGACAGTTGGACAAAGCTCTGCGGTCATTGGGCCAAACTCACCAGTTGGTGTGGAAACACCAATTTCAATTTGCAGAGCTGAAATTAAAGATGCCACTGTGCCATTCCCTGTTTGGCCGTCTTCCGTACATGAGATATAACCATTAAAATTTTTATAGGTTGCATTTAACCATTTCTGCGTCATTAATACTTTCTGATCCATAATATAAATCCTTCTTTCTGTTTTTATTTTTTTAGTAAACCGGCAATGTGCACTTGCCGGTTTAAGAAGGACCGGTCCTCTGCTTTAGTTTTTGGCCTTATGCAGTGTCGGGCGCTTTTATAATGCTATTTTAGCCGCGTTTCTCTGCTTTGTCTGTGTGCAGTTTGTGTGTTTTTAAGCATTCCACTGAAAATGCACAAAGCTCCTGTCATAATAGCGGATGGTCTTCAGGCCATACCGCTCACCCGCGTCTGCTACCGCATCGACGGTGTACCCATTGGCGGCATAGACGGCAATATCAGCCGCCCGTCCCAGTTTATGGTAGGAATCCGGCACACCGCCGACTTCTGCGTTGAGGATTTCACACCTTACGCCAGAGGTCACAACCAGGGGAATCCCCAGGTCTTTCCGAACCTGCTCCAGCTTTTCGATGAGCGTCCGGTTCATCGGGACTGGAAACCCATCGCAGTATTTGCCGCCGCACTCACATTTAAACTCCTGCATATTAAAATGCTCGGTTACCTGTTCCTGCGGGTCAAAAGCTGGCGCCGGATCGGCTGTGGCATAGTCAAACAGGGCCGCTTCAGTGTTATAGCCCACGATGCCGTCAGTGACGAGTCCAAAATCGGCCTGCAGTGTCTTGACGGCCGCATCGGTTAAGGGGCCTGAAAGGCCATCCACCAGGCAGTTGTATCCTTTTGCGTTTAACTGCGCCTGTATGCCGCGTACCTGCTCGGACAGATGCTCTTTTGTCACCGGACCGGCAATGCCGTCAGCCTCAATGCCATAGCCTTCCTGGGCCCGCCTCACAGCAGCCTGGGTTTCGGAGCCATCATAGCCATTGACGGTCCCCGGCGCGTAGTTGCAGAGCTTGAGGGCTTCCTGTACCTGTGTTAAGGTCATCTCCATTATTTTTTACCGCCTTCCTTTTTGTCTTTCTTTTTTAATACTTGTTCTGAATCGTTGATGCTGGGGGTTGTCGGATCGACAATCACGCCCATTGCAACGGCACAGATGACAACTGCGTTTAAAATCTTTTCGATTAAAGGCACGTTAAAATCCGTTGAGATAAATCCCTGAGCGTACTGCAGGATCAAAACGATCAGGCCGATACAGGCAACCCAGAAGGCTTTGTTCTTTAATCGAATCTTTAAGTTCATTCCGATTATCACCTACTTTCTATCGAAGTCTGCTGATGTTGTGGTATCGCGATAACAGCTATGCTTTCGATAAGCACATTATAGCACTGCGTTTGTGGACCGGCTGTGCTCACTTTGTGCTGTGTTTGCTTAAAAAAAAGAGCCTTTCGGCTCTTTGGAGGCAAGTGGGAGAATTTGATTACTTAATCTGGCGTTTCATCACTTGATTTGTTTTTGAAGCGACATGGCGGATATAATCATAGTCATACTCAAGCTCCTCGGCGATCTGCACCAGTGATTTTCCAGTATAGCGCTGCATGTAAAATACTTTTTTCTGGATGTTTTTAAGCTTTGGAATTGCCTCAAGAATAACCCTGAGGCTTTTTTCAAGCAGGTATTCCTGACGGCGCTGCTCACCCAGCGCCTCTCGGATAAGCGTTAGCTGCTTAAGAATTTGCTGTTTTCTTTCCACCCTTGTGTAGGGTGTTTTTTCAGATAAACGCATCCATTTTTCTTCAAGCTGAGTAAGATGGATAATCTCCTCCTGGATAATGGCCAGCTCAGCTTTCAGACTGATGACAGAGTCGTCCTTTTCCAATAATTTCATATACTCCCACCTTTCGAATGAATTTTCTTTTTCAAACATATGTTCTTTTTAAATAATCATACGCTCATCAAGAGAAAATGTCAATGAAATCCATTGGAGTGGACAAATATTTACTCTAATTTAAGCAAGTATTTTTTTGAGTTTAAAGATTAATTGTATTCCTTGCGGCTGTTTTTAAAATAAAAATTTTAAAAGTGTCAATATTTTGGACAGCTTTTCTTCATCTAGTTGAAATTTCGTTAAAAATATTGGTTTTTAGGTTTGTTGTTTTTTATGATAGTGTCAATATTTTGAACAAAAATAGAAGAAAAACTAAGTAAAAAAATAAAATTATGGTGTTTTAGAGTGATAAATTCTGGTTTTTTTGGTATATTTTTGGCATAAGAATTGCATTTACTAAATATCAAGATTTAATGCTGCTACATTTGGGAGGAACAAGATGAAAAAATACGAACAGTTTATTGCAAAAGAGGACATTGAATTAATTCATGAGAATACCATTCGTATTCTTGAAAACGTCGGGGTAAAATTTGAGCATGAGGAAGCTCTGGAGATTTTCAGGAAGCACGGCATGCGGGTCGAGGGCGATGTCGTCTATATGGGTGAGAAGGATGTGCGCGCGGCTCTGTCAACGGTTCCGGAGACCTTTACGCTGTACTCGGGCAGAGGAACCGTAGAGGTTGGAGGCGGCAGTATGGTCAAGCTGCCGGTGGGCTGTCCGGCCTTTATTGAGGACCGTGGCAATATCCGTAAAATTTTAAATAAAGACATTATTGATCTGTTTAAGCTTATTGATACCAGTCCATTGCTTGACTGTAACCACGTTAACTTTTTTACCGAATCGGAAGGCTTTTCCGATGATGTGAAGCGCTATTCCTATCTGGCGCTGCTCATGAAATACTCCAATAAGCCTTTCCCCTTTGCCATTCCCGATACCTCGGCAGAAAAGGGCAGCCTGAGGGAAGCCATGGCAGGCGGTATCCGCCTGATGAAACGGTTTGAGGGCGTTGAGGATAAATGTCTGGCTTCGGTGGGGATCAACCCTCTTTCGCCGCTCTGCTATGACCATGCCCCCATCGAGCGGATCATCGGAACCTGCAGCGAAAACCAAGGTATCTGGCTGGCCTCCTGTGTGATGCCGGTTTTAACAGCTCCGCCTTCGGTCGCTTCAATCCTGACCATGGTGAATGCAGAGATTCTGGCAGGCTTTGTTTTTACGCAGCTCTTAAAACCCGGAACACCGATGATTTACGCCAATGTATCCGGCTCGACAGATTTGAGGACCATTCAGCTGAGCATGGGGAATCCAGAGGCGGCGCTGATGATTTACGGAACAGCGGCTCTGGCCGATTATTACCGTGTTCCCTTCCGGGCCGGCGGCGCCATCAGCGACGCCAAGGATCTTGATTTCCAGGCAGGTATGGAATCCATGATGATGGCCGAAGCGACCGTAGAGGCAAAACCGGATATGATCCTCCACAGCACAGGCTGTCTGGGGACATACAATATCGTCAGCTTTGAAAAAATGCTGATGGATGAGGAAATCTTTGCCTATGCCGAACGGATTCACCGGGGCATTGATGTAACGGAGAAGAAAATCTGCTTTAAGGATATTGAAAAGACCGGACCAAGGGGAAATTTCCTGTCTGGCAGAACGCCGAAAATGTACCGTGAAGAATTTTATCTCACCCAGTACCTGAACAAGGCCGACGCCAACGACTGGCAGAATAAAGGCCGGGTCGGGCTCAAGGAAAATGCCGGCCAAAAGGTGCAGGAGAGAATTGAGGCTTACCAGGCGCCGGAAATTACAAAAGAGCAGGAAGAATTGTTAAAGCCATATTTGCCGGAAGATTACCGGGATCAGATTTAGGAGGCCTGTCATGAGTAAGGGAAAACGTAATTTTCTTTTGGTGTTGATCAGTGTGATGGTGGGGATTATCTATTTTATCCCCTACCTCCGCTTTTTCTTTTATGACCAGATGCTGGACGGATTTCATCTGACCAACTTGCAGCTGGGCACGCTTGGGTCGATTTATGGCCTGGTTGCCCTGTTCTGCTACCCGGTCAGCGGTTACCTGGCCGACCGTTTCAGCGCGCGTATTCTGCTGACCATCTCTTTTTTAGTCATGGCAGGGCTCACTTTCTGGCAGTCCACTTTTCCAGGCTATAATACACTGGTGATTATCTATGTCCTGTATGGCTTCTTTACGACCGCCACGCTCTGGTCACCTTATATCTGTTTTGTGCGCCATCTGGGAACAGAGGAGGAGCAGGGAAAGCTTTTTGGTGTCAGCGAGGCCATGCGCGGTGTGGTCAGCGCGGTAACCGGCTTTGTTTTTCTCTGGATGCTGGGCCTTTTTGTGGACAGCGTGGGAGGAATGCAGGTGCTCCTGTGGATTTCGGTCGGGTTATATGTGCTCTTCGCGGCTTTGAGCATCGTCTTTTTACCTAAAACGGAGGTTAAGGGCTCAAAGCAGGACAGTCCTCAGGAAAAAGGAATGAAAAATATTATAAAAGCGCTCAAGCTCCCCGGCACATGGCTGGTTGCGTTCTTCCTGTTCAGCTGTTTTTGCGTGATCAATACCGGGACAAACTACCTCGGCACTTACACAACACAGGTGCTGGGCGTATCGGCCTCTGTCTCCAGCGGACTGGCGATTTTCAGAAGCTATGTCATCGTGATTGCGGCAGGTGTGCTGGGCGGTATACTGGCGGACAAGGCGAAATCCAGAGCCATTTTTATCAGCGGCCTTCTGGGCGGTATTATCGTGTGCGCAGCGCTTTTGATTTTCAGCAGCAGTCTGGTAACGGTGGCCATTGTCATTACCATGGTCATGTCCTTCCTGTATTTTACGGTTAAATCTGTTTATTATTCAGTCATGGGTGAAGGCGGGATTCCCCTTGAGCTGACCGCGGCCGCCACAGGCATCATTTCCTTTATCGCCTATGCGCCGGAGGCCTTTATGACGACCATCATGGGTTCGTGGATTGACGCGGACCCGGTGGTGGGCTTTAATAAGATATTTATCTGGATGATCAGTTTTTCGGTGATCAGTATCATACTGGCTGTGATTATTTACAGACGGCACAAAAAAGCTGAGGGCATTTAGCCCTCAGCTTTTTCCAGGTTGTACTTCTTAATCTTATTGTGCAAGTTTGTCCGGGAAATCTGGAGCTGCTTTGCGGTTTGGCTGATATTATGGCCGTTATTTTCAAGGGCATCCTGGATGATCTTTGCTTCATAGGCGTTCATCAGATGGCTGAGCCTTTCTTCCCCGCTGGTTCCGGGCAGGCCGGAGGGCGGCGCTTTTTCGGGAGCGGCCTTTGTCCTAAGCAGGTACTCAGGCAGGTGGTGGGGTTTGATAAAGGCTTCGTCCTTTCCCGCGAAGTAGATGGCCTGGGTGATGATATGCCGCAGTTCCCGGACATTGCCGGGCCAGCTGTGGTATTCAAAAATCTGTTTTACCGCGCTGGACAGCCGGGTGACCTTTTTTCCGAGCACTGGCGCCATACTGCCAATAAAATACTCAGCCGTTTCAGAAATATCTTCCCGGCGCCGGATAAGTGGTGGAAGCTCAATGGAGAAAACCGCCAGGCGGTAATAGAGGTCTGCCCTTAAATGGCTGTTTTCAATGGCGATGAAAGGCTCCTCGTTGATGGCGCTGATAATACGGCATTTACAGGGCTTTTCCTCCTGGCCGCCCACCGCGCGGAAGCGCCCGGTCTCCAGAACGCGCAGCAGCTTTGACTGGAGCCCGATATCCATGGAGTTGAGCTCATCCAAAAACAGAGTGCCGTTCTCAGCCTCTTCAAACAGTCCTTTTCGGTTGACAGCGCCGGTATACGAGCCTTTACAGGTGCCAAACAGAGTGCTTTCAAGCAAGGCTTCCGGGATAGCGCTGCAATTTACAGCCACGAAGGGATAGGAGGAAAAGGCACTGTAGTTGTGAATGCTCTGGGCAAAGACCTCCTTACCGGTGCCGGTCTCACCCCAGATGAGCACAGGGGCATCTGTTTTAGCCGCGATTTTCCCCCGGTAGACTGCTTTTTGCAGCATCGGGCTGCTGCCGATCACATTGGCAAAGGTGTGCTGGGTACCGTTTTGCAGGTATTGGGAGGGGGCCTGGCGGTCGCTCTGCTTTTTATTGCCGTCGGCGATCATTTCCAGATAATCCGAGACCTCGCGGTAAATGCACAGGGCGTAGTCTATTTTACCGTTTTTACCGTAAATGGGGTAGGTGCTGCACAGAATATTTGCCTCATTGCCGCCGACTGTGGTGTAATAGTCCAGCGTTTCCTGATAGATTTTTCCGGTTTTCAGCGTATCGAGCACCATTGAGCGCTTTGGGCGGATGATGTTTGGAAACTGCTGTGGATTATAGAGCTCTTCCGGGCTTTTTCCAATAACCTCGTCACGCCGCAGGGCTTCAATTTTTTCACAGCCCTTAGAGTAACAGATGATACGCCCCTCGGCGTCAAGAATCATCACGGCCATGTCCGTGATGCGCTCCAGATCACCAATGTTCAGGGGGCGCAGCGCCTTTAAATCCTGTTCCATATTTTTACCTCTTTGTTTTAGGATTGATGATTAAAAAACTGTGAGTAAGACAGTCGATTTTTGTTTTTTACACTATTTTTATAATTTTAATCAGTTTTAAGCTACGGTTATTATACTATTTTTCTTAAAAATTGAAAGCATTCAAAATTAAATATTGACAACGTTCAATAATGGGTGTATATTGAAAGCATTCAAAGTTGCGCGCCTTTGTAATTCAGAATGGAGAAATTAACTGAATCACTTTAATTATGTAAAGGAGAAAAACAATGGATGAAAACAGAGTAAGTGTTCCGGCAGATCCGGGAGGGGCCATGCTGTTTGTTTTTTCAATGGAGGTAATATCTTTTTGGGCCGTTTATTTGGATGTTTTTTCGGAGGGAACATACTTAGTGCTTGGGTGCTTAATGCTGGCTGTTTATCCCGTTTATCTTATAGGCGCTTTTATTTATTATAAGCGCAATGATGCTTATATGGGCAATTGTTATTTCATTTTTGGCTCTCTCTTCGGAGGAATTTTTGGTTTAATCTACATTGCTCTGCATTTTGGATTTCTGTTTGGCTGGGATATGAACATTTCGATTTTAGCGATTCCCATGTTTTGGGGAAGTCTTGCTGTTTTTGCGCTGCTCAAGCCGATGCTTAAAGGGCCTGTTATCCCGCTTGTGGTTTATGGTATCGCTGCGATATGGCTTTTTACCTATGGATTAGAGCTGCTTTCTGTTGGCTCGCTGATCATTTTTACAGTTAACAAATACCTGTCGCTGATTGTGGGAGTCGGCACAGCTTATCTTTTTGTCAATGATCTTTTGCTTTCAGCTGGAGACAGGGGTCTGCCAATGGGGCCGCTTTTGGGCCATTAGGCGTAAAAGCAGGAAGCAGGATTGACAGGCCTGTTTCCTGCTGTTTTTACTCCTCCTTAGCACAATATTTCCGTATGAGCCGGCTGGCTTTTGACTGGGTAATGCCAAGCTCCTCAGCCACGCCGACAGAGGTTTTTCTGCGGCTGTAGCAGTCCTGGATGATGTAGCTTTTGACCTGATCCAGAAGCTGGTCGTAGGAATAGTAGAACTTATCATCGGTCCGGGGAACGTGCATGCGGATCTCCTCGGGCACCTTGCTCTCGTAGATAATGGAGCCGCTGGTTAAAACATACATGCGCTCAATGACATTTTTGAGCTCACGGATATTGCCGGGCCAGTCGTAGTTGACCAGTGCCAGAAGGGTCAGAGAATAAAAAACTTTGTTCGTGCCGTATTTTAAATTTTGTTTTTTGAGATAATGGAGAGAAAGGGGGATGATATCCTCTTTGCGTTCTCTGAGGGGTGGGATATAGCTGATAAAGGAGCCGATACGCCAGTAGAGGTCCTCTCTGAAGGTTTTTTGCGCGATGGCAGTTTTTAAGTCCTTGTTGGTGGCGGAAATAATGCGCACATCCACATGGACAGGCGTGGTGCCGCCGACGGGCAGGAAGGATTTGCTCTCAATGGCGTGCAGAAGTTTTACCTGGAGGTTTAAAGGCAGATCCCCGATCTCATCGAGGAAAACAGTCCCCTTGTCGGCGGATTCCAGCAGGCCCTTTTTTCCGCGGGTATTGGCGCCGGTAAAGGAGCCGGAGGCATAGCCGAAAAGCTCGCTTTCCAGCAGATTGTCGGGGATCGCGCCGCAGTTGATGGACATAAAAGGGCCAAAGCCGCGGTCACTGCACTGGTGGATGTACTCAGCGATCAGGGTTTTGCCAGTGCCGCTCTCGCCCAGCAGCAGGATGGACATGTCCGACTTCGCGATGCGTTCCAGCTCCACAATACGCTTCAGAAAAGCATGGCTTTCCCCCACAATATTGCGCCGCTGGCGCTTTTTTACTTTCTCGGGCTTTTCCATAAGCTTAGCGTCCGCGTCAAAGTCCACATCCGAAAAATTTTCCTGAATCACATAGACGGTAAAGTCGATGTCGTCCGGCGCCTCCTCTTTCATGACGGGGGTGTCGATGATTTCCATGTAATTGCGCGACAGCATATTTTTCTGCCGGTAGATCAGCGGCCTTTTCATGGCCAGCATATTTTTATAGGCGGGCGGGTAGACAACACCCTCCCACTTCCCCCAGTCACTGTCGCCCACCAGATCCTCGGGCAGCTTGCCGTAATGCCTTGAGATGGCCGGGTTCACGTAGATGGTTTTTCCGTTCTGGTCGCTGACAAAAACGCCCAGAAAAAGATTTTCGAGAATTTTAATATAGAGCTCCTTTGGAAGAGACATGAGATAGTTCATGTATTCTTCGCTGTGCTGAAATGGATTGTTCACAAAATCACCGCCTTTTCTAAAGTATACCGGGATTCTTTATAAAAAACAAGCGATTTCCGAAAAAATAGTCATTTTTGCATAGATTAATAAATATTACAAAGTATGGGTAGTTAAAAATGATTAACAGACGGCCCTTTTTTATGGAGAAATGGCGCATCTGGGGCTTTTTTAAAATTGGCACGGGTCTTGCGTTATTAAACGGCATGAATCGGAAAGCCGATCCTTCCAGAATCTGCAGAATGATGGAATCAAGTGTAATCAACGAAAAATGACTGATATGAAAAATTGGAGGAAAACCATGTACCCGAACCGTAATTTATTTGAGAAATACATCACCAGAGATGAAATTGAGCTGATCCATGAATATACCTTAAAAATTTTATCCGAGGTCGGTGTGGTCATTGAGAGCGACTACGCCGCGGAGGTGTTCGCGAAAAACGGCGCCCGCGTTGAGGGCCATAAAATTTTTATCGATGAAGCCCTTTTAAAACGGGGCCTCTCCACAGTGCCCAAGGAATTTGACATTTACAGCCCATCGGGGAAGCTTACCTTGGGTGAAACCGCCCCGACCATCTGCGCAGGCCCTGTGGCCCCGACCACCATACAGGATTTTGAAAACAACACCTACCGGCCGGCCAACCTGAAGGATGTGGCCGAATACTATATGCTCCAGGAAACCAGCGCAGTCATTGACATGCCCACCCATTCCTGCCAGAACACTGACGATCTGGACAAATCCGGCGATGATTTCCACACGCCGCAGGTGGCCATGGGACTTAAATACTGCCGTAAGCCCATCTATCAGGGCAACACCATCACCCCCATCAATTACAAAAAAGGCTCCCTGGTGGAGGCAAACCGCAGACTGGTCAAGCTGCACCGCGAATTTTACGACATCTGGGACAAGCCTGTGACCATGTCCAACTGCTGTGTGCTCTCGCCGCTGGCCATCGGCGCAGAGGTCGTGGACACCATTGTGGGCGCAGTGCTTGAAAACCAGCCGGTCATCATTATCTCCTGCTCCATGACGAACCTGACCTGTCCGCCGACGCTGGCAAGCGCCATTGTACAGGATAACGCCAACATCCTGGCCGGGATTGTCCTCACCCAGCTCATCAACCCGGGCGTGGGCGCGGTTTATGGCTCGGTAACCTCCCCCACCGACATGCGCAATGTCCAGCTGGCTACCGGCGCGCCCGAAGCTGTGCTCATGCAGATGGGCCTGGTGGCCATGGGGCGTTACTATAACCTGCCAGTGCGCTCCGGCGTATCTGCCACCACCGCCGTTGACCTGGACTTCCAGTGCGGCGCGGAATCCATGATGACCCTCATGACCGGCATGCTCGGCAAAACGGACTTTATCCTGAACGCTGCGGGTGCTTACGGCGGTTATAACCTGGGTTCTCTGGAAAACTTTGTGCTGGATGAAGAAAATATCGCTTACCTCAGACGTGTGAACCAGGGGCTGGACATCACCGAGGACAAGCTGTATTTTGACCTCATCAAAAAGACCGGCCCCCGCGGCAATTATCTGAAGGGCCGCACGCCAAAGGATTATAGAAAGGAAAACTATTTCCCGAACATCTTTGTCCGCGAGGGCGGCTCCCCGGCAGATGTCATTGAAAAGAACGGCAATCTGGTGGCCCGGGCCCGCAAGGTTATCAACGAACGACTGGAAAGCTACGCGCTGCCAGATGTCACCACCACCCAGAAAAAACTGTTAAATGAATACCTGCCGGAAGGCCATAAATACGATTTATAAAAGATAAGAAGAAAGAGGAGTAAAATAATGAGACGAAACGACCGACCATTACAGTTAGGCATGCACACCTATACCCTGCACCTCAGCGGACTTGGCGAGAGCTGGGGATTTGACGACACCCACGCCTTTGAAAAGTCCATCAACCTCATGCAGCTCATGGATCTGGCTGTGGAATGGGGGCTGGACGGCCTCCACATCACCAATGTGGACCTGGAAACCCTTGATACCGCCCATCTGGCAGAGGTGAAGGCTGCCGCCGAGGATCACGGGCTCTATCTGGAATACAACGTATCCTTTGACGCCCCCTGCGACCCGCGTGTCAACTCAAACGTGCATGACGCCCTGGTGAACGCCAAGGCCATGGGCGCAGATCTGGTCAAATTCAGCCTGGACATCGAGCGGCCAAAGCCGCTGTATGGCACCTGCTTCCACCCGGAGGTCATGTCGCAGCTGGCAGCGCGCTACCGTGAGTTTAAGGAGAATATTCCCCTCATGGAGGAGCTGGGGCTTCAGGTTTCCATCGAAAACCACTGCGATACCTACGCCGACGAGGTTATCTGGCTGGTAAAACAGCTGAACCACCCAGACATCGGGGCGTGTCTGGACACCATCAACTCCCTGTGTGTGCTGGAAGGCCCAGAAGCCTGCGCGCAGAAGATGGCGCCTTACGCAAACTGCTGCCACTTCTGCGACAACAAGCTGGTCATCGACCCGGACGGCACCCACTCCATCGGTGTGGCCATTGGCGACGGGGATATTGACTGCGCCAAAATCCTGAAAATGCTCAAGGAGGAAGCGCCGCTTTCCCGAATCACCTTTGAGGTGGAGTATGAGATTGGGGAGGATACCTTGGAGGTTGCCAGGGAAAAGGAAATCGAGGCCTGCAAAAAGAGCATCAACTATCTGCGCAATGTGTTAAAGCTTGGCGTCCGCGGACGCTAAGCGGGAAGAGGGGATAATAATATGAAAGTAACCGGGAAAAAAAGATGGGTTGTACTCACGCTGGTCTCACTGCTCGGCGGGATTATGGTTTATGTGCCGTTTCTGCGCTATAACTACTATGACCAGATGATCACCGTGTTCACACAGTTTAAGCCCATTGTCTCAGAATCTTACGCCCACGAGTTTATCGGCGATATTGGCCTGTGGTTTGGTATCTTTTCGGTATTGATCTACCCGATCGGGGGGATTCTGGCCGATAAATTCAGCGAGCGGAACCTGCTGGTCATCGGCGCGGCCATCATGGGCCTTGCCTCTTTCTGGTACGGCATGGTGCCCGGCAGCACGGAGATCATGATTATCCACATTCTTTACGGCATCGGCACCAGTATTTTTATCTGGTCCGCCTATCTGAAGGTTGTCCGCAAAATGGGGACAGACGCCGAGCAGGGCAGAATGTACTCCACGTCAGAATTTGTAAGGGCCATTGTCGGCACAGCCATTGGCTTCTTTGGCGCAAGCCTTTTAAACAAAGCCATTTTCCCAGGCACAGGCGTGGACGCGCAGGTGCTGGGGCAGCAGTGGCAGCTCATGCTGTTCTTCAACGGCGCGCTGTTCATCGTTCTGGGAATTTTGATTTTTATCCTTGTTCCGCGGAAGATCACCGGCGCTGAAGAGAGCAATGAGGTGGTTCAGGAGGGCTTCAGCATGAAGAGCATCACCACGGTTTTAAAAATGCCGGGCACCTGGCTGCTGGCCCTGCTCATTTTCTTCTGTTTTTCCTTTACCTCTGCCGGCGCGGGTTATCTTGGGACATACACCACGAATATTCTCGGCATTTCAGAGACCCAGGCCAGCAATTTTGCGGTTATCCGCAACTATATTATCGCCGGGCTTTCCACCCTGTCCATTGGCTTCATCGCAGATAAGATCGGCTCAAAGGTAAAAACCCTGGGCATATACCTGGTGCTGGCGACCGTCATGGCAGTGGTCATGATTCTGACAAAGGACGCGACCATGCTGTGCATTGTCGTCACCTTCGTGTTCGCCACAGTCTACACTGGCATGCGCGGCATTTATTTCGCAACCCTGAGCGAGGTCGGGATTCCGCTGTCACTCACCGGTGTGGCGACTGGGATCATCTCTCTGATCTGCTACACGCCGGATATTTATTTTGCCAAGCTGGCAGGCTCCTGGCTGGACGCCTACGGCAGCGCGGGCTATGATTTTATCTGGTACTGGGCCATTGGCTGCGGTATTCTGGGGATTATCACAGCCGTCATTACACTGGCCTATTCTAAAAAATTACAGGCAAAAAATAAAACAAAACAGCCAGCGGCAGAAACAGTTGCTGACGCAGAATAATGAGGAGGAAATCATGGAACAACCCTACAATTTTGCGCCAAAGGAAGAGCTGGAGCTCATCCACGCCCATTCCCTGAGGCTTCTGAAGGAAACTGGCGTTGTCTTCTACTGCGATGAAGCCCTGGAAGTTTTTAAAAAGCACGGCGCGCGTGTGGACGGCGAGACGGTTTTTATTGAGGAGCGCATGCTGAACGAGGCGTTAAAAACCATTCCCAAAACCTACGAATGGTACGGCCGCGAGGGCTCCATTACCCTGGGCGGCGGCAAGCCCATCTATGCCTCCAGCTATGGCCCCATGTACGTCTATGAGGATGACGACTACCACTTTCCTACGCCGCTGGATTTCGCCAACTTCGCAAAACTGGACCAGAGCAGCAGGGTGGTGACCATCGGAAATCCCAACAACATGGATATGCCCCAGATCAAGCCCGAGGAACGGAGTAATTACGCCATGGCGGCCACCCTCATGTACCTTGACAAGCCCCTCATGGGCATGGTAGACGGAAAGAAAAGCGCCACAGACTGCCTGAATATGGTCCGCCGTTTCTACGGCATGGACGATTCCGACAAGCGCTGTGTGGTGTCCGGGCTCATCAACGTGGCCTCGCCCTTCCACTATTCACAGGCCATGTGTGAAGGCCTGATGAAATACGCCTCAGAAGGACAGGCAACCTTTGTGACCTCGGCAGGCATGAGCGGACTGACGGTTCCGGATACCCTCGCCGGACATATTCTGGTGGCAAACACCGAAATTCTGGCCGGCGTTGTGCTGACACAGCTCATCAATCCAGGCGTTCCGGTGGTCTACGGACTCCAGGGGCTTGGCTCAGACCTGCGGTATACGGTCGGCACCATGGGCAGTCCAGAACAGTCGCTCATCTTCCAGACCGCCAAGGCCCTGGCAAACTTTTACGGCATGCCCGTGCGCACCGGCGGTCTCATGAATGACGCCAAGGATATGGACATCCAGGCCGGCGTCGAATCCTTTAACAGCGGTTACGCAGCCATCATGTCCGGCGTGGACGTCATGCTCCTGTCCTGCGGCATGCTGGACTCGGTCAATACCATCAGCTATGACAAGTACATCTATGATGAGGAAATGATCCAGTCCATCGAACGCTTTGTCCGCGGCTATGAGGTGACCGAGGAAACACTGCAGCTTGATAAAATACAGAAGGCCGGCCCGGGCGGCGATTTTCTGGGAAGAACCACAAGACTGTACCGCAGGGACTACTTTATGCCCGAGATCTGCAACCGGCTGTCCCACGGCAACTGGATCGCTGCCGGAAAACCGACTGTCAAAAGCCGGACAAAGGCAGCGTACCAGAAACGTCTGGAGGAATATGTGATGCCCGAAATGGATAAGGACCAGAAGGCCTTGATTGAAAAATACATTCCAAAGGAACACTGGTATTAAGTCATATAGAAAAATAAAACGCTTCAGACTGGGGTCAGAGGTCCTTCGATATAAGGGCCTCCTCCAGTCCAAATGGTTTTAAGAGGGTTTTGAGAAAAGAGGAGAAGAACATGGAAGGTAAAAATAAAGAAAAAGGTAAAAGCGTTTGGCAGGAGGTTGATAAGCGTGTGCTCATCCCCGGGGGGATCTGCCTCCTTCTGGTCGTTCTGGCCGGTGCGGTCTTTCCCGCACAGTTCGAGACAGGGCTGAGCGCCTGTGTGGAATGGATTATGGCGCATTTTAAATGGCTGTACATCGTCTGCGTGTGCGCCATCACCATTGTCTGTTTCTGGCTCATCTTCAGCAAATACGGCAATATCCGCCTCGGCGGCAAAAAGGCAAAGCCCAGCTTCAGCCTCTTTACCTGGTGCACCCTGTCCCTCACCGGCACCATCGCTGTCGGTATCTGCTTCTACGGTGTGTCCGGCCCGGTTAACGCCTTTATGAACCCGCCGGAATTTCTGCACGTTGCGCCGGGGAGCCCGGAGGCGGTTATCCCAAGCTTGAAATACTGCTTTCTGCATTACGGCATACCACCCTATTTTCTCATGGTCTTCTTTGCCATGATCCTGGCTCTGGTCTACTATAACGGAAAGCGGGATCTGCGGGGGAGCTCTACCCTCTTTCCACTCATCGGGGATAAATCCAAAACCTGGATTGGGAATATCGCCAATATCCTTATGGTGGTCTGCCTGATTGTCTGCGGGACCAATATGGGTCTTGCGGTTATCCAGTTGAACGCGGGCATTGGCACAGTGGCGGGTATGGCCGAGACTCCTAGCTTTGAGGTGGTTTTGATTGTCATCTACACAGTCGCTACGGTCATTTTCGCCACCTCCGGCGCCCATAAGCTTATGGGACGGCTGAGCAATGTCAACGCGGTCTGCTACGCGGTAATCCTTATTTTTGTCCTGTTTACGACGAGCGTGAACGATACCTTTAACCTGCTTTTTACCGCCCTCGGCGAGTTTGTCAGAGACTTTATCCCCATGATCTCCTTTGGCGATCCCATCTATCAGACCGGCTGGCAGAACAGCAATTCCATGTTCTACTATGCCTGGAATCTGGTGCCGGCCCTCATGCAGGCGCTTTTCTATGTCAGCATCGCCTATGGGCGTACCCTGCGCCAGTTCCTGCTCGTCAACTGCCTGCTGCCCTGCACCGTTGTGTTTACCTGGTACGCCGCCTTTGGCGGAAACGCCATGCTGGGCATTTTAAACGGCAGTGATCTCTTTGCCCAGATGCAGCAGTTCGGCGACGGCATCGCCACCTTTGCCTTTCTGGATACCCTCCCCCTGGGACAGATCATGAAGTGGGTGTTCATCATCGTGGCCATGATGACCTTTATCACCTTCTCCGACTCCGTGGCCTACTCCTTCCCCATGCTCCTGATGAAAAAAACCTCGACCGACATCTCTCTGACCAAAATCCCCAAAGCCTTAAACGCCGCAGTGGCCATTTTCATGGGCGTGCTGACCATGGTGCTGCTCTTTGTGGGCGGCTATGACGCCCTTAACCAGGTCATTGTGGCTCTGGGCTTCCCCGCGGTCATTTTTACCCTCATCGTGCTCATTGCCGGGGTGAAGTTTATCCTGCATCGGGATAAGTACGACGCGACTTATATTGAGGAGATGGAGGAAGCTGCTCGTACAACGAAAATCGAATGACCGCTTCAAGCAGCGGCAGGTTCGTGATACGGTTTCGCTCAACAATATCTTTAAGTAAGGAGGAAGAAAACGAGGAAATAGAATAAACTGAGCAGTTCAGCTTTAAAGGCGGATTCCATTTAATGACGGAATCCGCCTTTTTGTTTAACAAATTATTTAAACCATTTCTCCGTCAGTCGATTTTCTGATTTTTGTGGTATATAGTCATTAGAAAAATAACTTATTCGGGCGTTCTGAATTTTATTTTGGACGGCTGACGGAGGTAAAGATGAAAGCAATTATTGTATCATCCTTTGGTGATGAAGAAGTATTGAAGTATCAGGAAACAGAGACGCCAACACCGGCGGCAGGCGAGGTGCGTGTGAAGATAAAGGCAGCAGGGGTGAATCCTGTAGAGACTTATATTCGGTCAGGACACTATACGGCGCTTCCCGCTCTTCCCTACACACCCGGAAATGACGGCTCTGGAATCGTGGACGCGGTGGGCGATGGCGTAGAGCATTTAAAGAAGGGCGACCGCGTGTTTGTAGCGGCGGCACTGGCCCGCCGCAATACGGGTACCTATGCAGAGTATACAGTTTGTGATGCTGACGCAGTCCGATATTTACCCCAGAATCTTTCTTTCTCAGAGGGCGCAGCCCTTGGCACACCGGGGCTTGCGGCAACTTACGCTTTATACTCAAAGGCAAAAATAAAACCAGGTGAAACAGTTTTTATCCATGGCGCAAGCGGCGGCGTAGGCTCCCTGGCTGTACAGCTTGCCAGAAGAACCGGGACTTTTGTCATGGGAACTGCTGGTGATCCTGAAGGCATGACGCTGATTGAAAAGCTGGGTGCACACCGGGCATTTAACCATAGGAGTCCAGGTTATTTGGAGGCTGTAAAACAGGAGACTGGTGAACATGGGCCGGACGTAATTATTGAAATGGTCGCAAATATAAATTTGATGAAGGATATGGAGCTTTTGGCAAAATATGGCCGGGTAGTAATTGTAGGGAATCATGGAACCCTTGAGTTTGACCCGCGTTCGGCCATGACCAAGGATGCAGTGGTGATGGGAATGAACATTGGCAATATGCCCCAGGAGGATTATATTGCCAATATGTACACACTGTCAGCGGCCATGGAGACAGGGCTCCATATGATTATCGGAAAAGAACTGCCTCTCTGCCAGGCGGAACAGGCACACCGTGACGTCGGGGAAGGAAAAGGCGGAAAGGTGGTTTTAACCGTGGAATAGCAGCTTTGGTTCATCCGCAGCAAATGGAAATAAGGCTTTATACATACCGGGACAGCTCTGAAAGCTCCTCCACCCGCTTCAGCGCCTCGTCCTGCCCAGTCTCGCTGAGCTTCCGAAAAAGCTTCAGGAGGGCAACCTCCTGCTCGGTAATGAGCGGGGCGCTGTTATCGCTGCGCTCGATGCTGACATCATAGCCCATGAGCCAGGCTTCATTGACGTTTAAGGCCTTTGCCAGCAGATAAATATTATTCTGCTTGGGCTCAAAATTGCCCGAAATATACTGGTTGATGGCAGAGGGACTGATCCCGGTTTTTTTGGACAGGTCGCTCTGCCGCATATGGTTTATTTCTAAAGCCAGCCGGATGCGCTGGCCGATGGTTTGCTTCATAAGGTCTTCTCCCAATGTCGATGGTTTAGTTACAGACATATCGTTTTTGATTACGGTACCCCGTTCGTTTATTATATGCTATTTTCTAACAAAATACATCAAATAAAATAAAATTAGAAAAAAAATGAAATTATTATTGTATTCATAAATAAAATGTGTTATTATATAATAAAATTTATTAAAACTAAAGAATCTGGGGAGCGTCATGTGTTTTAATTACGACCGATTATTGGAAAGAGTGCTTGAAGTCTTTTGGGATAAACGTGTTTTTGCCGTTGAGATGCAGATGGCCGAAGCTGTCTTGATCAGCCGGATTGAGAATAAGACCCCGTTCAGAAAGGAGGAAATCGACCGTGCGGTTATGCTGTTAAACATTGACCATGAAAAAATATCCGATTATTTTTTTAGAATTGAAAACGATAAAAGAGGTCAAATTGAAAAAATGTGATTACAGGCTCTGTGGAAATTTTGACGCGCGCTTTGGCAATAACTGCCGGGCCCTGTCCAGAGTTATCCCACAGAAGGAATGCTTTGCCAGAATGAGCCGTCAGACGGCCAGACAGGTGGACGAGGAAATCCGGGACGCGCTGGAAACCGAAACGGTCCAGACGAACCGGCGCTACTATGAAAAGAAAAATAAAAATATGAGTGATGAGAAAAGGGGGAAATAATCAATGTATTCCGAAAAAACGAAATTTTACACACACACCGAGCTCGGTGTTCAGACAGTTGCCTTAAAGGATGGGCAGGTCTACTTTATTCCAAAGGATTTCACCGGCCGTTTTGGTTATAAGTGTAATGACGCGCTGGTCCGCCGCCTCTGTAAGGGACAGCGGATGCTGATGGTGCCAGTGGGACCGGATACCAAAAAGATGCGGAAGGTGCTGGGAGTCCCCTGCCACGAGGCTCTTGCCATCATCAACGATATTGCCCGTTATATTACAGAAAAGGAAGCCTACCGCCTCTGGTTTGACGAGATCCTTCTGGATTTTATGAAACCGGAATTTGATTTAAAGGAGGAGCTGCTCAAGTGTATCCACCGCTATCACAGCAACGGCGGTGCAACCTTTACGGATATGGAGCGCAATTTTGACCGCTATGGGTACGATTATCATGGGGATTGCAGCCTGGTGTTTGAAGCCGTTGGTGGCGGAAAACCAGTATACTTTTGGACTGGATGGAATAAGGAAGCCTTCGAGGCCCTGGCCCAGCTGGTGGCAGAGGGGCGCGTCCAGAGACGGTATACGGGTCCCCTTCCCTATTATTATGAGGGACGCGGTCTGGGCCTGCCGGTCATCCATGATATTGACGGCATTGCAGCAGGCGGCTGGCTGCCCATTGGCTTTGCCATCACTCCTGCGGGTGAGGCGGAGCTGGAAGCGGCGTAAAATAAGCTTGATATGAACAAAGGCCATGTTTAGAATACCTAAACATGGCCTTTTGTTTTTAAAGGATTTTGCCTGAAATTCTAACTGGGAAGGAGAGACTGCGGCCTTTTAAGACAGAGCGTTTTTTTACAGGTGTCCCAGAAGCTCATGGCTGGCAGCTCGGTCAGGGAGTCAATGGTTTTTTATGATAGATTTTCTTATAATATGAAAGCACGCTTTTCTTAAGAGGTACCGTTTTCGATACGTTTCAGGCATTATTGGATACAGAACCATTGCCACAAAAATATCTTTTTTATATAATTAAATTAAGATTAAAGCATTACAGATAAGGAGAAACCCATGAAAAAGTTTTTAACCGTTCTGCTGAGCGCGCTTTTGGTCGCGGCGTCACTGCCGTTGGCTGCGTTTGCTCAGACAGCATCAGAGGAAACGCCTGTGATCAAAGGCGATTATGTTCAGGGAGAGGTTATCGTGTGTTTGGACAGCGGCAGCACGGCCCCGCGCAGCCGTTCAGCCCTGCCGGATCTGCTGGCTGGTGCAGAGCCGCTTATGACCCTGTCGGACAGCGCCGGGGATGCAGATAACACACAGCTGCGCAGCCGTCAGGCGGCTTCTGCGGATACACCACAGGTGCTCGCGCTGGTTAAGGATGAAAGCCGTTCAACGGAAGCGCTGATCGCAGAGCTTGAATCCTATCCGCAGGTGGTCTTTGCAGAACCGAACTACATTACCACAAATTTTGAAACCACAGCCACAGAAACTTATCCAGATTTATCGGATCTGCAGTGGGCAAACAGTGATCAGAGCAGCAAAAATAATCCCTTTGAAAATCCAAAAGGCTTTAACATCGGGGTTCCCGACTGGAATATTCCCAGCGCGAGTGTTGACAGTGAAAATCCAGTGGTCGCGATTCTGGATACAGGCGTAGACCTCACCAATCCGGATTTAAAGGACAAGCTGTGGACCCGACCAGCTGGCTCAAGCCTCCCCGGCGGCGATCACGGCATTAATGTCAGCGGTGAGGGCAGTTTGGAGAACGTGGTGGACACGAACGGCCATGGGACGCACTGTGCCGGTATTGTGGGCGCCGCCTGGAACAATATGGGTGTTTCCGGCGCAGGTGAAAAGATTGAGATCATGGCGATCCAGAGTAATACCTCCATTTCCAGCAAAATTCAAGGCTTTGATTATGTCAAACAGGCCTGCCGGGAAGGGGTTAACGTCAAGGCTGTGAACTTGTCCTGGGGCGGTCCCGGGCAGTCCAAAGCTCTGGACAGAGCCATCGAGGAAACTGGAAAGGCCGGCGCCATCGCTCTTGTGGCCTCAGGGAACTCTGGCTGGGATAATGACATCAGTAACAGCATGGCCTCAGGATTTTTAAATAATCCTTACGCGGTTGTGGTCGATGCTGCAAATCCGACAGGGACCATGTCCACCTTCAGCGATTACGGAAAACGGACCACGGATATCGTGGCACCGGGAAGTCAGATTTTATCCACAGTACCCATGGACCAGAGCGTCTATTATCCCGAAAAGGATGAAGCGCCAGTCTGGTACGATAATTTTGAAGACGGACGTACCCCAGACATTTCGTTCTTTTATGATGCGGCGTGTACAAAGCCCGCGGAAGTCACCCATATAAGCAGTGGCAAGGTCTATGAAGGTTCAAAGAGCCTGAGTATAGACATTGAGGATGCTGAAAGCGGAAATGTTGTGCTTTACAGCCAACCGATGGATCTGTCGGAAAAGGCCAGTTTAATAGAGAATAAGGCCATCAGTATCAAGGTTGCGGCGGCAGGACAGGAAGTCGGCGCTTGCGCTTTACTGGTAAAAAACACTGGAGGCGAGTTTGAGGAAGTTAAAATTTCGGGAGGAACAGCCCTTGACGGCACGTGGATGAATTACAGCGCGGCCCTTCCAGAAGATACAGATTATAAGAGCTTTCAGATGAAGGTACTGTTTGCTTTCCGGGATATTACCTTTTTACCGGACCGTTCAAACCCGTCAGTGACGCCAAACAGCGGCACTGTCTATGCCGATGCCATGGGCATTGGCGACGCATCAAAAATGCTGCCCTTCGATTATATGAATGGCACCTCCATGGCAACTCCGGCGGCAGCCGGTGCGGCTGCCCTGCT
The DNA here is from genome assembly GCF_009696115.1 of Eubacterium sp. BL-380-WT-2B. NCBI lineage: Bacteria > Bacillati > Bacillota > Clostridia > Eubacteriales > Eubacteriaceae > Eubacterium > Eubacterium sp. BL-380-WT-2B. The sequence goes on from NZ_VUMP01000005.1 coordinate 356,993, forward strand.
CGGCAGTCAGTATAATGAATCCGGCGCGGCGCTGGCAGCCCGGGTGGTGGGCAGCGTGACTAAATATTCCAATTTTGCGAATAAGTGCGTGTCCGGCGGAATGGTCGACGTCAGCCAGACAGCACCTTACCCGGTACTCAACAGCATTGTGGATCAGGGGGATACCATTGAGGTTGACGGTTACTTTTTTGAAAACCTGAAGAGCGCGAAAATCGGTGGAATGGACGCAGAGATTGTGACAAATGCGCCAGAGGCGGTTTCTGCCACCGATGGAGGAAAAGTTGTTACCCTTAAAAAGCCCGAGGGCTTTGCAGGCGGTACCGCCGAGGTATCCCTCACCACAGGCAATGGTGAGGGGCATCAGACCTTTGAAATCGGCCAGAACGTAAACATCGACTACTTTGAAGAGAATCTGCCGCTTCCGGAGGATGAGGATTTTTATAAGGCTGAAAACAAACAGATTGTGGGCTATCAAAACCAGCTTTACGTCCTGCCGGACGGGCTAGAGAGTGAACTCTCCCCCGAAATATGGGCTTACAGTATTGAAGACCAGAAATGGTCAACACTCGAGCTGCCGGAGGCCTTAGTGAATCTTACCGGCGCAACCTGGAATGGCAGGCTTGCCGTTGCGGGCTTGACGGTTGATGAAAAGAATCAGCAGGTTGAGAAGCTGTGGTTCTATGACGGCCAGTGGCAGGAACAAAAGATTGAAGGACTCCCATTGGCCACTACCCTGGTCAATGCGGACGGCACACTGATGGGCGTGGGCGGACAATATATCGAAATTGATAAAGAAACCAATCAGGCGGCAGCGGCAGCCACAGCCACAAAGGATATCGTGGCCATTGATACTAAAGCTGGCACGGTTTCAAAAGCTGGAGAACTGGCCGAAGCAAGAGTTTACGGTAAGGTAAACGCCCATGAAAACCGTCTGATCATATCTGGCGGTACAGACAGCAAAGACGAACCGGCAGGAAATATCGAGCTCGTGACACAGAGCGAAGACGGCTATCAGGGAATGGAGGTCTCTCTTGATATAAAAGAAGGCCAGGCCTTTAACAGCATTGCCAATGCCGTTGTAAAGAACGGCTTTATGCTGGCTGGTCCCCAGAGTGCGAGTGAAGACCCGGCGGCAGTAGCAGATACCTACACGGTTGATCCGCAGACAGGGATGACAACCCCTTACGGGAAACGGATTGACGATGGTATACTCATCGGAACAGGCGCTACAGCCTACCACGATCATCTCTACGTTCTGGCCGACAGCTACACAGCACCGGGCGGTTATATCTTCAAGGCAACCGCGGTTGAAACCATCAATCCTCAGCCGGGAGAGGAAGCAGACAAAAAGCCGGATGATAACAGCGGACAGACGGTAAATCCTGAAAACAAACCGGATAATGTAAAAACCGGAATCGTTGAGGACAGCCAGACCGCGGCGTTCCTCTGTGCGGGAATGCTTATTCTGGCCGTTGCCGGACTGGCAGCCTATCGTAAAAAAATAGGCTAGATTGAAAAACACCCTGCCTGTTAAGTGCAAGCAGGGTGTTTTTTATGGTTCTTTTATTCAGCCAGGCTGAAGGTCACTTGGACGCTCCCGCTTCCGAGGGCGTCGGCCAGGCCTGCAGTGTCTGTGATGGAACCAAGGCGGGTATAGCTGTAAGCGCTCTGAAAGCTTTCGTAGAACAGAACAAGACAGTTGTCTCCGTAAAGCATCAGGTCGCCGGCTGCAATATGGCCCGGCTGCCCAGCGTTTGTTGGCAGTGCGTCTGAGAGGAAGAAATATTTTTCGTTTCCGTTCATTTCATCCATATTTAAGGTCATGGGCATGGCGGCGGCCAGAGCCTGGGCGGCTGGGGTGTCCTCCAGCCGCGCGGTAAAGACCCTGTCCCCAGCCTGAATGCGCAGCGCTGTGGCAGCAGCGGTGCTGTCCCCGGGCTGCGCAGAGGGCTGGACAGAAGGGCTGGGCTTTTCCGGTTCGGATGCGCTTGAGGCGGTCATGTCTGGGGAGCAGCCTGTGAAGGAAACGGCCAGAAGCAGAGAACAGCACAGGAAAGCAGTTTTCAGGCGAAGCATCACTTTTACGACCTCCGATTCGCCTATTCAGACAGATTTGCCCATATCATAGGCCGCCTTTAAAATAAGCGGGGCATTTTTGGCTGCGCCCACAGTGTCCAGCCCAGTGCCCCGGAGCACACCGGCCAGCTCTGCGCGTTCAAAGCAGTCGATCCAGCCCTGGAGGCCTTTGGCAGCCCCATCCATTGAGTCGCTGTTTTCATCCGCCGAGGCCGCCAGCAGATAGATCTCTCTGAAAGCGTAGTCGGCCGGAAACAGAGGGTTGCTGCGGTCGAGCAGTGTTTTCATCTGGCCGGACATCTCATAGAAATAAATGGGGGTGGCAAATACCAGCGCATCGGCGCTCAGCATCTTTTCTACAATGGCGCTGGCGTCGTCCTGGACGACACAGCGTCTGGTTTTCTGGCATGCCAGACAGCCCCGGCAGAAGCCAATGCTCTTGCCAGCCAGACGGATTTTCTCGGCCTTGTGGCCTGCGTCTTGTGCGCCGCGTGCGAATTCATCGGCCAGCGTGTCGGAATTGCCGCCTTTGCGGGGGCTGGTCGAAAGGATTAAGATATTTTTCTTCATAATGGATAACCTCTTTCTTTAAGGATTTTTTATACGCTAAGCTCACGGAGAACCTTCGCGGGGACTCCGGCGGCGATGGTGCCTGCCGGAACGTCCTTTGTGACCACCGCCCCCGCAGCGATAACCGCGTTATCTCCGATGGTCACGCCGGGCACCACAGTGACACTTGCGCCCAGCCAGACATTTTTGCCGATGACCACAGGCGCCGGGTGCATGGAGGTTCGCCTTTCGGGGGAAAAGTCATGGTTGAGGGTGGCCAGCACTGCGTTATGACCAATGAGCGCGCCGTCACCGATGGTGATACCGCCCTGATCCTGGAAACGGCAGCCGCTGTTGATAAAAACATTTTTTCCCACTGTAATGTTCTTGCCACAGTCTGTATAAAAGGGAGGAAACAGGCCAAAGGAAGCGTCCACAGGCTTGCCGGTCAATTCTGAAAAGAGTTTCCGGATTTCCTCGGGGCTTTGGTAGGTATTGTTGAGCACACTGGTGATCCGAAGCGCCTCCTGACTGACCTTGTGCATAAATTCATGTGCTTCTGATCCGCCGTCAACAGTCAGGCCTTTATTTAAATGATCTAAAAACATGTCGAGGTTCATTGGCAATCGACTTCCTTTCAAAAATTTATTTTTATGGCTTTATTATATAACCTGCCTTGCTGCAATAGCAAATACTTATAGGCTATACAATGCTATGCTTGACAAGCATGGAGCGCGCCGCTATACTGGAGGAAACAGAGAAAGGGAGTACAGCCAATGGAACTGAGGGTTTTACGCTATTTTCTGGCAGTCGCCAGAGAGGAGACTATCTCCGGAGCCGCGGAGTCACTGCATGTAACGCAGCCAACCCTCTCGCGCCAGCTCATGGAGCTGGAGGAGCAGCTGGGGAAAAAGCTTTTTATCCGGGGAAGCAGAAGGGTTACCCTGACCGATGAGGGCGCTTTCCTGCGCAAACGGGCCCAGGAGATCATAGACCTGGCGGACCGCACCGAGGCGGATTTTAAAACGTCCGATGCGATTGTCGGCGGCGATGTCTATATCGGCGGCGGAGAAACCGAGGCCATGCGGCTTATCGCCCGGGTGATCCGGAAAATGCGTGAAAGGTATCCCAATATCCGGGTGCACCTTTTCAGCGGAAACGCCGAGGCAGTCACCGAGCGTCTGGACCGGGGCCTCCTTGATTTTGGCGTTCTGATTGAGCCGGGCGATATTACAAAGTATGACTACATGCGCCTCCCGGCCGCCGACACCTGGGGCGTGCTCATGCGCAGGGACAGCCCTCTGGCGGTTCTTCCTGCCATTGAGGCAGAGGCTTTGAGGGGCCTCCCGCTGCTCTGCTCAAGGCAGGCCCTCGGGCAGAACGAGCTGTCCGGCTGGTTCGGCAGCGCCGCGGATAAAGTGAATGTCGTGATGACCTATAACCTGATTTACAACGCGGCCCTCATGGTGGAGGAGGGCATCGGCTATGCCCTGTGCCTCGACAGGCTGGTGAATACTACCGGTGACAGCGCCCTTTGCTTCCGTCCACTGAAGCCCCGCCTGGAGGCCCACCTGGACATCGTCTGGAAAAAGCATCCGGCTTTCTCAAGGGCCTCAGAAATCTTTTTAAAGCAGCTCCAGGCATTATTGACAGAAGATGATGGCGAATAAAAAAACAACCGTACCCTTTCGCAGGGATGCGGTTGTTTTTTATTTCAGAAAGTTTACAAGGATGATGGAAACCCCAAGAATGGAAAGCACCACACCGGTGGCCCGGTTGAGCACAATGGGGCTGGCCCTGTTGGCGAACTTGGCCGCGATTCTGGCCCAGAGCAGGGTGGATAAAATGCAGAAAACAAGGCTCCAGACATCCGGCGGTCCGCCGATGGCAAAATGGCTGACCGCGCCGGTAAATGCCGTAAAGGCCATGACAAAAACACTGGTACCCACCGCTGTTTTGAGCTCATAGCCCAGCACGCTGGTCAGGATCAACAGCATCATCATGCCGCCGCCCGCGCCCACAAAGCCGCAGATAAAGCCAATGGCCATGCCGCAGACCACCGACTGCACAAAGCGCTTTCTGGGGCTTGTGCCCGTCATGGATTCCTTAGTGGTCATCACGGGTTTCACGATAAACTTAATGCCCAGCAGCAGGGTCATGAAAACCGAAAAGCCGCCCATGGCGGTGCTGGGGATCAGGCTGGAGATCCAGCTGCCCACCAGCGTGAAGCACAGAACCGCCGCCATCATGACCAGCCCGTTTTTAATATCCAGATTTTTATTTTTACCGTAGGTGTACGCGCTGACCGCGCTGGCCAGAACATCGCTGGCCAGGGCAATGCCCACAGCCTCATAGGCCGGTACCCCCAGGAAGGTAATGAGCATTGGGCTGATGACCGCAGCTGCGCTCATGCCCGCGAAGCCTGTCCCCAGCCCCGCGCCGATACCAGCGATAAAGCAGATGATAAATTTAAACAGCATAGACGTTCCCCCTCGTCTGTCCAAAAGATTTTCCTGAAAATTTATGAGTATAACCTATATTCTATGCCTTAATGCGGTGGGTGTCAATGCAAAACTGCCCTCTTAATCCCTTTGCAAAAAGCCTTGACAGGTCTTAAACTAAAATCACAGGCAGCGCGCAGACCTGAAAAACTTTTGGAGGTTCACAATGGCAGTAACAGCAAATGTAAAAAGTGTCGGTTTGAAAATTGTTTCAAACTATGGAGAACAAAATGGAAAAATCGTTAAGAGGTCTAAGACCTACGGCGATGTCAAAAGCGATGCCACCAATGAGAGCATCTACAATACCTACAAGCTGATCAAAAACATGCAGGAGCCCATCGGCGAATCCTGCACCAAAACCATTGCCGAAGAGCTCATGGATGTCGCGTAAGGATAGAGGAGGAAAAGAAAAATGGCAGATGTTTCAAAAGATTTACAGTTGATTTACGAATTGGCCAACGGCAAAAACCATACCCTGACCATTCCGGATTATAAGGATGGCATCACCGATGCCGAGATCGCCACAGGCGCCAACGGTATTTTAACCGAGGGGATTTTCGCCCCCGATGGACAGCCCCTGGCGGCGCTGGTATCCGCAGTGCGCATTGACACCACCAAAACCGAAGTGGCTTTGGTTTAGGCAGCGGAAAATGCGGGAAATCATCCGGGGGGCCGCCGCTGTGGCAGGCGGCACCCTCTCCTTCCTGCTTGGGGGACTCGATGATTTATTGGTGGTACTCACGGTTTTAGTCTGTCTGGACTATGTGTCCGGCGTTATCAAGGGAATTTACAGGCATGAGCTTTCCAGCGCGGTGGGCTTTTACGGAATACTGAAAAAATTGATGCTGTTTCTGGTGGTCAGCGCCGCCTTCATGGTCCAGAGGATCATAACGGCCGAGCTGCCCATCCGGGATATCACTGTGCTTTTCTACATTTCCAATGAAGGCATCTCGCTGGTCGAAAACGCTGCAGAATTTATTCCCATTCCCGATAAGCTTAAGGCCGTGCTCAAGGAATTTACAAAGGATGAAGAGGAAAAGAAATGAGTATTTTAGAGGTACAGAGAATTTTATCCCACCTGGGCTATAACCCGGGTGAGCACGATGGCCTGGACGGCCCCAACACCCAGGCGGCCGTCAAAGCCTTTCAGCGAAAGACCGGCATCGAGGCCGACGGCATTGTGGGCCCGGTAACCCGGGGACTTCTGGCAGAGGCCTATAAAGACAGCCGTGCTAGCGAGCACTTCGCCATGGGCGAGTACCAGTGCGACTGTGGTGGCATGTACTGCGCCGGGTTCCCCGAGCTCATGGAGGAAGCCCTGCTGGCCCAGGTCGAAAACCTGAGAAACCGCCTCGGCCGCCCGGTCATCATCACCTCCGGCGTGCGCTGCACACAGCGCAACCACGAGGTGGGCGGCATCGAGCACTCAAAGCATAAGATCGGCTGCGCCGCTGATCTGTACTGCCCCGGCGTCCACTACTCCGAGGTGGCCGCAGTGGCCAGAGACCTGGGACTGGGTGTGATCGAGTACCCTGAGCAGTTGTTTGTGCATGTGGAGGTATAAATAAGAAATCCGGGCATTGGAAGACGTTCCAATGCCCGGATTAAAATGAATGTGAGATACTAATTGACGGTGCTGGTGATTACTGGAATGAACTTTTCAGGCTGTGTCTCGGTGTAGTACGCTTCAAAAGCAGTGGTGTCACTTGCCTTGCTGGCGCCCACATAGTGGAAGGCGACGTCGAAGCCGTAGGATTTGCCGTATGCCTGAAATGTCGATACGATCTGGTCCTGATAAGGGCTGCCGGTCATTTCAATGGCTTCTAAACCAGGGTATTGCTGGGTAATCGACCAGGTTTGAGAGGTAGTGTTTGTATAGCGAAGGGCCCAATTTTTATAAAGCCCATTGCCTCGCGCTGTTGCGAGGGACTGTTCAATGTTGTCAAAAGGAATGGCTGTGCCTAAAAAAGGTAAGGATATTCCGATGAATTTTTTGTCAAACCAGATGGCCCCGAGATTGATCTTTTTGTCGGTGCCGTGGCGGAAATTGTCCGACAGTTTAAAAGGATTTCCGCCGTCGCCCCGTATCATGGCCTGCAGCTGCGGGGTACCCATTCCAGAGTTTTCATTAACGCCTTCAAGAGCGGTGATTTCCTTGCTGCCGGCAGCCGCTCTCAAGCTGGTGACCACCTCGTCCTCACTGGCCCAGGAATAAGACCTGTAATTATTGAGGGTCATTTTTACATTTTTAACATAGTCCTGGTATTCTCTGCGCTGTGTGTACTTATAGGTTTGACTTTTCCAAGTTATGCTTTTAGAGCTATACTCGGTTTTCGGCTCGATATAGATGCCAACGCCATACTTGTAGTCCACATTATCCGCGCTGGTTTCTGTTTTTACATGAACGTTGGTTAAGATTGGAGTGATGGAGGGGGCATCTCCAGTCAGCGGTGTGTCGGCGTATACATAAAAGGCAGCCTGTCCAGCCTGCTGTACCCATACATTTGAGACTTGGGCATTTCCGGATAAGCGCACGCCATACTTGCCGTATTTAACGCTTGACTGTTCAAGTGTGCCGCCAGCTTTAACATGAACCGCCGCGATATGGTCGTAGCGGTAATTATCCGGTCTCACGTCGCTTTGGGGTTCATAATAGGGTGTGCCCATTCCGGCAGAGCGGGGCGCGACGATTTCTGTGTTTTTCAGGGTGCCCTCCACAGCGATCATTTCGCAGAGGCCGTGGTCTGCGGGCATTGCGAAGTTTTCCGCGGTTTCACCGGTGTCTGTAAAAACGCTGATCGTTTTGCCGTTGCCGTCGAGAACATGTCCTGCGGGAATGGTGATGGTATTGGTGACGCCGTAGATGTTGTCCGTCAGTTTTACATCGCCGTTTGCGATACCAGCGATCAGGGCATCAAGTGTGCTGACTTCGGTGACACCATTGGCCGCCGGGGATGCCTCAGACACCGTGGTATTTTCGGCTGGGGCTTCTTCCGCCGGCAGGGGTTCCTCAGCAGGCAGAAGGGTTTCCGCCGCTTTTGGCACTTCCTCCACCGCCTCCGGGACCGCTGCGTCGTTGGCGGAGTCTGTTTCCAGGTTTTCTTGTTCCGGAGCGTCCACAGCGGTGGTCTCCTCCGCGGCCGGCACATTGTCCGGAGCGTCCTCAGCCTTTACGGGATGGCCGCAAAGAACTGAGAACAGCATCAGACAAATCAACAGGACAGCTTCTGTTCGGATAAAATGCTTTTTCGAAATCATTTGTTTTCCTCCTTATTTTATATAATTTTCAAGCATTTCTTTGATATATGGGGTGTGGTCGGATGGACAAGGACTGGTTGGGTCATAGATGCATGTTTTCTCTTCATTTTGATAGGCTGGTAAGTACAGAGCGTGACCACAGTAGTTTAAGTAAATGATGTTTTTGTCAATGAGATAACATTCTGGTACGCGTCTGAGACTGTTGTAGAAATCTTCTGATTCAGGGTTTTTCTGTATAAAAGAATCAATTTGTTCATTCATTCTTTGAAAAATTCCGTCTTTTAAAGCTTTCATTTTGTCTGGATCGCTTGTATCGAACTGAATAGCAATAACCTGATTGCTGATTTGATTTTCGGGATCCTTGGGCATTATACAATTATTTACATGACAGCCTAATGTATCATAGATATTTTCATTTTCTAAAAGTATGAAAGACCTAATGTCGCCCTCATCGTTTGATATAGCCATCGTTTCGCTGTCTTTAAAAACAGAGGCCAAATCATATCCATCAATCCAATTTGCCGCCGGGCCGCCGACGAGATCGCCCTTGCATCCATCCTTGTAAGACGTAACCGTATTGCCGGAAGCTGTGCAGTTGGTCAGTGTTACCGTCGGAGCTGTAGCTTTACCGACAATGCCGCCCGCATAGGGATCGCCCTGAGACGCAACCGCTGAGACGGTACTGTTGGTTACATTACAGGTTACAAAGACCGTGCCCGCGCCGGTGCGGCCAGCCAGACCGCCGACATCAAGGTTTCCCTGGATTTTGCCGTCTGCCGCGTCGCATTTTTTGATCGTCGTATTGCCAGCAACCGATCCAACCAGGGCGCCCGCTCCTTCGCTGACGGTAATGTCCGCATTTTGAATGCTGAGATTTTGGATTGCACTGTCACTGACTGCGCCAAAGAGCCCTGCGTCCTTTAAGGACGCTGAGGCTATCTTCAAATTTGAAACCTTGTGGGTCTGCCCGTCAAAGGTTCCCTTGAAAGGCTTGTCCGATTTTCCGATGGGGGACCACTCCCGATTGTCCAGATCAATGTCCTGACTCAGCTGAATGGTTTTTTCGGAAAAATCATTTCCGTCATTTACCAGGGCTGCCAGTCCTGCCAGCTGCTCGCCGGAGGAAAGCGTAAAACTTGTGTCGTTGTCATTGTACCAGCTGGTATCCGCTGTCTTAGCCCAATTTAATTTCTGCAAAATATTGTTGATGTATAATTCGGTTTTTCCTGTGATCGGGGCCTGTCCGCTTGCGTTGACATAGCCTGTCATTTTGACATGGTCGATGATCTCGCCTTCTGTGGCTGGATTTTGGGCATCACCGACGTAGAGGTTTCCATTAATGTGAACGGTAGCGTCGCCAACCTCCGCGACAGCTGTGCCGTCATAGCTGCAGCCGCCCGCATAAAATCGTCCAATTTTATCGCTTTTGTTGTTATCTTGCAAACGAATGTTTTGAGCTTTTATAACAATATTTGTAACATTTGCGGTCTTACTGCTGAGAGCAAACCCGCCACCGAATATTTCCGGGATGGTGCTATCCTTAATATCTATTGTCGCAGTACCGGTTACATTGACATTAGTTCCGGAATTAAAAACCATCCCACCACCAATGACAGAGCCTGTTGTTGTGAGCTTATCAATTATAATATTTGTATTTTCAATTGATGCGTCGCTATCGGTGCTGTCCGAATGGCCGCCGCCTAAAACAGACGCATTAAAGTTCACAAGATTTTTAAGTGTAAGGTTTGTCGTTTTTGCTGTTGCTCTTGCATTTTTGCTTAAAGCCCATCCGCCTGCGTAAATATTTCCTTCGTCTATGCTGTTATCGCTGTTAAAATAGCCCATATTGAAGGTGCTGCTGTCGATCGAGATATGGGTGTCATTCACATCGGCTTTGGAATTTTCGCCATCTGCATATCCGCCGCCCACAAAGCAATCATCCACATATCCACCTGTGATGGTGATGTGCGTGTCGCCAGTGACGCTGGCATCTGCGTTGGCTTCGGTGGTTTTGCCGCCGCCAAAGAGATAGCTGATGCGCCCGCTCTTCATGGTAAAGTTGGTTGAGGCAACGGTTTTGTTAAGGCCGCCGGCAACAAAGTATAAGGATAAATTGTTGTTATACTTTTCATCCATGGGAATGATTTCCATGCCCTCTCCAAACTCAAAATTATGGCCGTTGGCGTAAATATACCGGATACCGTTGGGATTTAGTTTGATATTGTCAAAAACGGTGTCGGCGTCAAAGATCAAATCAGACTGCATGACCAATCTTCCATTTCCAGTATCTTTACCGGTAAAATGCACGGGCTTTGTGACCGTGTATAAGTTTTCGCTGCCAATATTCACGTCGCCGGTTACATAGATGGTGGTTTGTTCTGTACCCGAAGCCTTTTCCAGAGCCGCTTCTATTGTTTTCAGCGGATTGGCTTCATCATACCCGGTATGGTTGTCATCGCCCTGACTGGCGTCGACGTAGAGCTTATTGCTGGCGCTAATCTCAAAGGTCAGCGACAGGTGGGCTTTTGTCGTGTTTCTCCCGGTAATCTCGATGACCGAGGTGGTGTTTCCTGCTGCCCTCGGGGTGCCAGTGACTTTACCGTTTTCCAGCTTCAGTCCGTCCGGTAAGGACGAACCCTCTTTCACCGCATAAGTGACATCGCCAACGGCGGCGTCATTTTCAACGGTGATTTTTTGTGTCAAATCATACTCGGCAATGGCTGTGCCGGCGGTTCCGGTAATCGTGGCACTTGTCGGATTCAAGGTAATCTGCGAGATCTCAGGCTGATTGCCCTCGATGCTTCCGGTTCCGGAGATAACGCCCTTGCAGATAATCTTTCCGTGATTGATGATGGTCCCGTCGTTGGTGAGTTTTTTGTCCGCTGGAATGGTGAGTGTCTGCCTTTCAGGGATGGTGAGTGTAACGCCTTGTGGTATTGTCGAGCTACCGTCAAGTTCTATATTTTCAATGAGTTCGATTTTTGGCGATTGTACATAGGTACCTTTTTTACTGAGGGATAGCGCCTCTTTTAAACCGCCGGCAGTATAAATTGTCCCTTCATTTGTGCAATTATTGACAGCGGAAATGTTATTATAGGAGATAATCCCCCCTGCTGCTCCGACATTGCCAACCGGTGCGGTTAACGGCTGTGTCAGTTTGCCGGTGTTTGTGCAGTTTTCAATGCTTGAGCCCGAACCGCTGTAGAAGAAAGAGCCGATTCCACCAAGCTGTGTACCTGTAATATCCCCGGTATTTGTGCAGCCTGTAATGACTGTGTTCAAGGTGTTTGCAGGGGTTGTGGTCGTGGAGACGGAACCGAAAATTCCTCCAAAGTGCCAGCCACGGTGCTTTGTAAAGAAAGGCTCTGTGTCTGTGATTGCTTTATAATCCGAATATTCCATGGAGACGGGCGCTGCGTTTGTACAATCTTTGATGGTGATAGCGCCACTGGAATGCTCATCCATGTTACTGATCTGTCCGGCAATCCCGCCGACGGCACAGTCGGCGCCTTTAATAGTGCCGCTGGTTACATGGCAGTTCTCGATGGTGGACCCGTCATAGACATAGCCCGCTATGGCGGCAACACCGTAATGGCCTAGTATATTGACATTTTCTAAGGTCAAATTTTGAATGGTAGCATTTAGTGTATTGCCAAAGAGACCGACGGAGACCGTGTTTTCAATGGTATGCGTCAGATTTTTGATGGTATTTTTATTTCCGTTAAAGGTTCCTTTAAAATAAAAGTTTGTTGCTTTTTCATTGTAATTTTCTGGTGTTGCGTCTTCTGGTGCAAGGGTTTTTCCGATGGGTGTCCATTCTTTTCCAGAAAAATCCAGATCATTTATCAAAATAAATGTTTTGCCTGCCATATCATTGGCGGCCAGAGCGGTGTTGTTCTGGTCTTTTGCGTCGCCGTTAACCAAGGCTGCCAGGCCTGCCAGCTGGGCAGGTGTCTTGATTTCAAAGCTTGTTTTTGTATTGTCAAACCAGGTGGTGTCCACTCGGCTGCCATCCCAGGCGCCCACAGCTACGGCGGCCGTGGTGACGGCCTTTGAAGTCCCGACAATGCCGGGGTCGCTGCTTTTTACCTCTGCCTGAATGAACTTGCCGATATCATTGGCGGTTACCTCATAGCTCGCATTGACTGCGCCCTCAATGTTGGTAAAGTTTCCGTCCTTTGTATCGCTCACAGACCACTGGTACTGGTATGCTCTGTTGTCAAGCCCCTGAATGGTGATGGTGTCATAAACATTTGGTGCCGCATGATCGAATTTAATCTGCGGGATATCTTCACTGACAGTGACAGCACAGGCAGCGGTTTTTCCGCCGTCTGTTGTGGTCACTGTGACAGTGGCCTGGCCCGCTGCCACAGCGGTGACTTTGCCGTCTGCGTCAACGGCTGCCACGGCTGCGTCACTGCTGCTCCAGGTAACGGTTTTATCCGCCGCGTACTCCGGTGTGACCGTTGCGGTCAGCACTTTGGAATCGCCGGCTTTCATGTCCAGCGTCGCTTGATCCAGGGTGACGCCCGTGACCTTGTTATCCAGAATATTGCTGATGCTCGCGCTTGAGCTGCCCTGATAATCGCCGGTTCCGGTGACGGTCAGCTGAAGCGTTTTACCGATATCTTCCTTGCTTAAGGTATAAACTGCGCTGGTTTCACCGGGGATGGGTTCAAAGGCGGTGCCGTTGCCTCTCTGCCACAGGTAGGTGACTGTGGCGTCTTCGGGGTCAGTGGTGGCTGTGACCTGATGCCCGACAACGGCCTGATTCTTTTCAATACTCAGGCGAACAGCGGTGACAGGTGTCTTTAAGACCAGCTCGTCCATGGCCTTGCTGATGGTTTCTGTTTTTGCCACAATTTCTGCCTGTGTGGTTTCGGGCAGTGCTTTTGCTGCTCCATAGGCGCTCTGGAATGCCTGCCAGCTGGCAGCGGTGTAGGCACTTTCCTGCTTGGCGTCGGCTGTCTTTTTCAGTTCTTCCAGCTTGTCGATACCGGCAAAAATCAACTGGGCTTTTGCGGTACCAATGTTGTTGATGGCAGCGCTCACCTGCCCGGTGGTGGCCAGTGGATCGGCTTCCACACCAATGGCGGCATTGACGGCATCGGTGTAGGTGTTCCAGGTGACTGCTTTATAGTCGTCTTTTTTCAGCTTATAGGTGGGGTTCTGGTGATCCTCCCCGATCTCTGCGTTGAGGGCAGCGGTTAAAGCGGTCTTGTTGGCTGTGACGGCTTTGGTGGCCTCGCTTGTCACACTGCCGGTGTAATGGCTGTTTTCTTTGCCGGTGACGGTCAGGGTCAGGGCTTTGCCGATATCCCCTTCGCTCACCGTATAGGCGCTGCCGTTGCCAACCTCCTGCCCGTCTGCTTTCCAGGAGAACAGGGCATCGGATAACCCGTTTTCCGGGTCGACTGAGGTGAAGGTAAGGACATCCCCGACCATAACCGCTTTTCCGCTGCCGCTCATGACAACCGCCTTAAACGGCGCGGTTACCCGGAGGGTGATGGCGGTAGTGACGGAAGGCGAGGCCGGATTTTCAGGAGTCGCTGTGATAACCGCGTCACCGGGCGCCTTGGCGGTGACGACGCCGGCTTCATCGACGGAGGCAACGCTCTCTGCGGCGCTGTGCCACTTAACGTTTTTGTTCGTGGCATTATCGGGTTTAACAGAAGCGGTCAGGCGCAGGGTATTCCCCACCTCAATGCTGTCCGCTGTTTTCTGAATGGCAATGCTCTCAACGGGGATATCCGTTGGCGCTTTTTTGTGGATGGTAATATCGCAGAGGGCTTTGTGGTCCCCGTCCCTTGTGACAACGGTGATCCTGGTCTGGCCTTCTGCAAGGGCGGTTATTTTGCCGTTTCCATCGACGGCTGCGATTTTGCTGTCCTCGGCATACCATGCGATGGTCTTGTCTGTGGCGTTGTCCGGAGCGACCCTGGCGGTCAATACAGTGCTGTCACCCACGGTCATGATCAGCTGGCTTTGATCCAGGGTTACGCCGGTCACGTGTACCACAGATGGTGTTGGTGTTGGCGTCGGCGGTGGAGTTGGCGTTGGTGTCGGATCAGGTGCCGGCTGTGGCGCTGGGCCGGGAGCTGGCTGCGGTGCCGGTGGATTGTCCTGTCCGCTGCCGGTATTGCCAGTATTACTGCTGGTATTGTTATTTTCAGGACTGGTGCTGCCAGTGGAGCTGTTGTTGGCCGTCGTGCTGGTGTTTGTATCGGTATTTTTGGCCGCGTCTGTTTTGCTGTTTACATCGTTTCCGTTGGGGCTTTTCGCGATTGGATTGGCGGAAACCCGGATGCCGGCGGGCTTGATGCTGCCCTGAATGTTTTCTTCTTTGTTGGTAATGACATTTTCGACGCTGCCCTCGCCGTTAAGGCTCAGTGAGGTTTCTGTGGCCAGTGTGCTCACCTTGGCGTCCTTTGCGATGTTTACAGTGCTGTCCTTGGCTTTGTCTGTCACGATGAGCTTTCCGACCTCGGCGCCGGCATTGAGGTTGATCTCTGCCCTGGCGTTCACGTCAAGCTTGTCAATCCTGCCATTGATGACGAGTCTGGATTCCTGGGCGTTTTCCCCGACGATCAGTGTTTTAATCGGGCTGTCGACTGTCATTTCAGCCTTGCCGTCCAGCTTGACGGTCTCGACCTTTGCGTCTTTGGCGATGGCAATCGTACTGCCCCCGCCGTTTTTGGCGATTGACAGGGTGGTGACCTTTCCGCTGAGCTCCAGCTTTGCGGGCTGGGCAACATTCAGCTCGGCCGTCTCGGATTCTTTGTCCAGAATAAGACGGACGTCTTTTTTATTGACATTGATTTTATTCAATACGGTTTTTTCAAAATGGACGGAGTTTGCGCCGCCGCCGTTAATGTCCGTATCCTTTGATATACGGCTGTTCCGGATGATGACGGTTCCTTCTCCGACGGCCTTGTCTACGGTCAGGGTGCCGGTGATAGTGGCGTTCTCTAAAGTGACGCCGTCCGATTTAATCTGCACGTCACCATAGGTGGCCTGATCGCTGTAGGTTCCGGCTGTGTCAAAGACCTTTGCCTCTGCCTGAGGGCTGCTCTTTTTACCGCAGCCAAAAACCAGTAAAAGTATGGTGATCACTGCCAAAAGGACGATCGCGATGTTTTTCTTTTTCATCTTTTTACCTCTCATGTATGATTGTTTTATCTATATTTAAGGGACGCTGCCCTTGGTGGGAAAATAGGGATTTCAGGTTTACCTGAAAAGCGCTGTGTCTCGCGGGTAAACTAAAATGATAAAAGCGCTGGAGCATGCTTAAATCAAAGTATAGCCAGATAAACTCTTTTTGATCGCGGGCGGCATTGCCGGCCAGCTGTCTGTACAGGGCTTCTGGCAGCAGCTCATATATGTTTGAATAATGCTTGTATTTTTGAATTTTTTCGCCAGGAGATGGAAAGGAAGCTTCATCAGCGTATTTTTTTACAGTGAGGGTGGTTTGGCCAAACCGGCAGCAGCCAAAATCCGTGCTCTCCGCTGCCACGGGCGAACCGCCCAAATCCCGCAGAATACAGCGGGCACAGGGAATGGCTTCAGCGGGCATAAAAACCTCGACTTCCTGGCGGAAGCGCAGGTCTGGATAGGGGTACAGGCGCTTTAAGGGCAGGTCGCTGCACAAAAGGCATTTTAGATTTTGCGCGTCAAAACCGCAGAATACATTTGTCAGCAGCCGCTGCTGTTCGGCTTCTTTTAATATACCCTTAATTTTCCATTTTTTTAATTCTGACATGACAGAATTACTGGGTTGATCGTTTTCACCCAGGCCTTCCAAACCATAACAGATAAATGAAAGCATGGATAAACGCTCTGCCTCCCGGCAGACAAGCTCCCAATTTAATTTTGAGGGAGGACGGGCCGGTGGGCGCACTTCAAGCACTGAAGCTGCCAGTTCATACAGATATTGCATTTCAACCGTATTTTCTTTCATACTGTCTCCTTAAGCCCAAAAGCGATTAAATATTTCTTTAACCTTATTTGTTTATAATATTAGCTACCTGTTTAGAGGATACAGGCACAGCTCGTTTTTCATTCGTGGAATAATGTCATTCCACGAACTTATCTGCATTCATTCCATAAGTACGGGGATTTTTCGATTCTGTGACCAGATTTTGACCAGATTTTAAATGCTTTCGATTTTAGCCATCTCGATACGGTCCTGTTCATCAACGGCGTGTACGTAAATCTGTAAGGTTATGGTGGGAGTTGAGTGTCCAAGAATTCTGCTCAGCGTTGAAATCTGCATATTTTTGCTGGCCGCGATGGTGGCAAAGGTATGCCGCAAAGCATGAAAATTCACACAGCGGATGCCTGCTTTCTTCAAAAGCTCTGAAAAATAATTTTGATAAGCCCGCGGGTCAAGATAGGAGCCCTGTCGGTTACTGAACACAAAGCTTTCTTCAGTGAAAATGCCGCTTTTTTTCAAGACCTTCTGGTATGAGTATAAAAGTGTGTAGATACCGTCGTTCATAGGGATGTCTCTTTGGGAACAGACGGACTTTGTTTGGCCAAATACAATTTCGGTTTTATTTTTTCCAGGCGATTTGGCCTTGACCCGCTGGATTGAATGGCGGACATGAATTGTTTTTGACTGAAGATCAATGTCTGTCCAGCGCAAGGCTGCCAGCTCACCCAGGCGGATACCTGTTTTTAAGGCGAGCAGGATGGCGCGGGCTCTTTTGTCGCAGATTTTATCCTCGAGTACCTTTTCTAATTTTTGATACTCATTCTGCTTTAGATAATTGGGTTTTTTCTTCTGACTGGGTGGAATCCGGACCGCTTCACAGGGATTGTTCTGAACCATTTCTAATTCGATCATTTTTTCAAAAAAAGATGACAGCAGAACAAGGTGAATTTTTATCGTCGATGGCGCCAGTCCCTTATGCTTATTCGCGTCTGTACGAAGATAATGAATATAGTCCTGGACTACCGCCGCTGTGACATCAGCGACCGGAAAATCACCAAGCTGCGGCACAATATGTTTATAAACGATGCTGCAATAGCGCGTGTATGAGGAGGCTTTTACTGAGAACTTTTTATGTTCTTCCAGCCATTGGACAAGGCATTGTCTCAGCGTTGTGCCTCCCTGGACAGAGTTTCTCAAAGAATAATTTTCGGCCATGTGCTCTAAACTTGTCACGGGCAGATTGTTTCTTTTCTGTTTGCGAATCAGACGTTCAAACGCTACTTTTTCAGAGACACTTTTTTCAGCTTCTTCCAAGAGCGCTACAATTTCCCGATAAGTGTCGGCATAGATTGACCGATAAATTGCTTTACCATGAATTTCCTTATAGCCAGTAATATAACGCCCTTCGTAGCGGTTATCAGAGCGTTGATATATATTTTTGCGATGCTTCTTCATTGCCTTACCTCCTTATACCATTTTTTTGACCAGATATATAATAATTATAAAACTTCAATAGCTCTAAAAGTGCTACTTAGGCAATCAAATTTTTGCAAAAAAAGATTTTAATTGTAATTTTTTTAAAAATTAATATACATATTTAATGAAGAAAGTGATATAATAAAAACAATATTTAATATTTTCTCTAAAGAGCACGTTATTTTTGCTCGTGGAATGACATTATTCCACGAGCTTTTTATATTTTTGAGCTTTATTTTGATAAAGAGAAGATTTCTGCAAATTTTGGAAGTAAAAAAGCACAGCTGTTTCCATGCAGCTGTGCTTTTTCTAAAAGAAAAGTTTATTTCAAAAAAGATTTCCCATACAAATCAATGTTCTCCCCCGCTGCGTAGAGCACGCTTTTTCCAACGGGTTCGTCCTTCATGGTGTAATAATAGGTGGTAAAGCAGAACACGGGGTCGTCCCTGTCCACCAGCAGCTTGTTCTGGATAAACCGGTTTGGGGTATCCATGGTGATCTCGAGGACTTTTTTGATCTCAAAGCCATCGAGGATTTTATTGATGGTCTGGAGGTTCCTTTCGGTCATGTCCGCCATGCTTTCCGGATTATAGCGGCCGTTTAAGAGGAGCGCGGTAATGATGTAGCAGATGGGAAGTGTGTCGGAGTACAGGATCTGGCGCATTTCCACGGCTTTCATTTCCTGCCGGATCTCCCGCATTTTAATGAGGGACAGGCTGATGTCCTCCACGCTGATCTCGGTGATTTCTTCGTTAATATTGGCCTGGGGCGCAAAGCTGATGAGGTACTGCTCCTTTTCGCATTCCCGCACAAAGGTCCCGACCCGCTCCACTGCGCTCAGATACCCCTTGTTAATTAAGGAGGAGATGCTCTTGCGGACTGTGACGATGCTGGTATTATACTTTTTCGCCAGCTCAGCATAGGTGGGGAGTTTTTCTCCGGGCTTCAGGTTGCCGTAGTGGATGTCATCCATAATATCATTGATGATTTGATCGTATATTTTTACTTTCATTGATGTCACCTGCTTTGGCCTTTACGGCAGATAGGTAATGCCGGTCAGCTTGCAGCATTCCTTCCTTATATAAAGCTTGCGCATGCCCAGCGGGTCGTCGTTATCCATGAGGTTCTGGGTAATCTGCATGACAGGGGTGTCTTCTGGGATGTTCAGCTTTTCCGCGGCCTGGGCGTCACAGCCCACTGCCTCGATATGGATGCGCTCCTGGGTAATATAAAGGTGGTTCCGCTGGTTGACGATTTCGCTGAAGCTGTTGTACTCAAAATCGTCGTTCCAGAGAGAAATGCCGGGGAAATAAGGAATAAACTGATTGTCGTAAATGACAGGCAGGTCGTCCCTGAACAAGAGCCAGTTGATGAGCACAATACGGGAGTCCGGCGCGACCCGCAGATGGTAGACCAGCTCGATGGTGGGCTTGATGATCTCTGAGCCCAGCAGTTCTACGCGGTTGTAGGGCTCCTTTAAAATATTTTCAGGCTTCAGGGAGAGGACAAACTTGTCATTGGTTTTAGCCAGCACATAGTTGCCCTTTCCGGGAATGGTATAGACATAGCCCTCCTCGATCAGGTTGCGCAGGGCGTTGCGGATGGTGATCCGGCTGACCTTAAATTCCTCGGCAAGGGTGTTCTCCGGGGGCAGCGGCGTATCCGGCAGATAAATGCGCTGCTTGATTTTATTTTTTATTTTATCGCAGATTTCGTCGTATTTATAGCTTATGGGAAACGCCCCCCTCCATCCATTCCTTACAGAGGTTTACACCCTCGTAAACATCCTTGGTAAAAGCGTCGGCGCCCACGTACTCCACAGCGTCCTTATGCGTTGACAGGCCGCCGAGGATGATCTTCACCTCGTCTCTCAGGTTTTCCTTTACCAGAAGCTCGTTGGTTTCCTTCATATATTTTACGCCGTTTGCCATAATTGAGCTGATGGCAATCACATCGGGATGGGATTTTTTTGTTTCCGCCACAATTTTTTCCGGCGAAATGTCAATGCCCAGGTCGATGACCTTAAAGCCGGACATAAGGGCCGCGCTTTTAAAAATCGATTTTCCAATGTCGTGGAGATCACATTCGATGGTGCATAAAAGAATGGTGCCGATGGCCTCCTCTGGGTTTTCTTTTTCGAGCTTCAGACAGTCGAGCTTCAAAATTTCCTCAAAAATGATGCCGGCCATCATGAGATCTGTGACGCCATAGCGGCCGGTCTCAAAATATTTGCCCACCTCGTCCAGTCCGGCCTGAACGGATTCGATGATCTGCATCTGGGAGGCGCCTTCCTTAACGGCGTAGCGTACCAGCTTGATGACCTTTTTTTCTTCCAGTTTCTTAACAGCGGTTACGATGGATTCTAGCAATGGGAATGCCTCCTTTTTAATCGAT
The DNA here is from genome assembly GCF_009696115.1 of Eubacterium sp. BL-380-WT-2B. Lineage (NCBI taxonomy): Bacteria > Bacillati > Bacillota > Clostridia > Eubacteriales > Eubacteriaceae > Eubacterium > Eubacterium sp. BL-380-WT-2B. The sequence continues at coordinate 377,180 of NZ_VUMP01000005.1, forward strand.
GAATGCTTTGGGCAGATAGCCTTCAATGCGTTTTTGCTGCGCGTGGGTCAGTGACGGCGCTACATAATTTTCAAGCCGCTCGTCGATGATGGCGCTTGTTTCTTCCAGGATGTCCTGTTCCCCGTTGGTGTTTTTAAAGGGATAGGGCGCGTAATGCTTTCGGATGAGCCGGAGATTACTCATGTTGATATAGTTATCAGTACAGCCATTTTTTTTGATGGCGTCGAGCATCAGCGTAACTGCGTTCACCTCAAAGCCGTTCAGGTAATGCTTGATGGTGCTGTAGAGGGCTTCGTCCAGGATGTATTTATTGTAATTGACAGTGTTCAGGGAATCCTCCATGCCAAAGGCGTGCATCATGCAGTCGACACCAGAAAACAGGCAGGAAAAAAGATTCATGAAACTCTCAGCACCGTTTTGGTAATCCAGGTATGTGGAGTCTGTAAAAACGCCGCCGGACCGGACGGGAATCTTATAAAACCGCCCCATTTCCGCCGCGGCCATGGTAAAGAGCGCGGTGGTCGGCTCGCCGGGGGAGGCGTCTGCGCTTAAAGGGTTCACGCCAAAAAGCGGGAAGCCATAAACAATGGGAAGGCCTGGCCGTACCATCTGGGCCAGAATAATGCCGGCCAGCACCGCAGCGTTGCTGATGAGGAAGTTGGCTGCTGGCAAAGGCGGTGCGGTCAGCCCGCTCAGTCCGCTGCCGCAGGCTACCATCAGAGGCTGGCTTTCCTCGCCGTGTACCAGAATAACGTCGGCAGTACCCTCTCCCATGATCAGCGGCGCGGAGATATTGATATTTCCGATGAGTATATTGCTGTCCTGGGAGTCCCAGTATTCTCTTGCAAAACGAATGCTCTCCCGTGCCGACGGGCCGTCCTGGGTCATGGAAAATGTGGGCTTGTCGGAGTATTTCAGGCACATGGCCATTTTATACTTTTCTCTGAAATCAATGGGAACATCCATGGGCTCAAGGACATAGGGGCAGGCCATGCTCATTTGGCTGCTCACCTGGTTGAGCTTTGTAAAATTGATAAAGTCTTCACGCCCTGCCAGATGGCTGACATTGTTTTTCTTTGCGTAGGTGGCGCCGTAGGGCGGCATGGTACAGGTGGTGCCGTCACCCACGGTTACTCGGTGTCCGGGAGTGTTAAAGGTAAAGGAGGGGGGCACATGGACAAGATGGTCTTCTACGATTTTGGGCGGGAGAAAGACCTTTTTGCCTTCCACCTTTGCGCCGTTTTTTTTAAAGGTGTTTCTTGCTTTTTCAGAATGAACAACAATACCTGTGTTTTCCAAAATATCCAGAGAATATTCATGAATTTGCTGGCACTCTTCTTTTTCAGAAAATGAATAGCGTAGTTTCATGGGTGACCTTCCTTTTAAGTATAACCGGGTAACAAAAATAAAATCTGATACCACTAATGATACCAGATTTTATCCGAAAAATGAATACTATATATAGAGGGTTAATTAAAACTTTTCGTCTTCAGGCAGATAACGGTTTAAAATATCCTTCTGAGTCTTGGTTAAGTCAGGTAATGTATAGCCTGCGACACGTTCTTCAACTTCTTTGCTGGCACGTTCGCGGAGATCGCCGATTTCATCGAAGATTGGCTGCGGGTTGCCGGCCTGGCGGTTAAAGAGTTTGGTCAGCCAATGTTCCTGACGGTATTCCTTTGGTGTTCTTCCGGACAGGTAATTGCCCAGAGGACCGGCTTTCTTGATGGCGTCAAATACTTTTTCAGCCTTGACATCGGAGATGTCGATGCCTCTGTTGAGACGCAGTAAAATACGGTTGACTTCTTCGTCAAGAACAAATTTTTCATAGCTGCCCAGTGCGTAGGCCTGGAGAATACCAGCGTGGTTCAGGACAAAGTCAGATTTTCCAAGATAGGTAGTCATTAAGATCATGAAGCTTTCAACACCGGCCTGATAGTCTGGTTTTAAAGAGTCTGTGCCGGCGATACCGGTTCTTACTGGCAGCTGGTAGTAACGGCCAAGGGCCAGAGAAGCCATCTGGATCAGCTGGGCTTCCGGTGCGCCGATGGAGCAAGCCACGTTGCGCATATCGGTAGCGGTAGAAACGGTTCCGTAGATCACAGGGTTGCCAGGGTTGATGAGCTGAGTTAAAACGATACCGGCAAGGATGGTGGCGTTATTCTGGATGACAGAACCAAGCAGAGCCGCAGGAGCGGTCAGGTTGGTCATGGAGCAGGTAATGATGGTAACCGGCTGTCCTTCTTCAACAAGACCCATGATATTGTCAAGAACTTCATAGGAGTAGCCGAGTGGTGACAGTGCGCAGGTATTGGTTAAGAGCACCGGGCGGTCCCAGATGTCATAGAATTCTTTATAAAGCTTTGCGATGTCCTTCGCTTCCTGTTTTAAGCTTTTGCCCCGGACGTTCATGCTGTTGGCAACATTGCCGTAGGTCGGTTTCTGCGAATACTTCAGGCACATGGCGACCTGAGGCAGATAGAAATCTTCTTTGGTCTTATCCAGATCCGGTGTATCGTAAGCGGAGTTGTTGACAAAGTCAGTGACATCGCTGGTATCCATTAATTTCAGGAATTTAACCATGTCGTCTTTTTTTGCAACGCGGTATTCGTCATCTTCAAATAAGAATTTCGGTGGTCCGTAGCAGCCAACTGTTTTTGGCTTATAGCGTTCGCCGATTTTTGTTTCACCGGCAGATGTGGTTATGGTGAATGTCTTGGGTGCAGTTTCCAGCGCCTGATTTAACAGGTCTTCATCAATTTTTACAATACTGCCTTCAACGGTAGCGCCGTGCTTTTTAAATATTTCCAGCGCTTCTTCACAATCGAAGGAAACCCCTACTTCCTTCAAAACTCTTAATGAGTATTCGTGTAATAATTCAACATCTCTGGTAGAAACATATTTGTCATAAAATCTTCTGTTAACGTACATGGTACACCTCCAAATTTAATAAATACATGTATTTCACAAGCACAATATATCACGATATGGAAAGGTTGTCAATACTAAAAAATGGAAAAATCAAAAAAATAACGATGAATTTCAAGGATAAAAACCCGCTATTTAGTAAAAAATCTGGGTTTTCTTCTATAGAAGCCTTGGATAAATGTCGTAAAAAAAGAAAAATATTTATTTTTTAGGTTGACGGTTCCAATAAAATCGTGTTATACTGCGTTTATAAAAGACATGTATTTCACAAATTGGCATGCTTTTTATTAAAGTATTCTGATCGTTGTCATTGTTTATCTCAGAATGGAGGCAATTATGAAAAAGATATTTGAGTCTGTAGATAAAACAATTTTTTTGGTAGCCGGAAGTATCACTTTGTTACTGGCCATTGTCAGCATTGTTTTTACAGAACAGGTCGCAAGCGTATTTTCTGGTATTTTTAATTTCTTTACGAACACATTGGGATTTGCCTATATTGGCTTTGCGCTCTTTGTAATTGTCGCCTGCTTGTTTGTCTCGTTCAGCAAATATGGAAAAATACGGCTGGGCGGAGATGATGAAAAGCCTGAGTACAGCAACATCAGCTGGTTTTCAATGATTTTTGCGGCAGGTATGGGCATTGGCCTGGTATTCTGGAGCGTGGCAGAGCCCATGAACCATTTTATGGTGCCGCCCTTCGCGGACCCGCAGACACCGGAGGCGGCTGTGGAGTCCCTCCAGTATACTTTTCTGCACTGGGGAGTGCATCCCTGGGCATTGTACGCGGCGGTCGCGCTGCCCATGGCCTACTTCCATTTCAGGAAAGGTTTGCCGCTTCTGGTAAGCTCTTCCTTCTACCCTTTTCTTGGCGATAAGGCGCTTAAGGGCGGGTTTTCAAAAGGAATTGACACCTTTACGGTGATATTGATTCTGATCGGCGTAGCCACATCCTTTGGGCTGGGCGCGCTGCAGATTCAGAGTGGTCTGGAATTTGTTTTTCATATCTCGGGCGGAACGCTGCTGGCAGTGGTGATTGTCATTATCTGCACGATTCTGTTTGTGATTTCCTCGACAGCGGGCATTGACCGGGGCATGAAGCTTCTCAGCAATACCAACACGGTCATCGTATTCGCTGTTATGCTGTTTGTCCTTTTGGCAGGACCAACACTGTATATTTTTAATATTACGTTGGAAAGTATCGGCGATTATATTTTTAAATTTATTCCCATGAGTTTTTTCACCGATGCCAACGGCACCGTGGCGGCTCATACGGGTGAAAACTGGATCGGTAACTGGACAGTCTTTTACTGGGCCTGGTGGATTACCTGGACACCCTTTGTGGGCAGTTTTATTGCCAAGATTTCTAAAGGGCGCACGATCCGGGAGTTTGTCCTTGCCATTCTGGGCGTTCCGACCATCATGAGCTGTATCTGGTTTGGGATTATGGGCGGAACCGGCCTTAATATGGAGCTTGCCAATCCTGGCAGCGTGATTCAGAACGGCGCTGTGGATACCAACAGCTCAGTATTCCAGATGCTCAGTAACCTGCCGCTGTCCGGTGTTATATCTGTCCTTGTCATGCTGTCGCTGCTGGTCTTTTTCCTGACCTCAGCCGACGCGGGTGTGCAGGTGGTGAGCACCATGAGCTCCAGGGGCAGAGAAAATTCCCAGAAGCTTATCAAGGTCATCTGGGGTGTGATCTTAGGCTTGCTGGCCATTATGTTTATTGTGACTGGAGGGCTTTCTGCAGTGCAGTCATTGTCCTTTGCTTTCAGTTTCCCATTCCTGATTATTATCTGCCTGATGCTGGCAGGATTTTTCAAGTATCTTAAGAAAGAGGAATTCGATAAGTAGTGCTGCCATCAGCAAAGAGTGGGAAAGATGATTGTTTGTTAAATTTGGAGGGGTAATTATGGAATTAGATAAAAAGAAAAGAAATATTGTTCTCGTCATTCTGAGTATGATCGCTGGGATCGCTTACCTGACGCCGCTGATCCGGTTTTCCTTTTATGACCAGATGATCGTGGCATTGAATATCAACGATGTTCAGCTGGGGACCATCGCAGGCGTTTACGGGCTCTTTAATGTTATCGGCTATGTGCCGAGCGGTATTCTGGCTGAAAAGTTTAATACAAAAAAATTGTTAATTCTGTCCTGTGGGGCCATGTGCCTGGTAACACTGTGGTATTCGAGTTTCCCGGGCTACACAGCGCTCATTATCATTCACGCGCTTTACGGCATCTTCAGTGTGGGCACCTTCTGGTCGCCTTACCTTAAGGCCATCCGCAACCTGGGCAGCGAAAATGAACAGGGACGTTTGTTTGGTATCAGTGAAGGGCTGCGCGGTATCGGACAGACAGCAGTCGCCTTCCTCTGCCTGTGGGCCATGGGCCTTTTTGCCACTCAGGCGGCTGGCTTCAGAGCAGTGCTTTTAATCAACGCTGCGGCCTTTGCCCTGCTGACGGTTTTGGTAATTGTTCTGGTACCGGATTTTGATAAGGGCAAAAAAGAACAGAACGCCAAGGCAGAAAAAAAGGAAAGCATGTGGAAAGCTTTTGGCATGTCCTCCACCTGGCTGTGTATTTTTGTGATCATGTGCGGCTATACGCTCTGGAATACCGCCAATGGCTACATGGGCACCTACTGTACCCGTGTGCTGAACATTTCACCAGAGCTCTCAAGCACTCTGTCCATTATCCGGAGCTACATCATTGTCTTTGTGGCCGGCATTTCCGGCGGGATTATCATGGACAAGTTCAGTTATAAAGGCAAGGGCATGTTCTGGACCTTCCTGGCCACGGGCGTCTGTGTGCTGGCGATATTGTTTACCTCCAAGATTGTGGCGGTCTGCGTGGTCATCACCGTTATTCTGGCTTATCTGGTCAATGTGCTTAAATCCACCTACTGGTCGATTCTGGGTGAAGCGGGCGTGCCGTTAGCCATGACCGGCATCGCCACTGGAATTATCTCCTTTATCGCGCTGACGCCAGACATCTTTGTCGCGCCCATCATCAGCCGTTTTCTGGCCTATGGTGAAGCAGGCGGCAATGTAGAGCTGGGCTTTAATATGATGCTGGTCTGGATGGTGGTCTGGGCTGTTCTCGGTGTTTTCTCCGCTATTTTACTGAAACGGCGCGGTGTTAAGACCAAACAGCTGGAACAGGCAGCGCAGGCAGAAAACGTGTAAGCTGAAAAGTTGATGGTTATATGAGTCGGATGATAAAAAATATTGAACCTGCTCCTTAATTTAAAGGAGCAGGTTTTTTGATTCAGTGTTTCAGCATAAGAGCTGTAAGGTTTATATTAATCCGATGAGCATCCAGTAAGGCACTGCGATGGCAAGGATAAATACAAAACTCATAATAAGCTTGGTTCCCCATATTTTGGTAAAGTCTTTACCGCTGGTTAGGTTATATCCCATGAAAATAAGGACCAGCGCCCATTGGTATGGAAAGAGTATTTCAGTGGTGGCTACACTCATGGTGTAATAAATGACCAGAGGGCTTATGCCGAGGCTCAGGGCAATTTGTGTTAATGGGACGGTCAGTGTCGCGTAAGTCGCCAGTGGTGTCAAAAAGAATTTTACCACGACGCAAACCAGCCAGACTGCGCCAATTACGAAAAAAGCGCTTTTTCCCTGAAGCATGGGCAGCACTGCGTCTGCAATGATCTGTCCAACGCCCAGAGAGTTTGCGACATAACCAATAGAAAGACAGGCTGTGGTGAAAATAGTCATATTAAAGTTGATTTTACTGATATCCTCGGCTTTACCAACGTTAATCCCGGGGATAAAGAAGAGCAATGGAATTAAGGCAAAGCCCCAGCCCACATCAATGCCGTGCATGCCGCTTGTAAAGAGGAAGATAAACAACAGAGCCACAACAAAGATAGATCTTATTTCTGTTTTTGTTATTTTTCCAAGTTTAGCGTATTCCTCAACGGCGTAATCTTTGATGTTGATGGCAGTTTTTGGCTTGCAGAGCTTGATAACCATAAAAATACAGAGGGCCAGCCAGAGCACAAAGGGAAGGTTGTTAAAAAAGTACTGTATCCAGGTTACCTGAATTGGCATGACTTCTTTTCCTAAAGAGGGCATGATGGCGAAAGTTGGGTTATAGAGGAAGAAGGTCGGAAACCATGAGGCAAAGAATCCGCCCATCATAATGCCGGCACTTTCTCTGGATTTCTCGAAATTAAGAGCTTTGCAGATACCAAAAGATAAAGCGGCCATGGGAACAAAGGATTCCCCTGGTGCAATGAGGTTTAAAATGATACCCGCGAGAGTAAGTCCCCACAGAATACCACTGTAAGTTCCGCCGGTTTTGATAATACTCCATAAGGCAATGCGGTTGAGTAACCCGATGCGTTCGAGAACATTCGCCAGCAAAAATCCACCCATAAACATCCAGGGGATACTGCCATACCAGGCGGCAAAAGCAACGTCCGGAGCTGCTACATTCAGCAGCATGTAGGAAATTGGAAGGGCTATAGCCACAATAAAGTTAGGCAAAAGGCCAAAAGCAAAGAGTAAAATCGCGGTAATGGTAATGGCGCTGAATGTGCGGAGCGCGGGGGTAAAAACCCCCTGCACCGGTATCAGCATTATAAGAATAGGCACAAGTAAGACGCAGATCCACTTGACCAGATTTTTGCGATCCATTTTTTTCAAAGTATCATTCATAACAATCCCCCCAAATACTTAAATAATGGTAAAAATCATCCGAAACAGCATTTCTTCATAGGATTGTAAAATGGGATTAACAGTGTCTTTAAGCTGAGTTTCAATTTCGTTTTTTTCAATTTTCTGCCAGTCTGTAAAACAGGGAGATTCAAAACGCGGCACCTTGGTGTCGGGCTTTTCATATTCGGCTGTTGACGCTTTGACAGCAGTGCCTGCGTTGGCGTAATTGGTATTTTCAGCGACATATTGAATGACGGCAGCATAGTTTTCCATATTGATCGTATCAAGGGACATGGCGCTCTTATCAAAATCAAAAATATAGCGTCCGCCGGGTGCCATGATGTCGATCATTTCCTTTGCTTTATCAATGCACTGCTGTTTAGTCGCAGTTTTTATATAGGTGATGGGATACAAGCCGGAGAGAATGTGTTTATTGCCCAGCTTTTCCTTAATAATTTTTGGATCGCCGTATTCAAATAAGATTCTTGTATTTGCTGGAAGATCCTGCAGTAAATCAAGATAGCGCATCCAGTCATGTTCACAGAAAAGCGAGGCGGTTTGTCCGTGTTCTGCCATGATATGGATAAATTTTGAGAAGCTTGGCCAATACAGTTTCTCAAAATCTTTTTTTCTCAGGTAAGTTCCCAGATGGAGCGGCATGAATACTTCGCCAAGTTTATGAGGCTTTGGCGGGAGCCCCCTTTTCACCTGCATGGGCAGCATCGCCTCGCAGGCTTCCAGAATTTTTTCCGGACGCTGGCGCACATCCATGTAAATCCCTTTAATGCCTCTTAAAAAATCACCGATTAAATCAAAGGAGGCCTGGCAGAGGGTGGTTGAACCTTCCGGTGGTGAATAGTAGCCGTATTTGGCAAAAATCGGTGCTTTTATAGAATCAAATTTTGCCAGATAATCATAAAAAGCTTTCATCGCTTCTGCGAGCGCCATTCCGCTTCTTGGTGAATGACTGTCAAGGTTTTCAAATATACGCGGAAGAGATTTCGTCACAATAAAGGCGAATGGATCCTTAATAAATTCATCATATTCATCAGACTTGAGTGTTTCAAGGTCGACATGCTGCATATAACCAGTCTGCCCCATGGAGTAGCCTCTTGAGCCCAGAAGCTTGAAGACCGCCGGGTTTTTAAGAATCCCACCCACTGCCGGTGTGTCGGAGGGAATCATTTCGCAGACCTTGTCTAAAGCCCTGGCAATACTGTCTGCATCTAAATCCCAAATCGTTTTTCCAACAGGGATGTCTGAATATTCCAAAGCAGCCTCAGGCGTCATACTTGCCACTATTGGAACACGTTTTGGGATAACGCCGCTGTAGACATCTTCGAATAACTTTGTCCGTTCCGCCTTTTTTTCCTGTGCTGGTGTCAGCTTTTGTTCATTCATTTTTTTACCTCATATATTTTTATTTGCATTGCAATGCTTTTATAAAATTGTGTATTTCTTGTTATTACGAATCAATAAGTTTTAAAGACATGTTTAACGGCAAGGATTGAGCTTTAGTGACAGAAGGAAGATTGAAGCTTAGACTGAAAAACCATTGGACTGGAATTTTTCAGATCAGTCTGCCAATTTTCTATATGATAAACAACCAGAGTACTCTTTCAACCGGGAGAGAAGCATGCTGCTCATAAGCATCTGGAAAACAGCATTTGCTCAGGGTGAAAATACAACCTCTATGGAGTCAGGGTTTATGATATTATAAAAGATAAGAGTGGTAAGGCGGCAATGGGGTCAGCTCATTCCCAGAAGTAAAAATAACAATCGCTTTGAGTATAGGAGCTAAAAACGTTTTAATATTTAAGTAAAAAGTTACTTCTGGGAATTGATAAAATAGTAATTGCAGGATAAAGAATGTGAATCAGGCAAACTTTATTTTATCAGTAGATACCGATTTTTTTATTTCCGGCTTTTACCTGCGGATGTAAGGGTTTTTTGTTAAGCTGATTCGTATTTAAGTTGATTTTACAAAGATTATATAAAAACGTCAATTGAATCACGGGAAATGTCAATTTTCACGTGTTGACAGATTATGGACAAAAAAGAATTTAATGGAGGGGAAAATGAAAAGGGATCAGGAATTATCACGTTTAAACTATCTGATGGATTTATTTCATGTAAAAGGAACCGACTTGGCAAATTATCTTCATGTCGATACCTCTTTGGTCAGTAAGCTGAAAAATGGGAAACGTAAGCTCAACGTCAACTCAGAAGCCTGCGGGGAGATCGCAAATTTTTTTATTCTCCTGGATAAAGAGACAGAGTACCGCACTGTTAAAAAGCTTTTGGCCGAAACCTATCAGGAAACCGATGATCTCACAAGAGAGGCTCTGGTCATATTACTGAAGCGCTGGCTGACCTCCCTTGATGAGGTAAGCGCCGGAGGAGGAAGTTTTACAGATAAGACAGTCTATACCGCCAAGGTAAAAACATTTCAGGGAAAGAACGGCAGAAGAAAGGCGGCTCAGGAATTTATCCAGTCAGTTTTGCTCGAAAAAACACCGCAGGAGGTATACGTGCTCGACTGGACCGAGCATTATAGCTGGCAGTCTGAGGACACCGCGTTTTTTACCGAGTGGAAAAAGCAATATTTAAAAGTTGCAGAAGCCGGACACCGGATTACATTTTTAATCTCACTAAATCATAGCATTGATTACCTTATTAACACGTTGCTGTACCGGCTTCCCATGCTTCTTACCGGAAATGTCGAGTATCTCTATTACCCGGATTACTCCTACATGCTGTATAAACCCAATATTGTCGTGCTGAAAAATAAGATGGCACTTGCGAAAATTTCGTCTGATGATATCACTCAGAAGGATATTACCCACATGTATACGGATATCCCAACAGTCCGCCATTGTGAAGAGATGGTACTTGCGGCCAAAAAACACTGCCGGCAGTCGCACACCGTTATTCCAAAAAATCAGGTGCCAAGCACCTTTGAGGAATTTTCAGGACAATACGGGAACGCATATATAAAGAATGATTTGTCCTTCTTTATGAATATGCCAAAGGATAATTTTAAAAACATTTTAGAAAAAAATGAAATTCCGTCGGAGAATATCAAAGCTTTTTTTGAAAGCTTTCGGAATTATAATCAAAAGTTTTTAAAGGACATTAAAAATTTTGAATATCATTTACTCATCGATAAGGAAAGTCTTATCCGAGGGATGTGCGATGACAAAACAAAAGCCAAGGAGCTGGAATTATATACAGGACAGATGATATACTTAGAGAGCGGGGATATCCGCAGACAGGTAGAGTATCTGATCTGGCTTTTGAAAAATTTTCCCAATTTTCAAATTGCGTTTTTCAGGAAGAATCAGGGAAATTTGCTGGACGGGCTGGATTTGTGGATAAAAGAACATGGCTCTGTGTTAATTAATAAAGAAAATAACGAGGATGCTTTTGTTTTGATGAATGAGTCATCAATATGCGCCGCTTTTTATAACTATTTAGAAAAGTACTGGTATTCTATTCCCTTTGTTGACCGCGAAAAAGAGGAAGTTATCCGACAACTGAAAAACATGCTCTGATTTTATGATCACTGCGAAAATTTACAGATTTTTTTGAATGATAACGGTATAGAAGCGTATATTTAAGGATTAGGAGATATGATTATACCATGTCAATAAAATGGCGATTGAATATAAGGAGGGAAAAATGAATAAGGAAATCATCATCGGCGACTGGAAAATGCCGGAATGCGATACAGAAGCGTCCATGAATATGTGGAACGCCCGGGCACAGGAGTTTGCAAAGCAGAGAGGTGTTGAGGATGACGACTGGGTGGCTGCTCTTGTTAAGCGGCACGGCATGCTGCCAGCGGACGGCGCGTTTCTGGATGTTGGCTGCGGCGCTGGAAAATACACGGTCTATTTTGCGAAAAAATGTGCCGAGGCCTGGGGAACCGATTTTTCGGAGGAAATGATTAAAAACGCTGAGCAGCGGGCCAGAGAGGCCGGAACAGGCAATGCTTTCTTTTCCTGCGATAACTGGCATACCCTGGAGATGGCGGACAAGGGCTGGAAAGGCAAGTTCGACTTTGTGCTGGCGAATATGACCCCGGCCATCCAGTCGGCAGAAACCTTTGAGAAGCTGACAGAAGCCAGCTGCGGCTGGTGCCTGTATATCCATCCGGTTTTGAGAACCGGCTCAGTGGCGGACCGGCTTAAAAAGAAAGTTTTTGGTAAAAAGCCAGATCCCCGCTATCCCCAGCTTCAGTATGCCTTTAATCTGCTCTGGGAGAAGGGGCTTTTTCCGGCTGTGGAATACCGGGAGCATAACTGGGTGCGCAGCTTTGAACTGGAACGAGCCGTCGATATTTTCAAAAACGACCTGAGAAGTAAAAGAACACTGACTGACGAAGAAGAGGCCAGTATCGAAAAATACCTGATCGAGCACGCGGTAAACGGTATTGTGGAGGAAGAGGTCCGGACAACCCAGTTTGCGCTGTACTGGGAGGTGTGATTAAAAAAGACTGGAGGCCAGCCTTTTAGCGTGTCAAAGAAAAGGCACAGTCCGAGACTGCGCCTTTTATCCAGATAAGCAAAAAGGTCCAGGCGCTGTGGTAAACGGCCAGGAATCGTGCCGCACTATAGGAACAGCCGGACACTGGCGAGATCAAGAATCTACTTTGGTGAAAAAGCTATCCGTGTAAGGGCGGTGCCCGCAGGACGCTTTTTCTTCCTTAGGTAAAAGGCTTCGTCTCTCAGGGGTTATGACAGACTGAAAGACTGGAGGGGGATTCCAGTCTTTTTTTGATATTATATAAGTCCGATAAGCATCCAATATGGAACAGCGATGGCAAGGACAAAGACAAAGCTTAAAACCATCTTGGTCCCCCAGATTCTGGTGAAATCTTTACCGCTGGTTAAATTATAGCCCATAAAAATAAGAACGAGTGCCCATTGATAAGGGAACAGGATTTCTGTGGTCGACAGGTTCATGGTGTAATAGATGACAAGCGGACTGATACCAAGGCTGAGGGCAATCTGAGTGAGGGGAACGGTTAAGGTCGCGTAAGTCGCAAGGGGTGTCAGGAAAATTTTAGCGACGACACAGACCAGCCAGACTGCGCCGATAACAAAGAATACACTTTTACCCTGAAGCAGCGGCAGCACTGCGTTGGCGATGATCTGGCCTATTCCCAGAGAGTTCGCAACATGACCAATGGACAGACACGCGGTGGTGAAGATGGCCATGGTAAAATTGATTTTACTGATATCGACAGGCTTGCCTACGTTGATCCCCGGAATAAAGAAAAGCAGCGGAATTAAGGCAAAGCCCCAGCCGACATCAATACCATGGAGGTCGCTGGTAAACATGAAAATAAATAATAGAGAGACCACAATGATGGACTTTTTTTCTTCAAGGGATACTTTTCCAAGTTTTGAGTACTCCTGAATGGCATAATCCTTAATATCAATCTGTTTTTTGGGTTTGCAAAGCTTAATAACCATAAAAATACAAACTGCGAGCCAGAGAACAAAAGGGATATTATTGATAAAATATTGAAGCCATGTTATCTGAACCGGAGCGACCTCTTTGCCTAAAGAAGGCATGATGGCAAAGGTCGGATTGTATAGAAAGAAAGTAGGAAACCATGAGGCAAAAAAGCCGCCCATCATAATGCCCGCGCTCTCTCTTGATTTTTCAAAATTTAAAGCCTTGCAGATACCAAAAGATAAGGCGGCCATTGGGACATATGCCTTGCCGGGTGCGATGAGATTTAAAATAATCCCCGCGATGGCAAGCCCCCAGAGAATACCGCTGTAGGTACCGCCCGTTTTAATAATGCTCCAAAAAGCAACTCTGTTAAGCAGTCCGATTCTCTCCAGAACATTGGCGAGTAAAAACCCGCCCATAAACATCCAGGGAATATTGCTGAACCAAGCGGCAAACGCGATATTTGGTTCAGCGACGTTCAGGAGCATATAAGAAACAGGCAGAGCGACTGCCACGACAAAATTGGGCAAAATATTAAAAGCGAACAAAAGAATTGCTGTGAGTGTGATGGCGGAGAAGGTTCGCAGCTGAGGGGTAAAAACACCCTGCGTGGGAATCAGCATGACGATAATGGGCGCAGCGATCACACAGATCCACATGATCAATGTTTTGGGATTTGTTTTGCGAATAGCATCTGGCATAGGGCGCCTCCTTTAAGTTAAATGATTGTAAAAATCATTCTGTAAAGCATGTCTTCATAGGATTGAAGAAGAGGATCGACGGTGGATTCAAGCGATGCTTCAATTTCCGTTTTGGGAACATCTTTCCAATTCGTGTAGAAAGGCGATGCAAATGAGCTGACCGTGGTATCTGGTTTTTCGTATGGAGTATTTTCAGGGCCTCTGGCTGTTGCTCCTGCGTTTTGATAATTGGTATTTTCAGCCACATACTGGATAACAGCCGCATAGTTCTCGATATTGATCGTATCGAGCGACATGGCGCTTTTATCAAAGTTGAAGATAAAGCGTCCGCCCGGAGCCATAATATCAATCATTTCCTTTGCCTTGTCAATACATTCCTGCTTTGTGCCGGTCTTTGTCAGGGTGATGGGATATAATCCGGATAAAATATGCTTATTGCCAAGCTTTTCCTTAATGACTTTAGGATCGCCGTATTCAAACTGAATCCTGGTATTTTCCGGAAGGTCCTGGAGCAGGTCAAGATAACGCATCCAGTCATGCTCACAGAAAAGTGACGCGGTCTGCCCGTTTTCTGCCATAATATGGATGAATTTAGAGAAGGAGGGCCAGTATATTTTTTCAAAGTCTTTTTTTCTTAAGTATGTTCCGAGATGGAGCGGCATAAAAACTTCTCCAAGCTTATGGGTTTTAGCTGGAAGGCCTCTTTTTACCTGCATGGGCAGCATCGCTTCACAGGCTTCAATAATTTTTTCCGGACGCTGGCGGACATCCATGTAAATGCCTTTAACGCCTCTTAAAAAATCACCGATAAGGTCAAATGATGCCTGGCATAATGTGTTTGCGCCTGCCGGTGGTGTAAAGTAACCATATTTTTTAAATACAGGGGCCTTAATCGCATTGAATTTTGCCTGATGGTCATAAAAGGCTTTCATCGCTTCGGCTAAAACCATACCAGCCCTCGGAGAATCGGTGTCCAGGTTTTCAAAGATACGGGGTAAGGACTTTGAAAGTGTAGGGATCCTTGATGAAGGCGTCATATTCGTCTGCTTTTAATGTCTCAAGATCGGTATGCTGCATATAACCAGTTTGTCCCATTGAGTAGCCTTTTGAGCCAAGGAGCTTAAAGACAGCCGGATTTTTTAAAATGCCGCCGACAGCCGGTGTATCGGATGGGATGAACTCACAGACGCGGTCCATGGCTGTGGTTATATTTTCAGGGTCGAGATCCCAAAGCGTTTTACCGACAGGAATTTCTGAATACTCCAGAGCGGCCTCAAGGGTCATTGAGGCTTTAATCGGTACACGTTTGGGGATAATACCACTGTATACATCCTCGAATAACTTTGTTCTTTCCGCCTTTTTTTCCTGGGCGCTGGTCATTTTTTGATCACTCATTTTATTATCCTCACATATTCAAATGATTTTTGAAGTTCAAATTTTTCTCCATTGCAATGGCCTGACTGAATTATATATTATCTTGTAATTACGAATCAACGAAATAAGAAGACTTGTCAATTTACAGCGGTTGACACTTAATTGACAGCGTATTCAAAAGGCCTAAATCAAACCGATCAGCCGCCAGTATGGAATATAAACCAAAAGCATGTAAAAAAAGTTAAGAATCATCACCGTTCCAAAAATTTTGGTATAGTCCTTTGTCTTAATTAAGCCAAAAGAAAAATAGAAAAGAGGGAGCGCCCATTCATAAGGAAAAAGGACCTGGCAGGAAGCCTGATACATCTGGTAATAGACCACCAGAGCGTTAATGCCGAGTGATTGCGCAGCCTGTACAAAAGGGACCGTATAGGTGGCCCAGATTGCCAGAGGGGTCAGTGCGAAGTTGGTAACGACGCAGATTATCCAGATAATCATGAGGGTAAGTGTAATGTTTGAAGCGCTGAGGTGAGGCAGGATCAGTCCGGCAATAAGACTGCCGAATCCAATATAGTTAGCCACATAACCGATGGACAGGCAGGAGGCGATAAAAACAATCATCCCAAAATTGACAGAAGTAAGATCCTCTGGCCTGCCAAGTTTTACGCCAGGAAGGAAGAAGATCAGTGCGACTAAAGGGAATCCCCAGGCAAGAGGCAGATGATGAAGGCCCGAGGTCAGGAAATACAAAAAGACCAGAGCGCTGACAAGCGCTGTTTTTTTCTCTGTTTTTGTCATAGGCCCCATCTGCGCAAGCTCATTTTGAGCGTGATGCACTGCGTTCAGCTTATGCTCCGGCTTTGTGAGCCGGGCGGTAACAAAGACAAGAATAAAAATCCAAAGGATACTGGGGATATTGTGATAAAAGTACTGAAAGAAGGTCAGATGTGTCTGAGTCACTGTTGAGCCTAATGTCTGCAGGTTATTGATTTCACTGCTGTAGATAAAATACTTTGGCATATAGGACGAGAAAAATCCCGTCAGCATGATCCCGGCAGAGGTAGATGATTTTCCAAGTTCCAGCGCTGCGCAGATACCATAGGTGAGCATGGCCATTGGGATATAGCTCTCCCCCGGTGCCAGAAAATTCATGATAAATCCGGAGAGCGTAATGGAGAGCAGGAGCTTGTAATAAGTATTGCCTGCGTGCTCAATAAGCATATAAGCGATTCTTTTAAGAAGGCCAGTCCGCATGAGAATGTTTGAAAGAACCATGCCGCCCATAAACATCCATGGAACTGTGCTCGTCCAGGGAGAAAATACCACCTCTGTGGGGGCGAGATTTGTAATATTATAAAATATGGGCAGAATGAGTCCAACAACAAGTTGGGGAATGTACCCAAAAGCAAATATAAAAATAGCCGTTAAGGTGATGGCTGAAAAAATCTTTATTTCATGGGTGAATACCTCATTTTCAGGGATCAGCATTATAATCGCTGGTACCAGAAGCGTCACAAACCAGGACCATTTTTCTTTATTAACCGCTGTGAAATATTTTTTTAGAGTGAATAGAGTATTCATGTACCTCTCCTTAAAATGGCATGTCGCTAAATATCAGATATTCGTACGTTGGTATGATTTTACAAAGAATTTTAAAAGCCGTCAATGTGCAGAAAGGAATTGTCAATTTTCTGAAATTGACAGTTTGTGGACAAAATTATAAAGGACGTCAAAAATTTTGCGGTGCGGCAGAAAAATACGGATATTCAATATTATCCGTTCAGTTAGAATAAATCAGTAAGGTGCCCACAGTCATTGACTTATAATAGGACTTCCGATATACTGAGCTTATCAGATCATAAGATTGGAAAAACGAGGCGTAGGGATGAGAGATAAGCGCAGACGCTCCGGCTGGCTGCGCAGTGGCGTTATTGTCATTGCGGCGGTTTTGGTTGTGATTGGCGTTTCTTTTATATATGTTAAATCCGTTGAGAGGAAAGTATCAGAGGAAACTGGGCAGTACCTGGAGGAGGTTGGAATCCAGAGCGCTGCTTTGATCAGGCAAAAATTTGATGATGATATTGAAAATCTTAAGGCCGCGGCAGTGGTCATTGGCGCGACAGACCTGGCGCTGGGCGATGACCAGATTATGGAGGCGCTGCGGCAGACCGATGAAGCACTTGATTTCAGAGATGTGGCTGTGGTCGGGGCAGACGGAGTAGCCTATGAGATTAAGGACAATGCCGTTTACACCTTTGACGTGTCAGATAAGGAGCACTTCCGGTACGCCATGGTGGGTGTGCCTGTCATCTCAAACCCGACAATGCCAAAGGACAACATGGAGGAGTCCATTGTGATGGCTGTCCCGGTTTACCGGCAGGGCGCCATCATTGGCGCGGTCATGGGCCGGTATTATCTGACCGATCTGACCGAGCTTCTGGATGTCAACACCTTTGACGGAAAGGGTTATTCTTATATGGCCCGGCGCAATGGCGAGGTTTTTGTCACCTCTAATAATGAGAATGCCGATAAAACACTGAAAAATCTGAATACGGATTTTGAGGACTCTTATTTTGAGGACCCCTTTGCCCTTCAGACCATGCAGGTCAATATGCTGGAGGGCAAAAGCGGCAGTGTGTCCTATGAGTGGAACGGCACAAGGCGCATTATGCGCTATCTGCCAGTGGGCATTAACGACTGGTATCTGCTCTCAGTGGTGCCCAATGAGGTGGTTGAGAGCCGGGCGGCAGGTCTGGTCATGCAGGCTGCGGTTTTCTGCTGCATTCTCTTCGGTGTATTTACCGTGCTCTGTCTTTATGTCCTCGGAATCCAGAAACGGAAAAATGAAGAGCTCCGCAGGGCCCATCAGGAGCTTGAAACCAATGAACGGCGCTATGAAATCGTCATGGCTCAGTCAAAGGATATTATTTTTGAGTGGGATATAAAAACCGGGCATATTTATCATTCGGACACGTTCAGGCAAAAGTTTGGATTTGAGTCCCCCAGCGAGCATTTTCCCGAGGCGGTTATTGAGGCCGGGGGCGTGCCCGAAAGCGATGAGGCGGTGTTCCTGCAGACCTACAGGAAAATTGCTGGCGGAGAGCCCTATGCCGAAGGCGAGTTCCGCGTGTATGACAGCAGCCATTACCCGCTGTGGTGCCGTTCCCGGGTCAGCCTGATTGTTGACGAAAACGGAGCGCCCAGCAAGGGCATTGGTATCCTGATGGATATTGATGAGGAAATGCGGGAAAAGGAAAAGATCATGGAAGCCGCGGAAAAAGATTTTCTGACTCAGACCTTCAATAAGGGCGCGGCGGAAAGCCGTATTCAGCTTTGGATGAAAGAAAACGCCGGCGTCCAGAGGGCCGGGCTTTTGATGATTGACGTGGATGATTTTAAACAGGTCAACGATACCTTTGGGCACATCTCCGGAGACCGGGTCCTGCGGGAGGTTACCAGGAAAATTTCCGGTATTTTCAGAGAAAGCGACGTTGTGGGAAGAATCGGCGGCGATGAGTTTGTCGTGCTTATGAAGAATATTCAGGATACAGAGGTGGTGACCAGAAAGGCGCAGGAGATCATCCGGATTTTTGAGAGCTGCCGCGTCGGAGTCCAGAAAAAATACTGCATTTCCGGCAGTATCGGCATTGCCCTGTTCCCGGAAAACGGAACAACCTATAAAGAACTGCTGGGTAAGGCTGATCAGGCGCTGTACTTTGCAAAGGCTCACGGAAAAAACCAATTCATTTATTTCAAAGAGAATTAAAATAAAAAAGCTTCGCTGTCCGGCGAAGCTTTTTTATTGGTTAAAAATTATGTTCGATGGGGCCTGTATGGTTGATCTGGCTGTAAACAATCTGTATCGGACATTGCGGCGGTTCAGGGGAAATGCTGCCAGGCCACCTGAAATGATTGTCATCCTCAAAGGGAAGGTTATGTAAAAGCGCATTGACTGTGTCCAGATAATAAGAAAAATTTCCGGAAATCGCCAGCGTTTTTTCAGGATAATCGCTATAGGACCAGTTTCCTTTTATGCTGTCACGTCCCTCAAGGATTCTGCCGCTGTTCTGCAGAAAAGGCTGACAGAAGCCCTCGCTTTTTACTGTGCGTTCAAGGGTGACAGGCTTTGAAGCGTTGACCGGGCTGGGCTCTGGTCTCAGGATTGTTTTTCCATAGGCCTTGAAAAATTCGGGATCGTCTAAAAACAGGATGCCGTCAACGGCGCGCAGAGTTTCCGGGTCGCTGGTTTGCAGCGTGCTGTAGCTGCCGTCTTCCTGGGGCAAACTTAACAAAAGCCGGCCGTCCTTAACGGACAGAAACTGGTATTCTCCGCCGCTGCTGAAAGCGGCTGTTTTATTTACCCGGTCCACAGCGATGTCCAGCGGGCCGCCGTTACCTTTTGCCACGGCGTTCACCCAGCTCCAGAAAGGCAGGTCTTCTAAAGAAGAAAAATCCAGGGTCTCCCCAGGACAGCCGCCGGTCAGATAAAGGCGGATAGAATAATTATTGCTGCTGTACAGGCTGTTGTTCATCCAGGACACAAAGGTGTCCTCAGCCTCGGCGGAGGCCTGCTGCGGCGCGTCCCCCTTATCCTCCAAAGCAATCTGATAGACAAAATAGATAAAAAATGCGGTGAGAATCAAAGCCAGGATAAGCCGTGTAGCCAGCATCCTTTTTTTCATTTTTTTAGTGTCATAGCTCATGTCAAACCTCCGTATGAAAAGCATATCATAAAGAAAAGCGTCTGACAATGGCATAGCAGGAGGGAATAAGGAGAAAGATTGTTAAAAACAAAACATAAGAAGCTTTCTGACAAAAAACGCGCAGCCTGTCCTTTTTATGCGTTGGGCGACAGGCTGCTTTTTGACAGTCTATTTATTCTTAAGCTGAAGGTTCTTGGGAATGTACTGATCAATGATCTTTTGCTGTATCCGGTCAAAATCGCCGGGCTCATACTCAGCGATGCGCTCAAGGTATTTTTTCCGGGCTTCGGCTTCAAGACTGGGACGGCCCTGGGCCATCCACTCCGCTGAGCTTTCTTTAAAGTATAAAGATGAGCGGTAGAAATCTTCCCGGTAAGCTTTGTCCGTTCTCGCCAGATAATTTCCGGCGGGGCCTGCTTTTAAAATTTTATCGATTTTCATGCGTTTTTCATCAATGGCGACAGGTGACAGTAATTTTAGAATGGACTGAACGTTTTCTTCGTCCATAATGAATTTTTCGTAGCTGATGGTATTATAGGAATCCAGTACGCCAAGAGATTGGGCAACCAGATCCGGACTTGAATGGTAGGCAAAATAAAACATCATAAAGGCTTCTGCGCCGCACTGGTAGTCGAGCTCCTTGGCGTCTGCCAGGCCAGTGGTCCCAAGGCTTGGCAGACCATAGAAGTCGGCCATATCCTTTTCGGCCATCATGCGGTAGGGAGATTCGGGTGTGGCTACAACACAGGAGGTGTAGCGCAGGTCGGAAAGCATGGAAATCAGGCTGTACATAACTGGATTTCCAGGGTTGATGGTCTGAGAAAGAGTGATGATTCCCAGCTTTTCAGCATTGCCCTGGAGCAGGGTTCCTGCCAGGGTCGGCGGTGTTGTTAAACCGGGCATTCCTGAGCCCTGGGCCCATAGAAGCTGGTTGCATCTGCAAAACGACAGTAAGGTTTCGCAGGTATCCTGGGTCAAACGAAAAGGTGACGCAGTGCTGATACAGATCATGGCGTAGACATCCTCGTCACGGACGCCGCCGTAAAATTGCTTGATCATTTCAAAGCTTTTGTCAGAAATTTCGCCGCCTTCACAAAAAGTTTGAAGCGGTTTGGTAGAATAAGCAAGGGTGATTGCCAGCCGGGTCATCGCGTTGTCGAGGGGTGACAGCGGCAGATCACGGGGTCTCAGCATATTTGCCCCTACTGTTCGCATTAAGCTGCTGGTTTCATGCAGTACTGTGAAATCCACCATGTCCTTCATGGTCGTTGGCCGGTAATGACCGTCCTCCAGGACATTCATAGGCCCAAGAGCCGGAGCGAGCTTTGTTCCGTCCTCCCGGATACTGAAAGCCTTACGTCCATCCCGTCCGCGAAGCATAAAGTCTTTGGGGGCCTGCTCTAAAGCAGCTTCAACCTTTTGCCGGGGATAGTAAACACGCTGTCCCTCAACACGAAACCCTGCTTTTTTACAGATTTCCAGGATTTCATCACTCTCGATGATCTCGCCGTTGTTTTCCAGCAGGTAAAGAGACTTTTCATGGATTAATTCCATTTCTGTTTTTGATAATACAGGTTGATAGTTTGCGATTTGCATTTTTTCCTCCATAAAGTAATACTATTGGTTATTGCTTGTTTTTGTTTTTAAAACTGATTTTTTCAGAACAAAGGTAGCAGCGATTCCAACAACACAGGAAACCAGGCACAGGATAAAGATCTGCTGATAGCCTGAGAAGCCGTTGGCGTCGATCATTCCGCCGCCGACTTTATAGAACCAGATATCGCTGGAATAGCCCACACAGGAAACAAAACCAGAGATGGTGCCCGTATATTTAGCGGAAATACCTGCTTCTGAAATCGGGATAAAGCTGCAGGTGACAGAAATATTATAGAGGGCAGATACCAGGCATAAGGAGGTAACAATTACCCAGGCAAGCGCTGGATTCAGCGGTGTGAAAAGAACCATTGCAAAGGCTAGGATTCCGATGACAAAGGCGATCCGCATGACGATCGACGACGCGCCGATTTTGTCGCGAAGCCAGCCGGCCAGCGGGTTGGCCACTAAGCGCACAACCTGCTGCCGGAAGATGGCAATGACTGAAATCCAGGCGACAGGAACAGCAAAGTATTCGCTCATGTAAGGCTGAAAATAACTTTGGGAAGACTTTGGAATGTAGGCACACAAAACAACAATGGCCATAATCCAGACAATGGGCATTTTTAATACCTTTCCAAGATCACGGAGATTGACTTTGCTTTCTTCGGAGCCTGTATCTGGCAGCGCTTCCTTTTCCTTGAAAATTACAAAGAAGATGAGCGTTGGAACAGCGACGACCAGAGCAAAAAAGATGATCAAAGCTTTAAAAGCAGTTATATTTTCGCCTAAACCGCTGTACAAAGCGGTTGCCGCAAAGCCCTCCAGTGCGCCAAAGATGCCGGAAAAGGCAAAAAACAATCCATAGAGCTTTCCCTGCTCACTGTCATCTCCCATAATGCGAATAAATTTGATGATCGCTCCCCAAAAAGTAAAAATGGTGGTAACGGCAAAGCCAAACTGAATGACAAGCATGATTGGAAGCGGAGGAATCAGCAGCATACAGAACCCGAGTGCGGCTGTTCCTAAGTAAGAGACTGTTATCAGGGCTTTAACGCTAAATTTGTCGGAGAGATATCCGCCGGGAAAGTATAGAATAACGGAAACAATCCCAAAAACAGTCATCATTGAGCCAATCTGTTCATTTGTAAAGCCAAAGGCCTGCTGTACAGGGATATAGTAGGTTTCCAGCATATACGGGAACTGCCAGACAGCCCCATAGCTGATCGTCACTAACAGAATGATAATCCACCTTTTCTTTTTAAAATCCATTTTCGCTTCTCCTAAATAAAATATTTAACCGGTTATGCTTGTTAGAATAATGCAAGTTGTGTGCCAAGTCTGTTTTTAATGAATATAACACTTAAAACTTTTTAAAGCATATAAAAAAGTGATAAAATAATGAATTCAGCAGATTAAACGATATAGCTCTTTGTGTTTTTGCACCATTTATGGTACAATATGTTCCTATAATGAACGCAGAGGTGCATGGAAATGTATAAAAAATATAAACCGAGTAAAGAATATCTGGCTTATCTGGATTCATTGCCCAAAAGCTTTTTTGTAACAGTGCTTGAAAACAGCTATAATGAGCATATTGTTTACGATGCTGATGGAAAAATTTTGTATGTAAATCCTGCCTGTATAAGGCATTATGGATTAAAGCCAGAAGAAATGATCAACCGTAATAATGCGGATGTGTATCAGGGCTACTGGACGCCTCCGGGACTTGATGTTTTCCATTCAAAAAAGGATACTGCGTTCCTGCGGCAATATTTTATCCCTTCAGATTCTGTTTTTTATACGATTGGCGTTCCTGTCCTCAATGAAGCCCATTGTATTGAGATGATTATTGGAACCGTGCAGGAAGAACCAGTAAAGGAATGGGATGTTGATTATAATAAAAAAAGCCGGTCCTCTAAGAGTCATTTTAAGTCGGAAGAGATTCCGTTGATCAGCGTTTCATATCAGTATTGGAAGGTTGTCAGTGAATTAAAAGAAGTATCAGAATCGTCCATCCCCATTATGCTCCTGGGAGAGTCTGGGACTGGCAAGACCTATATGGCAAAATATATTCACGAGAACAGCCATAAGGAAGGCCTCTTCATGACACTGAATTGTGCCGCAATTCCAGAAGCGCTTCTGGAGTCAGAGCTTTTTGGCTATGCCGGGGGCGCTTTTACCGGTGCCAGCAAAGCTGGAAAAGTGGGATTAATCGAAATGGCCAATGAGGGAACTTTATTTTTAGATGAAATTGGGGACATGCCGCTGTCAATACAGGCAAAGCTTTTAGATGTCATTGAAAACAAACGTTATCTGCCTGTGGGCAGCACAAAAATGAAATATGTGAATACGCGCATCATAACAGCCACCAATAAGGATATTGACCAGCTGGTGGACAAGGGAGAATTTCGGGAAGATCTTTATTGGCGAATCTGTACCTTTAAAGCCATTATTCCCCCGTTAAGAGAAAGAGTAAAAGATATTCTCCCCCTGGCGAACTTTTTCCTGAAACATTTTAATCTGAGCTATAATAAGTCGAAAAGATTTTCAAAAGAGATCATAAACTTTTTTCAGGAATACCCGTGGCCGGGTAATATCCGGCAGCTTAAAAACCTGATCGAACGCCTGGTGGTAACAGGCCGGGGAAATGAGATTGCCATGAAGAACCTGCCGGATTACCTTTTGGAGGAGACAAAGAGGCTTCCAGACTACCAAAAAACAGGTATGGGCCTAAACAAAAGAGTGGATGCCTTTAAAAAGGAGCTGGTACAAAAAGCATATGAGCAGTATCCAACCATTAGAAAGCTCGCGCAGGCCCTTGAGGTAAGCCCGACAACAGCCCAGAGATTAGTAGAGAAATACTGTAAAGAGGTTTCTGAAAGATCGTCGGAAATGTAAAAGAAGCAGCCCGCCACGGCTGCTTTTTTATTGGTTAAAAATTATGTTTGATGGGGTCGTATGATTGATCTGAAGTGAATAAGCCGCAGAGAAGAAAGATTGTTAAAAACAAAACATAGTTATCTTTAAGAAAAATAATTTTTTATGAGAAATGATTTACTTTTATTCCTTGCTGTGCTAAGATTAAACCATTACAAAAGTAAGGGGATTTAATATGTTTACAGAAATTGAAACAGACGTGCTATTGGAAGAAATTGCTCAGGGGGATGAATTGTATGAGAGCGATGCAAACAGAGCGATCGATATCTGGTATTCGGTTTTCCTGAAAATTGCAAATGAGAGTAAAGCAATGAAGAGCACCTATTTATATGCGGGCATCAGGGATTATTGGAAAGCGATGGAAATCAGCGGTTGGTTTGATGATCTGGTGTCGGCTTTCTTCTGGTCCGGACGCAATCGGGAGAAGGAGCGGGAAGAGTTCTGCAAAATTATGATGAATGATTTTGATACGGGCAATATCCGGAACGTTTTTCAGGTTAACCTGGCCGATCTTTTTTATCTGCAGGGCAAAGAAAATGAAGCCAATGCGCTGGTGGAAAACGCGCTTGCAGATTATCCGGTGAATTTTTTTGGCTGGCAGCGCTACGCTGAGCACTATACGAAAAAAGAAACAAAGAAAGATATGAACAAGGCTTACCGTATCTGTGAAAGAGGTGCGGCGGCATTTTTGAACAGCAGAATGGATGCCAGCATACTCATAGAAAACGGCGCGGATATTTTTATAGCGGGCTTTGCAGCGCTGTGCGAAAGCCTCGGAAAAGATGAGGAAATGGACTATTGGCAAAGAACAAATAAAGACCTGAAAGCACAGTGCGAAAGGGAAATCCGGAATCACAGAAAGTATGAGGCTTATAACATTTTGTATAAAGAAAAAGAAATAATAGAAACACTTGACGAGCGGGTGCTTTCTGAAATTCTCGATCCATGCGCAGGCTGCAGAAAACGAGGCAAATGTAAATCCAAATCCGCGTGAAAGTGATAAGAAGGACTGAGTTATCAGAGAAAAGAAACCGAAGATCTGGAGGAGGAGACGGCAGCATCGCCTGAAACGGCCGAACCGGTAAAATAAAATTTTAAAGCATTTCGGAAATAATTTTTTGTAAGAATAATTTACTTCGAAATGTATTATGATTAAACCATTACAAATTAAAGCAGATTAAGGGGAAAAAATGTTTACAGAAAAAGAAACAGCCGACTTGATGAAGGAAATGAGGAGAGGGTATAGCTTCGTAGAAAAAAATATCGATAAAACCATTGATGTCTGGTACCCGATATGGGAAAAGTTCGTTGAGGAAAACCGTAAAACGGGGAGCCGCAATTTTTTGGCCTGCCTTGACAGCAAGGCGAATAGCAGGGCATGTGTCAGCTTTGGGAACTGGCTTGGCGATCTGGAGATGGTGTTTTTAAATTCCGGAAGAGGTAAAGCGCGGGAGCGGGAAATCTTCTGCACGACGATGCTCGGGGAGTTTGAGCGGTCCTGGAGCACGGGAGATATTGAGCAGAACCTGGCAGAGCTTTATTATTTACTGGGAAAGCGTGAAGAGGGAGACGCCCTTTTTGAAAAAATGCTCGAGGAAGATCCTGAAGATGTCTATCTCTGGGCAGGCTACGCCAGAGAATATGGCGGAAGGCACGGTGACGATAATGAGAGGGCTTACACCATTTATAAAAGGGGAATCGATACTGTGCTGGCAGAATGCGCCAAGCAGCCTGAGTTGGATTTGCTCCACTACCGGGATATCGACCTCCTGTATGACGAGATCGCCGAGGTCTGCACCATTCTTGGCAAAACGGAGGAAGCGGACGAATGGCTGGAAAAAAGCCGGGCCGTCAGCAGGAGCGCGGAGGACCGCTATACGACGGTGACAGAGGCGCCTGATTTTTCCTGTGAACCGCCAAAACAGCAGCCCATCGTCGCCCCGCCAAAGGTTGGCCGGAATGATCCCTGCCCCTGCGGCAGCGGAAAAAAGTACAAGAAGTGCTGTTTGAATAAAGCAGACTAAACCTTGTTTTTGTAGCGTAAAAAAGCAGCCGTGGCGGGCTGCTTTTTTTATTTTTGGGCTCTGGGTACTTCCTCAACCGGGTCATGACTCAGCAGAAACAGGGTCAGAATCTCTTCCGCGTATTTGCCTTTATCCTTGGGGCAGCGCTCAAGCAGCTCCAGTATGGCTGAATATTTTGTACCCATGTACTCCCGCGGCCCATAGAGGATCGCGTCCGACGACATTTTGAGGGTGCTGCAGAAATAATTCAGGCTTTTGAGTGAAAAGCCCTTTGTGCCAAGCTTAATATCTGCCAGAAAGGTGGGGGTGATGCCGATTTTTCTGGCCAGCTGGTCCCGTGACATATTTAAAAAGGTCCGCTGTTTGCGGATGCGAAGGCCAATGGCCTTGTGGTCGAGTTCCTGCATTTTTCTTTCCTCCGTCATTGTGTTTTTTATCCGCGGGACAGAGGTTCAGCCCCGCTGCCCCGCAGAAGGCAAACAAAAAAGCCATGCAGGGCCAGACGTGACCATACACAGCTTCAAAAAACGAATTAAGGATACAGAAGTCCCCTCGATCTCTTTCTCCGAAAACGCGTTACACAAATACACTGCCTTATTACCTTGGCGCACAAAAAATCACTTGTGATAAAACACAAAATGGCATATAATAAATAAGCGGTACGTGCCCGGGAGGGCCGTTGTGTATGGTGGTGTCTTCACCTGCGCAAGCCGGTAATGTGTTCCCGCACATTGCCGGATGCCGCACTTTTTATTTGCTTTTGCTTTATCATTATATCCCCTCTTCTATAAATTTGCAAGCTTAATTGTGCATAACTCTTTTCAAAGTTATTTTAAATAAATTTTTGTCTTTAAAAAACACCGCCTGGCATTGCCGTTCTAAAAACGGTTTTGCAGGCGGCGTTTGTTTTTGTTAAGCTTGATTTAATTGTCTGAGGCGCGGGTCTTCTGGCTTAAAAATTTAGTCAGGGCTTCTTCACACATGGGCCGCGCGTAATAATAGCCTTGGATATACTGTACCCCGGAGGCCGCGACCTCCCTCTGATCTTCCAGGGTCTCAACCCCTTCGGCCACAACCGTCAGCGCATTGACTTCGGCCATCTCTACAATGCTGTTGAGCAGGGCGCGCTGTTTATGACTTGTGCAGATCTGCTGGGTCAGCGAACGGTCAATCTTGATGACGTCTACGGGCAGGTTAAAGAGGTAGTTGAGGCTGCTGTAGCCTACGCCAAAATCATCCAGGGCAATCTGGATGCCTGCCTGGCGCAGGGCTTCGAGAGTGGAAGAGGCGTGCTCAATGGACTGAATGAGGACGCTCTCGGTTAATTCCAGTGTAATCTGTCCGTTGTCTGCGCCGGAAGCGCGGATGATGCTGAGCAGATGGTCTGAAATGTTTTCCACCAAAAGCTGCTGAACCGAGAGATTGACATGTATGTTTTTTAAACCCAGAGCCTTGCCCTGAGCGTTGATAAACCGGCCCGCCCGGCTGAGGACATAATTGCCGAGCTGGTCAACCATGCCGCTGCGTTCTGCCAGGGCGACAGCCTGGCCGGCGGAGAAATAACCGCCGTTACCATCCGGCAGACGCACCAGCGCCTCTGCGGTGCTAAAGGAGCCTGTGGCCAGGTGCATGATCGGCTGATACCAGACCTCAAGGGTTTCCTCTTTAATGGCGGCTTCCAGCCGGGTTATAATATCGGCCTCGCTGCGGATAATTTCGTCCAGCTCATCATTGTAGAACATGATCTTCTGGCCGGACTCCTTGGCGTAGCGCATGGCGGACTGGATACGGTCCAGAAGAATTTCCGGGCTCGGGCCGTTTGCGGGGTAGAGGCAAACGGCTGTGCGCACCCGAAGGGTAAAGGTGGCGTGCCCGGCTGTGACCGGTGATGAGAGCAGGGTCTGGAGCTTGGTGGCAAAAGAGGTTTCATCCTCGCCAGACAGAGTAATGCCCAGAAAGACGTCACCGTTGATGCGGTACAGGTAGTTGCCGAAGAGCCGCGACAGACGCTGTACAACCTCATGCAAAATTCTGTCGCCGATATCTGCGCTGAACAGCTGGTTATACTGGCTGAAGGCGCAGATATCCACACAGAAAAGACTGAAGGGGCGCTTTTTATCATAGGAGATGAGCATGTTGGCGTCCCGCTGGTATTTTGACCGGTTCCCCACATTGAAGACCGGGTCAAAGTAGGCCAGCTGCTCAACCTGTTTCCGGTATTGATTAAAGGTTTTGGAGAGCTCCATCATTTCAAGGTCTGTATATTCGTCAAAGGTGACATTATTCTGCCCCGCGATCAGCTGGCGGCATTTTTCGGTAAGCCGGTGGGCAGGCGATTCGCTGGAACGGTGTTCATAATAGCTGTGTACCAGTGCGGTGATTTCCTTTTCGGCCTGGTTTCTGCCGGCGCTGCAGTGTCTGTATTGATAGTGGGTGGTTAAAAAGAGCTTCTTGCCGTTCAGGCGGGTTCTCAGCAGGAGCTCAAGCGTTACGCCCTTTGCGAAGTCCTCCTGCTGGTTAAGGCTCATATCCTCACAGACGGCGATGGCGAAATTGCCATCGCCCAGGCGCCCTGCGATAAAGGGGCTCTGGATAAAGGCATTGAGACGCTCGGGAATACTCTTTAAAAAGATGGATTCCTCTGCCGGGCCGATCAGCTGTGATACCTGATTGTAGCTTTCGTACACAAAGTAAAAAAGATAAACAGGGCCCCTGCTAGCGTCGGAGAGCCATCCATCCAGGGCGGCGGTAAAACCGGGCAGATTGTAAAGACCTGTCTGGATATCCACGGTGGAGACCTTCTTTAAAATCCATTTTCGTGTGAGGGACTGGTACATCGCGCAGGCCATACCCAGCATCAGAAGTGCAGCGGCAAAACAGCTGCTGATGATGACAGCCCGGTTGGTGGGAGAAATCCAGCCGTCTGTCGGCTGGATGCTGATGTTCCACTCTGTCGGCAGGTTAAAGGAGGTTTTTACCGCGTTGGAGAAATCGATATTACTGCCTGAAACGGCGATGACGTCCTTGCCGCCGTTTTGGGGATTAACACGCCATAATTCATAGTCATATCCCTGGTCTGAGAGATACTGGAGGCTGAGCTGCCCCAAGACATACTCGCTGTCCAGAGCCAGGGCTACCTCCCCCAGATAGGCGTTGTCCTTGACAAAGGGCTGCAGAAAGAGAAAGACCGGCCGGTCATCTGATGCGCCCTCCAGCACAACAGGACCCTCGATCACAAGTTCTTTGACGACCTTGGAAAGGGTAAAAATATAGGATAAATCCCTCAGGCTCTGACCTGTCTGATAGCCGAAGGTTTCCCTGGGAAGGGCGCTGGTAATGGTATCGCCTTCGATCAGGCAGACATAGCGCACCTGCTCCTGCGAAAGCAGAGGCGCCGCTGCGTTTTCAAACCAGGCAGTGCTGCTTCTGTCCATGATCAATGCCATTTGGGCCAGGGCGTCAGCTTCGTTTAACCGGCCCTGAAGCTGAAATTGGATATCTTCACTGTAAAAATGGAGAATCTGCTCCGCGTCGCTCCGGCGGATGCCGGTCAGCGCCCGGGTCATGCCCATACCCAGTGCTGCGGTGAAAGCCAGGATTAGCAGAATAACGGCACAGGCCAGAAGCCGCCGCTTGACACGCTGTTTCATACACACCTCAGTTCTGATGAATTTTGTAATAACCTTTTCCGTTTTGTTTCACAAAGTACAAGGCCTCATCGGCGTCGGCGATCATTTTTTCCAGCTTCATGCCAGGCTGGCAGAGGGATACGCCGACACTGCACTGGACATTGATCTGCTGACCGGCTGAGCCGATTTCAGAATGAAGCCTCAGAACAAGCTCCTCCAGCACGCTGCGCAGTTCAGCTTCGTCGTCCAGGTTGATCAGCAGCATGACGAACTCATCACCGCCGTACCGGCTGACGAGGCCGTCGTATTTCTTCTCGTATTCCCGAAGGATATAGCCTACATTTTTCAGGGCGACGTCGCCGCCGTAGTGGCCGTAGGTATCGTTGATGGATTTGAGGTTATCCATGTCCACAAAGCAGAGGGCGCTGGTATATTCGGGATTGATCTTCTGCAGCTGGGCCTCGGCCTGGTTGAGAAATACCGAACGGGTCACCAGACCAGTTAAGGCGTCGGACAGGCCATCGCTGGTCAGACGGATAATTTCATTGAAATCGACGTTTTCGGGACGCTCATCCTGATAGAGCTTCTTTTCAAGCTTTTCCACAGATTCTACAAGGAGGTCCACGCTATGCATCTGTCCCGCAATATAACGCCGCAGCAGAAAGGACAGTCCAAGACACAGCAGCGCCGCCAGCGCCGCGACCAACAGGAGGCTGGGGAGGATTCCCAGGAAAGCGGTACGGAAATCAACAGAGCACAGCAAATCCCAGCCTGTGTCCTCGACCCGCTGGTAGGCAGTGTAGACAAGACTGCCGTTCTGGAGGCTCCAGTAATCCCCTGGTTCCGCGGCTAAGAGCTGTTCCTGAAGCTTATCCGGCGTTGTGCCGATGACCCTGGCGTTTTGCAGCTCCTTCATCAGCGGCTCACCGTAGGGCAGCCCCGCGGTAGAGGACATGATTTGCCCCTGTGAACCGATCAGGGTTGCCTCATAGCCGCTGGTGGCCGCGGACTGTTTTAAAATATCGACCACCTCGTCAAAATAGATGGCGCAGAAGAGACAGCCGGTAATATTATTCTGCGCGTCAAGCAGAGGAACAGCCACTGTATAATTGAGGGTTACACCGTCGGCTCCGGCGGCAAAGCTGTCGGTAACCTGGCGCTGTCCGGTGGAAAACAGCCGCTGCATATAATCCCGGCTGGCCAGGCTGGCAGGCTCGGAACCATCGGAGTAGACGGTGATATTGGAGTCCACATAACAGATCATCAGGTAGTCGAAGTATGGGGACATCTGGTCGAGCTTTTTCACCTTTTCAATGGGCGGGACATTTGGGTCATAAAACTCCGGCAGGCTTGCCAGTGATTCCAATAGCGTAATGGATTCGTCGATGCGCTGCGAAGTCTGCGCATGGACATTCGACAATAAAACCTGGGCGTTGGATTTCATCTGGCTGAAGGACAAAACAGCGCCGCCAAGCATAATGGTGGCAAAAATTAAAAGACAAAAAACAGCAACATACCGA
Organism: Eubacterium sp. BL-380-WT-2B; assembly: GCF_009696115.1. Taxonomy (NCBI): domain Bacteria; kingdom Bacillati; phylum Bacillota; class Clostridia; order Eubacteriales; family Eubacteriaceae; genus Eubacterium; species Eubacterium sp. BL-380-WT-2B. The sequence continues at coordinate 408,739 of NZ_VUMP01000005.1, forward strand.
AAAATCGGCGAGAAGGAAATTTGCCAGTTTCCGTCCTTGCTTTTTTGATTATTTTTATTCATGGAGAGCTTGCCTTTCTTTCGGGTGCGATCATTTACAGGCCAAAATATAAATTGTTTTTCATAAAAGATCAGTATTTTTTATAGTTTGCTTTCTTGGTACCTTTACAGAACAAATTATATCATACTTGCCGGGACAAAGCAATTTGCCGGCAGGGGCTGCTGTCCTTTATAACGCTGGGATTGAGCGTGATGGCTGAAGTTTTTTAGAAAACAAAAAGCTGTAGCATCCCTTTGAGGAATGGTACAGCTTTTGCGGAAAATCGTTTAGTGATGATCAAAATCCGGATTGTTATCCAGGTCATAGGGCGTTGCCTGATAAACGTAATAATTGAGCCAGTTGAAAAAAAGCAGATTGGAGTGGCCTCGCCAGCGCACCACGGGTTTTTTCGAAGGGTCGTCGCCCGGGTAATAGTTGTTGGGAACATTGATGGGCTTCCCCTGAGAGACATCCCGGTCGTATTCTTTTTTCAGAGTATCCCAGTCGTATTCGCTGTGGCCTGTGATAAAGATCTGCCGCCCTTCCCTGGCGGTTACAATGTATACGCCCGCGTCGTCGGACATGGCCATCATGGAGAGCTCTGGTACCTTTTCGATATCCTCGCGCCGTACCTCGGAATGACGGGAGTGGGGCACGTAAAAAATATCATCAAAGCCGCGGAAAAGCGGAATGTATTTTTCTTCAAGATGGTGTTCGAAAACGCCGAAGAGCTTGTGGTCCAGGTTGTGCTTGGGCACGCCGTAGTGGTGGTATAAAGCCGCCTGGGCGCCCCAGCAGATGTGAAGCGTGGAATAGACGTGGGTCAGGCTCCAGTCCATGATATCCACCAGCTCGTCCCAGTAGTCCACTTCCTCAAAGGGGAGGGTCTCGATGGGCGCGCCGGTGATGATCAGGCCGTCAAAGTATTCGTAGCGTACATCGCTGAAGGTTTTATAGAAAGTATCCAGATGCGCCTGGTCGGTATTTTTGCAGTCATGGGTATCGGACTGCAAAAGGGTGACATCCACCTGGATAGGGGTATTGCCCACGAGCCGCAGAAGCTGGGTCTCGGTAACAATCTTGGTGGGCATCAGGTTCATGATGGCGATTTTCAGCGGACGGATATCCTGTGTGGTTGCCCGGTCCTGGTCCATGACAAAGATGTTTTCATTCTCGAGAATCTGAAAAGCAGGCAGATCGCCTGGGATTTTAATAGGCATAGAGTCACTTCCTTTTTTAGTTAATGTCGGTTAAGGCCAGATTGCTGCGCCTTGCAATCCGGCCTGCCCGGGCTTTATTTAATTAAAAAGCGGTGTGGATAAATAGCGTTCTCCTGTGTCGGGCATCAGGACAACAATGTTTTTTTTCGCGTTTTCTGGCCGCCTGGCAAGCTCTATGGCTGCCCAGACCGCGGCGCCGGAGGAAATACCGACCAAAAGGCCCTCAGTTTTGGTTAACACACGGGCGTAGGCGTAGGCGTCTTCATCCTTGACTGGAATGATCTCATCGATGATGTCAAGATCCAGGACCGCTGGAACAAAGTTTGCGCCGATCCCCTGGATGGCGTGAAAGCCAGCGGGCTCACCCTTTAACACCTGTGAACTCCAGGGCTCCACAGCAATGATCTGCACGTCTGGATTTTTTTCCTTTAACCCCTTTCCCACGCCGCCGAGGGTGCCGCCTGTGCCAACGCCGGCCACAAAGATATCCACGCTTCCGTCCAGGTCATCTAAAATTTCGACAGCGGTGGTCTTTTCATGGGCGATGGGGTTGGCGGGATTTTCAAACTGCTCCAGAATAATGGAGTTTGGAATCTTCTGGTTAAGCTCTCTGGCCTTGTCGATGGAGCCCTGCATGGCCATATCGCCATCGGTCAGGACGATTTCTGCGCCAAAAGCCTTGAGCAGGCTCCTCCGTTCAATGCTCATGGTTTCCGGCATGGTCAGAATGAGGTGGTACCCTCTGAGGGTTGCCACCAAAGCCAGGCCAATGCCTGTATTGCCGCTGGTGGGCTCAATGATCGTGCCGCCGGGAGCAAGGAGGCCCTTCTCCTCTGCGTCGAGGATCATGGACAGGGCGATCCGGTCCTTGACACTGCCGCCGGGATTGAAAAATTCCAGCTTGCCGAAAAGGTTAGTCTCCAGCGCCTCCTTTTCCATCAGGTGGTTAAGCTTCAGCAGCGGTGTGCCGCCGATGAGCTCGGTTAATTCTTCATAGACTTTCATTTGATTATACTCTCCCTGTTTCTATTTCTGTGAAAGCTGCAGCGCGTCGTCTAAGGCGCCGATTAAGTCACCGGCGTTTTCCAGACCGATAGACACGCGGATCATATCCTCTGTAATGCCGGCTGCCAGCAGCGCGTCGCCGGAAAGCTGCTGGTGGGTCGTGGTCGCCGGGTGGATCACCAGGGACTTGGCGTCCGCTACGTTGGCGAGATGGGTGAAAATCTGGATATGATCGATGAACCTGCGTGCAGCCTCAATGCCGCCTTTAATGCCAAAGGTAAAGATGGAGCCTGTGCCGCGGGGAAAATATTTTTTGGCCAGAGCATGGTATTTGCTGTCTGTCTGGTCAGGATAATTTACCCAGGTAACTGCGGGGTGGCCGGATAAAAAGTCAATGACCCGGCGGGTGTTTTCCACATGGCGGTCCAGCCGCAGCGAGAGGGTCTCAAGGCCCTGAAGCAGCAAAAAGGAATTGAACGGGCTGATACAGGCGCCAGTATCCCGGAGCATCTGGACGCGGGCCTTCGTGATAAAGGCAGCCTCACCGGCATCCCGGGTGTAGACAATGCCGTGGTAGCTTTCGTCAGGCTCTGTGAATTCCGGGAATTTGCCGCTGCCTGCCCAGTCAAAGGTACCGCCGTCCACGATGACGCCGCCGATGGTGGTGCCGTGGCCGCCGATGAACTTGGTGGCAGAGTAAACCACAATGTCCGCGCCAAAATCCAGTGCCCTGAAAAGATAAGGGGTGGCAAAGGTGTTGTCGATGATCAGCGGGATTTTATGGTCATGGGCAATTTTCGCAACAGCCTCGACATCGACGATGTTGATGCTGGGGTTGCCGAGGGATTCGATGTAAATGGCTTTGGTGTTTTCATTGACCGCAGCTTCAAAGTTCGCAGGATCGTCCGGGTCCACAAAGGTGGTTTTGATGCCGAATTTTGGCAGAGTCGCGTCAAACAGGTTGAAGGTGCCGCCGTAAAGGGTAGAGGCAGCGACGATTTCGTCACCGGCCTGGGCGATGGTCATGATCGTCAGGGTGATAGCCGCAGAGCCAGAAGCTACCGCCAGAGCGCCGACACCGCCTTCAAGGGCGGCCATACGCTTTTCCAGTACGTCAGAGGTCGGGTTCATGATACGGGTGTAGATATTGCCGTTTTCCTTTAAGCCAAAGAGGTTTTCTGCGTGTTCGGTGCTGTCAAAGGCGTAGGAAGTGGTCTGGTAAATGGGCACTGCCACAGAATGGGTTACAGGGTCCGGGGTTTGTCCGGCGTGAAGCTGGAGGGTTTCAAATTTCAAGTTTTTATCCATGATTTATCTCCTTAATGCATGAAAACATATTAATTTAATAAGAATTATATGTAATATACCATTATTCCATATGCTTGTCAATGCAAATAATGCTTTACGGGCTTTTAAAAGTGCTGTATAATAAAATTTAAGGAAGCATTTGGACCTGAGGAATCCATTTGTGGAAGAAAGCCCGACGGAAAGCCCGGAGGGCTTTTTTTAGAATTTACGGAAAGAAGGTGACAGGAAATGATCAATACACAGGGACGTCTGGCCAGGGTGGCAACTGTTCCAGAGTCCGGAAAATGGAAGGCCGCCACTGCCAGACAGCATACGCTGTACCAGAAGGAGGGCGATATCCGCACACCCTTTGGGAGAGATTTTACACGGATACTCCACAGTACAGCCTACAGGCGTCTCAAGCATAAAACCCAGGTGTTTTTCTCGCCGGGGAATGACCACATCAGTACCCGTATCGAGCATGTAAACTACGTGGAATCGGTAGCGTCCACCATCTGTGAGTACATGGGGCTTAACGTAGAGCTGGCAAGAGCCATTGCCATCGGCCATGATCTGGGTCATCCGCCCTTCGGCCATCACGGTGAAAAAGTGCTCAATGACATTGTCCGAGATGAGAAGCTGTGGAGCGGCCAGAATGGTCAGTATTACTGGCATGAAAAAAACGGGCTGCACTTTGTGGATAATATTGAGCTTCTGGAAGGGCCGGACCGGAAAAAATATAATCTTGATTTGACCTACGGGGTGCGGGATGGTATTATTTCCCATTGCGGCGAAGTCAGCGAGGCCGCCCTGTACCCAAGAGAAGAAGCCATTGACCTGTCAACCTTTAAGCGCGTCAACCAGTTTTCACCCTTTACATGGGAGGGCTGTGTGGTTAAGCTGGCCGACAAAATATCTTACCTGGGCCGTGACATCGAGGACGCGCAAACGCTGGATATCCTGAGTGACGGCCAGCTGGAGATACTTGACGGCATCGTGGCAGAGTATTTTGAAAAGCAGGGACAATCCAGAGGAAATGTCAACAACACCACGGTGATTCACCTTTTGATCCTGGACCTTGGAAAAAACAGCTCTGTTGCGAATGGCCTGCGTTTTTCTGACGAGGGTTTCGAGGTCTTGAAAAATATCCAGGATTTTAATGTAAAAAACATCTACCATCACGAGCGGCTGAACGGCTATAAAGACTATGGAGAATTGATTATACACCGGGTGTACGACGCGCTGAAGGAGCTCTACAATCGAGGCGAGATCGCAGAAAAACTTCCCTATTTTCAAAAGCAATTCCCCCTGTTAACTACCAATTTTATGAACTGGATCAGCGACTACTGGAATCAGACCGACCGGCGGACAGAAGGATGTCCTCTGCAAAACCAGATCATCTACCACATCCCCGAAGAACCTTTGGATTTCTACCGGGCCATCATTGATTATATCTCCGGTATGACGGACCAGTTCATCGAAAAGATCTATCAGGAGCTCATCCGGTTTTAACCGTTAGATTTACCAGGGGCTAAGAAATGCCAAAAACCCAGAAGCCCGTTAACAGAAGGGATTAAGCCTCTGTATGAAAAGAAAGGCTAAACAAAGCCAGAACCTGGGAAAATATCGAGAAAAGGCCCTGACCAGACGGATTGAGCAAAATTGGTGTTATTAAAAACGGCTTGAATGCTGTGGTGAAGATTTAACATGAGATGTATTTAAATCTATAATTAAACCGGATGACCTTGTGGTTTAAACCGTGAAGATTTAACATGAGATGTATTTAAATACGCAAAAATTAACTCGATTCCACTTTGAATAATAGTGAAGATTTAACATGAGATGTATTTAAATAAGTTAATTCCTGACGGAAAAACCTTCGATATCCGGTGAAGATTTAACATGAGATGTATTTAAATAAAATTGGAATGTCCCGCCCGAAGCACTGTCTGTAAGTGAAGATTTAACATGAGATGTATTTAAATATTTCACCAATACTGGCGGGAAGAAAACCAGCTTCTAGTGAAGATTTAACATGAGATGTATTTAAATGGCCGTCTTTGCCATTCTTACCATCAGCCCCGTCCTGTGAAGATTTAACATGAGATGTATTTAAATATGACACCTTGAGCTTTATCAATGATTGCCTGACTTCGTGAAGATTTAACATGAGATGTATTTAAATACGGAAAGATTGACACCTTAATACAAGATACCACCATGTGAAGATTTAACATGAGATGTATTTAAATACAATGAGGCCCATCTAAAATACCTCCGATACTTCTGTGAAGATTTAACATGAGATGTATTTAAATGAGATTTCCAGGCAAAGAATGGGCTAGCCGCGGATGTGAAGATTTAATATGAGATGTATTTAAATTGGGTCAGGGTGGCTTTGTCGATCAGGGTGATCACGGTGAAGATTTAACATGAGATGTATTTAAATTTTGCCGGGACAATCATTTCTCCTTTGTGCACCATGTGAAGATTTAACATGAGATGTACTTTTCCCTACCAGCCCCCAATGTATTTTTACAAAAACGCGTTGACAACTCGCGGAAACAGGTCTATAATGAAAAACAACTTAAAAAACTCAGTAAAGGAAAAACGTCATGAAGGATTTAAGAATGAGCTTAAATGCATACTTTTACTTTAGCCAGGGCTATTATTATGGTGCTGGTTACTTTGCGTGCATGAAATTAAGTTCACCTGAGAGTCGTTTTGCGGTGTCATAGAGGCATTGTAAATTTTCCAATACTGAAGAAAAATCAGTTTATTAAGGGAGACTCGGTGAGTCTCCCTTTTCTTTTGCCCTAAAATGCCTGCAAGTGCACATGCAGGCCGTGAATTCAAATAAAAACCTAAGGAGAAATACAAATGATTGTTGTCGTAAAACCAGGAACCCCGGAAGAAGAAGTACAGAAACTGGCCGCTGCCATTGAGAACCAGGGATTAAAAATCCATTACTCTCAAGGGGTGGATCATACAATTTTAGGTTTAATTGGAGAGACCCAGACCATTGACGTCCATAAGCTGCGTTCAAATCATATCGTTGAAAAGGTCATGCGGGTACAGGAGCCTTACAAAAAAGCAAACCGTGCTTTCCATCCGGATGATTCAATTATTGATGTTCAGGGAAACCTCATCGGTGAGGGCCATGTTTCCGTTATCGCAGGCCCCTGTTCTGTGGAAAGTGAGGAACAGATCATTGAAATTGCCCGAGCTGTCAAAGCATCTGGCGCTAAATTTTTGAGAGGCGGCGCTTTCAAACCCAGAACATCGCCTTACTCATTCCAGGGGATGGGCGCAGATGGTCTGGAGCTGCTGCTTTTGGCTAAAAAGGAAACCGGGCTGCCCATTGTGACTGAACTGATGGACATGTCTCAGCTGCCGCTCTTTGATGAGGTGGATGTTATTCAGGTTGGCGCCCGTAATATGCAGAATTTCACCATGCTCAAGGAACTTGGCAAAATTGATAAACCGATTCTGCTGAAACGCGGCCTGTCCGCTACCATGCGGGAATTCCTCATGTCAGCGGAATACATCATGGCAGGCGGCAATGAGCAGGTGATCCTCTGTGAACGCGGTATCCGCACCTTTGAAAACGCGACCCGCAATACCCTTGACCTCAGCTGTATCCCACTGCTCAAGAAAAAGAGCCATCTGCCCGTGATCATTGACCCCAGCCACGCCACAGGCATTAACTGGATGGTGGAATCCATGTCAAAGGCCGCCATTGCCGCCGGCGCGGACGGCGTTATGATTGAGGTGCACAATAAGCCTGAGGAAGCGTTGTGTGACGGGGACCAGGCCATTACGCCAGATGAATTCAATAAAATTATGACCACACTCAAAAAATACGCAGAATTTGAGGGAAAGGTTCTTTAGGATGGAGACATTAAAAGGAAAAACCGTCAGCTTTATCGGTCTGGGGCTCATGGGCGGCGCCCTGGCCATGGGCATCCGAAAGCAGGGGCCGGATAAGATCTGCGCCTTTGACATTAACGAGGAGGTTCTGGAGGACGCTCTGAGGAAAGAGGTTATCGACTGGGGTGTCAGCGAACCGGAAGGGATACGCCAGATTCTGGGAGTATCTGATCTGGTGGTGATTTGTCTTTATCCACAGCTTGCGCTGGATTTTATTTTGGAATATATGGAGGACTTCAAAGAGAACGCTGTTATCACTGATATTACCGGCGTTAAAAAGCTGTTGGTCGATCAACTCAGGGGAGTGCTTCGGGAGGATCTGGATTTGATTCTGGGCCATCCGATGGCCGGCAGCGAAAAAGAAGGCTTCGGCAATGCAGATGATGCCATCTTTAAGGACCGCAATTATATTTTAGTTCCTCAGCCGGAAAACAAACCGGAAAATCTGGCTTTTATCAAAGAGATTATCCGCAATCTGGGCTTTGTGAATATCGTGGAAACCACTGCAGAAGTCCACGACCAGAAGATCGCCTTTACCTCGCAGCTCTGCCATGTTATCGCCAGTGCCCTGGTGGACAGTGAGGAGGATCTCCACATCACGGATTATGAAGGCGGCAGTTTCGGAGACCTCACACGCATTGCCATGATCAATGCAGGCATGTGGACAGAGCTGTTTATCTGCAATAAGGAAGCATTGGTAGACCAGATTGAAAAGTTTGAAAAAAGTATGGACACCATGAAAAAAATGATCCAGGCTGAGGACAGTGACGGACTCACAGAAATTTTAAGCAATGTTCGGAAGAAAAGAATTACCATGGAAGTGGACCGACAGAATAAAACATCGGCGAGAACACAAAAAGCTTAAAACTTTCTGAAGGGAAGTTTGCACAAAGTGAGAGCGAAAACGAGTATCATTATCGTGAAAACTGTTACAGAAAAGGTGCAACGCATTTCACTATTGACTTATTTTCAAAAGGTTGTATACTATAGACAAATAAACAAATACCAATTGAAACTCCCCTGTTTCAAGCGGTGCAGATTTGTTTATTGAGCTGTGAGTAGTGAGGCTCACAGCGGAATAAAATCATATATTACCCCCCCTCTCCCCTATAGAGAAACCCTCGAGACAACGTCCCCCTTATGCGTTGCGAGGGTTTTTCTCTTTTTTGAATTTATTCTGGAAATTTGGAAATAAATCTTTTTAAGGACTTTCATAATGACATCTGTTCGATTATAATAAACCAGAAGGAAGTGATAAAAATGTTAGCTGACAGCCACGCGCATTTAGATGATGAGCGTTTTGAAAATGAAGTGGATACGATCATCGAAAATGCCCGGGAGGCCGGTATCGGTTTTATTTTAAACCCCGGCACCGAGGAAAGTACCAGCGTTCGCGCTATAGAGCTGAGCCAGACCTATGATATCGTCTATGCCGGTGTCGGGTTTCATCCCTCTGACTGCGCGTCCTTTGATAAAAATAAGCACCCAAAAATGATCCGAAAGTGGTGTGAACAGGATAAAGTACTGGCCATTGGAGAAATTGGCCTGGATTATTATTATGACGATGGCGCTCCGAGAGATTTGCAGAAGAAGGTATTTGAGGAACAGATCGGCCTGGCAAATGAACTGAAAAAGCCCATCATCGTTCACGACCGCGATGCCCACGGCGACTGCCTGGATATGGTAAAATCCTGTCTTGATCCCAATGTCGGCGGGGTATTTCACAGCTATAGCGGAAGTGTTGAGATGGCCAAAATTCTCCTCGATTTTGGGCTTTACCTCTCCATCGGCGGCCCCCTGACCTTTAAAAATTCCAGAAAAGCCCCTGATGTGGTCAAATATATGCCGCTGGACCGGCTTCTCATCGAAACCGACAGCCCTTACCTCACCCCAGTCCCCTACCGGGGAAGACGCAACGAGCCCGCCTATGTCCGTTTTGTGGCCGAAAAGGTCGCAGAGATTAAGGAGATACCAGTGGAAGAGGTGCAGGAAACAACATTTGAGAATTGTCGGAGGTTGTTTGGCGTTTAAAAATAGAAGATTGAAGTTTAACGTGTAGATGTATTTAAATGTTAGTTTATGTTTGAAAAATAGTTTTTGAAGTTTAACATGCGATGTAAGTGTACTGTATAATCCAAGCGGAATCAAACGCTTGGATTTTTTTGTTGATGTTAATGGCGTTGTTTGAATCTATATTTTTAGCGAATAGAATCAGTTAGTTTACGTTTGAAAAAATAAACAAAAAGTGCTTGACAAATATACTTTTGGAGAATAGAATGTATGTAAAGAAGTAAGCGAGGAAAATACCAAAAAGCAAAATAAAAAATGTGTTTTGAGTTTTAGAAAAAATATAACGGGGGTGAACTATATGAATGTGTACGAAGGACGGTTAAAAGTATTTTTACTCAAGGATATTTCAATTAATTCAGTTCAGGAAAAAATCAGCGCATTGATTGACAAAGCACTGGTGCAGAATGAAAAGATGGCGGCGTTTCATCAAAAGATCGGCTATAAAAATTACTGTTTCTCTGGGTTTTTCCCGGTGGAACGCGAGAGGGTTTACAGGCAGGATAAAATTTACACCATACAGATACGGACAATAGATGAAAATTTGATGAATTATTTCAAGGAACACCTCATCAATGCTTATACCGAAGAGATGAAGTCTCTGACCATGACCGTAAGAAGAATCAAAAAAATTCCCATCGGCCGAATCTACACATTAACGCCAGTGATCCAGAAATCCGGCGGCGGTTACTGGAAAGAGATTGTCACACTTGATGAATTTGAACGGAGACTTAAGGAAAACCTGATCAAAAAATATAACAACTTCACGGGTGAAAAATGTGACGAAGACTTTGATCTTTACACGCATCTGCAATTTGACAATAAAGGCCCGATCTCCTGTCCTTATAAAGGAATAACCTTATTGGGAGACAAGATTACTTTACAGCTTGCGCAGAATCCCATGGCTCAGGAGCTTGCCTACATGGCACTGGGCTGCGGGCTTGGGGAAAATAACGCAAGAGGAAACGGCTTCTGCGCTTATAAATACCTTTAGAAAGGGGTGAGAGAATGCTTAAGGAATGCCTTGATGTCTTTAAAAAAATTTATGAAGAAAAAGGAGAAAGCCTGATTTTAGATACCTATGTTCCAGCGGAAGGCTCTTATGTTTTGGTCGACAGGAATGGAGCGATTAAAGAGATTAAAGAACTGCCGAAGCAGAAAGAACCGCCGGAGGATTTTGAAAGCTTTATTGAAAAGGATTATCTCTCTAAACTTATCTCTACAGATAAGCCGATGGATAAGAATAAGAAAATTCATAGCAATAATTATTATTCTTTTTGGGTGAAAAAAAATAATATTAAGCCCGATAAAACTGGAAAAATTCTATTGTCAAAAGAAGTTATCAAAGGATATTATGATCGTCTAAGTGAGCCAAAGAAAAAATATGACAAAAAAGGCCAAAAGCTTTATGATATGGTCGAAAAAGAAATTGGAGAACCAGAACTTAATAAAATAGAAAAGTATAAAGCTTGGATTGAAGAACATATTTTTACGATTATTTCAGATAATAATTTAAAAGACGATAAAAATTATCTTAAAATTTATTTTGAAGAGGATATAAATTTATATCAGAAAGAAAGTAAGCGTTATATAGTTCCTAATGCTTATAATAAGACGAAATATAACGTCGAAATTGAAGATGAAATCTTTGGATTATCGAATGACAATATGGGACTTAATGATAAAAAGCCCTATCTTGATAATAAAACCCGTAAAAATACTTTGCCTTATCTTATTTCTTCTAAAGAATTAGCGCTTCAAAATAAGTTTTTCGATTATTTATACAATCAGGCCTGTCTTGGGAAAAATAATATTTATTTAAACGAGAAAGACGGAATAATAGCGCTCAGCAACAACGAATCACTCAAACAATCCTTTAGAGGGTATTATTTGCGAATACAAAAGGGGAAAGAGCTTGAAATCCACGACTTCGACGAGATTACAGGGTTTGAAGCGGAAATCGAGCCCATTGAGTTGAAACAGTATATCCCTGTTCCGGAAAAGAATGCGACAGATCTAGTGTATGAAAAAGTTAAAAAACTCGAAGATGTAAAAATACTTATTAATTCAGTATTTTTTAAAAAGTTTTTAATCACAAATTTTTTTACAGACGCAAAGGATATCCGGCTCAATGATACAAAAGTTAAGGAGGAGCTGCTCAGGTGCCGTACCGGGTATTTCAACTGGTTTTTTAAAGGAGAGTCCGTGGCTGTAAGATCCTTTTTTGCGGAGAGCTCGCTGGTATTGATTAAAAATTCAATTTTAAACAGACATATTCCAAAAGCGATCGAACAGTTTAATGTGCGGGAATCAATATTGAATTATTTTGAAGGAGGAGAAAGAATGGAACAAACATATGAAGAGATTTTTGAGCGTTTAAGTGAAATGATAAACAGCGACACGCGGAGTACAATTGAAGACGATGCAATGTATTATTATGCTGCCGGACAGATCGCCCAGTTTTTGCTTTCTTTAAACCAGTCAAGCAAACCAACACCAGCCCTCGTCAATCCGGTTATTAACGCCAGAACAGCGCAGCAGCTTCAGGTTGTTTTAGAGAGATTGTATAAAAAGTATAATTACGCGATTAAATACCCCCAGAGGATTTCAAGGCTATACTCGATGTTTTTGCTGCATATCCCAGAGAATAAAAAAACGGACAGTCAGATGCTTATCGCGGGATATTTGGACAGAAGCCTGGTCTATGAAAAGAAAAATAAAAACGAAGGAGAAGCAGAAAATGAATAAACGTGTTTACGGTGTGCTCGGAATTAAATCAATTATGGCCAATTGGAATGCCGATTTTAGCGGAATGCCAAAAGCGATTTCAACAGGTGAGGTGTTTGGCAGTGACAAAGCCTTTAAATACCCCATGAAAAAAATGTGGGATGAACAGGGAGAAAAAGTGCTCTATATTAAGTCTTTCAAAGCGGAAGAAGATAAAAAAGAAGGCATCAAGGTGCGTCCGCGATCATTGAAGGAGCGCTATGAACAGATTTTTGAGGTAGAGGATCTTAAAAAAACAAATGATAATAAAGCAGTGTTAACAAATCTTTTTAAGGCCATCGATGTCAAAAACTTCGGTGCAACCTTTGCGGAGGGCGGTAATAACACTTCCATCACCGGGGCGGTCCAGATCACCCAGGGTTTTAATCAATATGACGGCCATAATGTTGAAGAACAGCAGATACTGTCACCCTTTAGAGATGGCACAAAGGAAGATGCCGAGCAGTCCACCCTCGGCACAAAAATTGTCAGCAACGAAGCCCATTATTTTTACGGATTTGCCATTAATCCGACAGCCTACAAAGATTTTGTGGAAATGGGCGTAACTGAAGGCTATACTGAAGCCGATTATGAAAAATTCAAGGAAGCCGCTTTAATGGCAGCCACGGCCTTTAACACCAATGCAAAGGTTGGCTGTGAAAATGAGTTTGGCCTGTTTGTGGAAACGGAAGCGGATCTGTACTTGCCGGATTTAGCGCAGTTTATCCGATTTAAAAAAACAGAGGATAATGAAAAAGGCGTCATATCTTTAGGGTTAGACGAGCTGTTAAACGCCTTTGGCGACCGGATTTTATCCATAGAAATCTATTATAATCCCCTGACGACAATCCTGGAAGGCAGCTTGGATAAGGCGAAGGCCTACCATATTTTCACAAAGGAAGCGCTTTAAAATGAAAGCCCTGAGATTTCTGTTAAGGGGGAAGACCGCTTTTTTCAAACAACCGGATGTCAATACTTACTGCTATTATACCTACGGCTGTATCCATAAGGTCGCCCTGCTGGGAATATTTGGTGCGGTGATGGGCTTCCGGGGGTATAACGGGCAGACTAAAGCAGAAACCTACCCGGAGTTTTATGAAAAGCTGAAGAGACTGAAGGTATCGATCTGTCCGCTGAATGAAAAGGGCTATATTCCCAAAAAGGTACAGACCTTTAACAATTCGGTGGGCTATGCCTCTAAGGAGGAGGGCGGGAACCTCATCGTCAAGGAGCAATGGCTGGAAAATCCGAAGTGGGAGATCGCTTTTCTCGTAGACGATCCACAGTCTGAGAACCTCGCGGAGCGGATTTTAGAATCCCGGTTTGAGTTTTTACCCTACCTTGGAAAAAACGACCATACTGCGGTCATCGAAAATGTGGAGGAAGTGGAACTGGAGGCAGAGACAAAAAGGGAGAATTTGAGAGTATACGGACTTTTTCCGGCAAATCAGGGCAGCCTGTCAGAGAATTTTGCTCGCCGCCCTCTTGGCCGGGAAGTACCATACAAATACCAGGAACGACTTCCGGTGGCTCTGGAACCAGCGTGTAACCAATACGTGACACAGGCGATGATCGACACGAATCAGCGGGTTTCTCTGACCGATGCGGCCAGCGTTTTCCGTCTGGAGGAGAGACATTATGTCTTTTTCTAAAAAAGTAAATTCCTATTTTGAAAAGACGCCAGTTTTTGATTTTGCAGGGCTTATCGAAACCGATAAGCCCTTTTATGCACACATCAAAGATGAAAAAAAAGCGGAAAACTTACAGGAGCATCTGGATTTAACTCTGGATTATTTCGGCCTTCTGTGCCGGGAAAAACACCTGGAAAGTGTGTTCAGATGTCTGGAAAAAAACTTTTTTCCAGACTGCGCCAGAGAAACGGTGTCTTTGTGGCGCGAAATGATTTTGAATACCCTTTATCTGCATGACATTGGAAAGATTAATCCCAATTTTCAGCGGGGTAAGATGCAAAACAAGGCTTTTAGTCGCACTGAATCCAATAACCAGAACCACTCTGCTTTTTCAGCCCGCGTTTATTTTGATTATTATTATCAAAAAATTGATGCGGTAGAGGACGACCGGCAGTATGATTTGTTTTTCGTTTTTCTGCTGCTCAACACCTTTGTCATCCAAAAGCATCACGGCAGTCTGACGGAATTCAGCGTTTTTCTGGAGCGGTTTGAGAATGATTTGAGCGAGACGAGAGAGGAACTGGAGGCTTACAGGAATCTGACGACTTTTGACACTGCCGCTGGACTCGGTTTGTTTTTTGAGGAAAGGCTGAATATTATACATAAAAATAACCCGTGGAAATGTGTGGATTTTTACATCTATACCCGATTCCTCTACGCTATTCTGGTTGCCTGCGATTTCTACGCAACCTCAGAATACATGAACGGCGCCCCGGTTGATGATTTTGGCGTACTGGATGACGTCACGCCCTATCTAGATGCGTTCAATGCCGATCCCGTCACACAAAATATCCGAAAAATTAAAAAAGATCAAGCGCCTGATGGCGATATTAATATTTTAAGAAGCCGGTTGTTTTTAGAAGCAGAAGAAAATCTGCTTCATAGCCAAAAGGATAATGTGTACTATTTAGAGGCGCCCACGGGCTCTGGGAAGACGAAAACCTCCATCAATCTGGCTTTGCAGCTCATAAAAAAGGATCAACAGCTCAACCGGATTCTCTACGTTTTTCCCTTCAACACCCTGGTCGAGCAAACCCGGGATTCCCTGGAAGAATGCTTTGGGAAAGCCCTCGGCGAAAAAATGGGGGTCATTAACAGCATTACACCCATCAAGAAATACGGGGAAACGACCGATGAAGGCGAATGGGATTATACAAGGCAGGATAAAATTGATTATGAAAAGTCTCTGCTGGCCCGGCAGTTTATGCACTATCCCATTGTGCTGACCACCCATGTGAAATTTTTTGAGGGTATTTTCGGAACAGGCCGCGAGGCGGTATTTCCGCTGGCGCATCTGGCGAATTCCGTCATCATTCTCGATGAAATACAGAGCTATAAAAACCGGATCTGGAAGGAAATCATTATCTTTCTGAAAGCCTATGCGCGTATTTTAAATTTTAAAGTGATCATTATGTCCGCAACCCTGCCAGATTTAAACCGGCTCAGTGTTGGAGATGAAAAGGTGACTTATCTCGTGAAAAACCGGGAATTTTATTTTCAAAATCCCCTGTTTAAAGACAGAGTAGAGCTGGATTTCTCCATGCTGGAGCTGGAACCGGAAGAAACCTTTGATGCGCTTTTAAAAAAGGTCCTCGAGGTTTCAAACGCCCTCAGGAAAAATCCAGACGCTGAAAACAAAATTGTGGTTGAGTTTATCAAAAAAGCTTCGGCTGTTGATTTCTATAACCGTTTGAAGGACGTTGTGGAAAATGATCGGGTATCCATTGAACTGATGACCGGGGATGACCACAAGGCGGAACGCAAACGGATTATCAGCCAGGTGAGAACAGCAGAAAATATCATACTGGTAGCCACCCAGGTCATAGAAGCCGGCGTCGATATCGACATGGACATTGGCTTTAAAGACACCTCTATTCTGGACGCCGAGGAACAGTTTCTCGGGAGAATCAACCGTTCCTGCCGGAAAAAAGGCGCTGTCGTGTATTTTTTCAACCTGGATTCACCCGATATGATTTATCAGAAGGATATCCGTAAAGCCGATAATTTGAGGCTGACCGGCGCCAACAAGGCCATGCAGGAAATCCTGATCAATAAAGAATTTTCAAAATTTTATGCCTGCGTTTTAGAAGGCCTTGAGGCGCAGAGCCGAAAAGAAAATGATTTAAATCTGGAAGTTTTTCGGGACCGGCATCTGTGGACTTTCAATTTTCCCGAGATACAGGAAAGGATGCGCCTGATTGACGATAATCGGAGGAAAGTATCCCTGTTCCTGAATACGGAGGTTATCAGTGAAGACGGAGAAGTCCTTGTTGGAAGCCAGGTGTGGAAATCCTACGGAGCGCTATTGCAGGATGCGGCAATGCCCTATGCTGAAAAGCGGGTCCGTCTGTCAGAGGTGCAGGCAAAGATGGACTACTTTATCTATGAAGTTGACAAAAGCTTTGCTGATGCCTGTGTGTTGTGCCAAGACGAGCTTTTGGGTGAGCTGTACTATTTTAAGGACGGCGAGCGATTTTTTGAAAACGGAAAATTCAGCCGTGAAAAACTAAAGCGTGAAAACGACTTTCTGTGAGGAAAATAAAATGAAGGTTAACGGAACCCTGGTCAATTATTATTTTCATTGTAAAAGGCAGTGCTGGCTGCATGGAAACCGCATCAACCTGGAAAGCAACAGTGAAGATGTGAAAATTAGAAAAGCCCTGCACGAGATAAGGGCAGAAGAAAGTGAATCGACGGAAATCAGCATTGAGAATATCCGTTTAGATAAGATTACGAAGGATTATCTGGTCGAGGTAAAAAAATCGGATGCGGATTATGAAGCGGTCAAATGGCAGGTACTGTTTTATTTAAAGGTTCTGAAGGATAAGGGGATCGAGCGCAGAGGAAAAATTGAATTTATCGAAAAGAAAAAGGCCGAGCGGAAAATCTATTATGAGGATTTAACCCAGGAGCGCGAAAAAGAATTAGAGGAAATCATTCGCGCCATTGAGACACTGCTGGAAACCCCCTTTCCGCCTGAGCGGGAGACGGGTAAAAAGTGTCGTCAATGCGCGTATTTTGACTACTGTGTTTTATAGGAGAAGGTAAAATGGGAACAACAAAGTATTTAACCTCCATGGGTGAGCTGAGCCGAAAGGATAATTCGCTGTGTTTTCGAGTGGGCAGCCGCAACAAGTATATTCCAGTTGAGCAGGTCAGTGAGATTTATTGTATGTCTGAAATATCGCTGAACACCAAGCTGTTGGATTTTTTGGCGAAAAATGAAATCATTGTACATTTTTTTAACTATTACGGCGGTTACAGCGGTACCTTTTATCCCAAAGAGCATTTGGTCAGCGGGAAACTGCTCATCGCGCAGGTAAAAGCATTTGAAAATCGGCGTTTAGGCATTGCGAAGGCCATCGTAGGCGGCATTGGAAAGAATATCGATGAACTGCTGTATCATTATTATAAGCATGATAAAAAAGACGTCAAGCCGACCATTGACTGGATCAGGCATGACTTGCCTGATCGGATCGGCAAAGCAGAGGATGTCAAGCAGGTTTTGCAGGCCGAGGGCGAAATCTGGCAACGGTTTTACAGCAGCTTTCAGTATTTTCTGCCTGAAGATTTTATCATGAACAAAAGGGTCAAACGGCCTCCGGATAATCCAATCAATGCTTTGGTCTCCTTTGGAAACAGCCTGCTGTACAGCAAAACCGTGTCGGTGATTTATCAGACCCATCTTGACCAGCGGATCAGCTTTCTTCATGAGCCTTCAGAGGGACGTTTTTCTCTGAGCCTCGATTTATGCGAAGTTTTTAAACCAGCCATTGTTTTCAAGACAATTTTTGATGTGGTCAATAACCGAAAACTACAGGTAGACAAGCATTTTGAAAAAAAGCTGAATTATTGTATCCTGAATGAGGAGGGGCGAAAAATTTTTATTAGCGCCTTTGAAGCCCGTTTGGACAGTGTGTTTGAGCATCCAAAGCTCAAACGAAAGACCAGCTATCGGACTGCGTTGAAGTTGGACTGCTATAAGCTGATCAAAGACATTCTTGAGGAAAAGCCATTTATCCCCTTTAATATGGGAGAGAAGCTATGAGTACAGATAAAAATTTTAATTATAATTATGCCTTCGTGTTTTATGATATTAATGAAAAGCGTGTGGCTAAAATTTTTAAAATTTGCAAAAAATATCTTGTGCATTATCAGAAATCTGTATTCAGAGGAGACATAACCCCTTCAAAATTGATTGCCCTGAAAAACGAACTGAAAAAAATTATTGTTGAAGATGAAGACTTCGTCTGTATTGTAAAACTGCTGAATGGAAATGTCTTTGGAGAAGAAGTCATGGGCATCTCCGAATCCTCAGAAGACCTTTTTCTGTAGTTCTGTTTTACCAGGCACAGAAAATTTTAAAAAGTCAAAATCCTTTTAAACAAAAGGTTTGAGCGCCATTTGAAAGAAGAATTGACGAAAATCTCTGCGGCTGGTAAATTTGTAGAGAAATGGCTTGAAATCAAGGGTCTTAGAGAATATAAATAGAGGAAGAATGGCTTGATTGTTATGGTTGAAGATTAACATGAGATGTATTTAAATGCCACGGTCACCGTGTCAAGGGCATACCATAAAGCAGTTGAAGATTAACATGAGATGTATTTAAATGCGTCGTCGGTTGTCCATACTTTGTACTGTGCGTTGGTTGAAGATTAACATGAGATGTATTTAAATTAATCCACATCGTTTCAATTGGGAGGGGCTTGTAAGTTGAAGATTAACATGAGATGTATTTAAATGAAAAGCACGTGGAAAGCCAATTATGTAAGTATTTTGTTGAAGATTAACATGAGATGTATTTAAATTTATTGAACCGCTCACATACTTCTTTTACATGGTGTTGAAGATTAACATGAGATGTATTTAAATGCTCTTCCGCGAGGCTGAGCCCTTTGCCGGTTTTGAGTTGAAGATTAACATGAGATGTATTTAAATAATTGAGCCTCGAATGGATCATGGCGTACTGATCGTTGAAGATTAACATGAGATGTATTTAAATATATCTTTTTGCGACCATTATAACAAAGAAAATATCGTTGAAGATTAACATGAGATGTATTTAAATCCAGCATGTTTCGGCCAGACTGGACTAAATGGTACGTTGAAGATTAACATGAGATGTATTTAAATCAGGCCGCCACCATTAATAAACTAAACAAAACAAAAGTTGAAGATTAACATGAGATGTATTTAAATGGGTTACGCTGGCCGGGCTTACGAAAGTAAAAAGCGTTGAAGATTAACATGAGATGTATTTAAATTCGAAGTTATAATTCCTGTGAAAGAGTTTTAGTGCGTTGAAGATTAACATGAGATGTATTTAAATTGTCGCCTTCTACGGCGGCCAGGGCGTCGGCGTAGGGTTGAAGATTAACATGAGATGTATTTAAATGGCCAAGCGGGATGCCAACGGGAAAATTCCGGTCGGTTGAAGATTAACATGAGATGTATTTAAATCACGATCACGTTTGATAGTATCGACTCTTTTGCGAAGTTGAAGATTAACATGAGATGTATTTAAATGCGCAAAATCCTCTCCAGCATACATCTTACAAGTCGTTGAAGATTAACATGAGATGTAAGGTGTTATATGAAAGTTGAAGAATAATAAAAGCTATATTTATCAACATAAAACAAAAACCGTCAGCATACGCTGACGGTATAAAAAGCTTTTATTCTTCCTCGCTATTCTCGAACAAAGTGTCCTCCTGTTCGGCATAGAGGCTGTCCAACTCCTCATTAAGCAGCTGGTTTGCGAGGATAACTTCTTTGATTTTCTGGACCAGGCCGGAGGCGGTCAGCAGACAGGCTGGGATGATGATAAACCAAAACATGTGAAACATACTGACTTCTCCGCCGGTAAAGAAGGTGTATATCAGTCCCCCAAAGCACCCGAGCATGATGACTACGGTTACGATGAGGGTAGCATTGAAGGACATATCCATGGTCAGGGCCACAAAAATGCACAGGACAAAAAGAATCAGGTAGTCCATAGCAATAAAACGTCCTGAGGACAGGGCGGTGAATACCCCCATGCCCAGCATGGCAATAACAAATAAAATCAGACGCAGGGATACGGCGGAATATTTAAAGGCACCGAGGGACACGGCATCAACATTTTCGTAGGTGACGTCATCCAGATTATTATCAGAATATTCTTCCTCCGGGGCTTTATCCAGTGGGAGTTCATCAAACAAATCTTCCTTGACGGTCTCCACAGTATCTTCAAAAAAATCGGCAAAAGGATGGTCTGATGCCTCCTCGGAAGTCGTGTCATTGACGGTTTCCTGGAAAATAGCATCATCTTCAGCTAAAAAGTCTTCTTCCTCGAAGTCTTCGCCCTCAGGAAAATCCTCAGGACCGTTTTCTTCAAAAAGAGTTGCCTCCTTGGAGTGCTCTTCTAAAAAGGAATCTTCGTCGTCAAAGGCGTCATTCTCGTCAAAGTCATCTTCTTCAAAGAGGGCGCCATATTCGTCGCTGTCTGTTTCAAAAGCGTCCGAGTCATCGGGGTCATATTCTTCGAAAGATTCTTCATCATAAGCTTCAAAATCAGCCTCTTCATCCCCGGATGTTTCCAGCGGATTATCATCGAGAACTTCCTTGTCGACGGCGGCTCTTGCGGCCATATACCGGCTGTAAGGAATATCCTCCATTAATTCTTCGGCTTCTTGCAGCAGCTCGTCGATTTCGGCCAGATCGGGCTCGTCAACGCCAAGCGGGAGCTCCATTGGTTCTCCATCATGACGGGCAATTCTTCCTTCTGGCGGGCCGTCGGCATTGTCCTGGTTTTCGACAGAAAGGTCTGGTTCAGAAATTTCTGTCTCCACCCAGATATCAGCAGGCGTCTGGGTGTCTGTCCCGGACGGTTCTGCCTCTGAAATCTCCGGATTGGGCGTTGGGATGGGTTCAGTCTGTGTAAGAATGACAGGATCTTCTGGCATTTCAATGACTTCGGCTGGTTCTGCAGCAGGCTCTTCCTCAAAGGAGTTAGCGGGTTCTGCTTTTTTCAGTTCGGCCAGGGCTTCCTCTACGCCGAGGATTTCTTCGGTGTGGAAACCAATGATGCCGCTTTCATGGGTTTTCTGCTGGCTCTTTAAAACAGCCTGCTCAAAAAGATCCTCAACAGGATCCTCCAGATGATGCCCGGTGGATTCTACGATTTTCTGTTTGATGGATTCTACGGGAATTTCCGCGGAATCAGTGAGATGGGATATTTTATGATCGATCCGGTCCTCAAAGGCGGAGAAAAGGGAAAAAAGATCCTTCTTTTTTTCCAGAAGCTCTTCGACTTCGCGGCTCTCTGGATTGCGTTTATCCATAGTCTATACCATGCTTTCGTTTATAGTTAAATTTATTATAACAAAAAGCTGAGTCAGAATAAAGTAAATTTACGAAAAAGTGACAGTATTCGTATTTAAACTGTGAATAACTTATGGTATAGTAGTAGAAAATTGTACACAAAAACACTTGTTTTGCTCGGAAAAGAAAAGCCCTAAAATAAAGGAACGGGGGATTCATCCACAGAATGCACACAAAAAACTGTGGAAATGTGGATAACTTTATAAAAGAGTAATAAACAGGGCTGGCAAAAAACAAAAAGTGTTCAACGGCTTAATATTACAGTCTTTTTGTTAAAATTAGGACAATCTTACACAGAGTTATCCACAATAAGTGCACAAAATCGGGTAAATTGTGGACAACTTTTGTGGAAAACGGGTGTTTTTCAAAATATTGTGGTATAGAAAGAATAATGGAGCATAAATTGTGGATAACTTTATAAAAGAGAACGAGCGTTTAGAAGATTTAGGAATTAAGGGACTCAAGATCATTCAAAACCCGGATTATTTCTGCTTTGGCATTGATGCAGTGCTGCTGTCATGGTTTGCTTCGGGAGCAGTGCGCAAAAAGAGCCGGGTGATTGACCTGGGGACAGGAACTGGGATTATTCCGCTGCTTTTATATGGAAGAACAGGCGCTCAGAAAATCCAGGCCCTTGAAATTCAGGAGAATATGGTGGAGATGGCTGGGCGCAGTATAGCCTGCAATGGACTGGAAGAAAAAATTGAGATTATTCATGGTGATATCAGGAACCCTGGTGAGCAGGTACGGCCGACCAGCTATGATGTGGTGGTCAGCAACCCGCCTTATATGAAGGTGGGGCATGGGCTTAAAAATCCTATGGAGACCAAGGCCATTGCGCGCCACGAAATTCTGTGCGGTATTGAGGATATCGCAATTTTTGCCAAGCGGATGTTGAAGGACCGCGGCAAGCTGTTTTTAATCCACCGTGCAGACCGTCTGGCGGATATTATGAGCGCGATGCGGGATCACAGGGTAGAGCCCAAACGCCTGCAGTTTATCCATCCCTATGCAGACAAGCCGGCTAATCTGGTTTTGGTGGAGGGCATGAAGGCAGGGAAACCTTATCTGATTACAGAGGCGCCCATCGTGGTCTATGAAAAGGATGGGCGGTACACACAGATGATCAATGATATCTATGGAACATCTGCGCCCTATGACCGGATTATAAAAAATAAAACAGCGCCGGAGTTGTAAAGCTCCGGCGCTGTTTTTTATCCCATGCGTTTTTTAATCAGGCGGATATCGTCTCCGGCAAAGACAATGTTCAGGAAGTTGCCGCGGATTCTGGAAGTCAGACGCTCGTCGTAGTTTTCAAGAATCTGGGGCATGGTCAGGTTGGTGGATAAAATGATTTTTTTATGCTCCTGCAGCCGGGTATTGATTACCTCAAAAAGCTGCTTTTTGCTGAAATCCGAGTAAAACTCTGCCCCGAAATCATCGATAATCAACAAATCAGCGGTGAAAAGTGGGGAATATATTTCATTAATGGGTATATTATCATTGAAAATTTTACTCTGAATATCCTGGACCAGATGAGCGGCGGTGATATAGATAACATTGTAGCCCTGCCCGATAAGGGCGTTGGCGACACAGTTTGACATAAAGGTTTTACCCACGCCGGGTTTGCCGGTAAACAGGTAGTTGTCATTTTGCGACTCGAAATGCAGGCAGTAATGCTGCATTTTTTCCTTGAGACGGCACATTTTTTCCCTTGGTGAGCCATTCTGAGCTTCAGCGGTTTCGTTTGCGTAATAACCCGGGTTAAAGGTATCGAAATTTTCGGCCTGGGCGTGAACATTCAAATCATAGTTGTTAAAGGCTGCCCGGATGAGCTCCTGTTTTAAACAGGAACAGACCTGTCCGTCCACGTAGCCGGTATCCTTGCAGATTGGGCAGTCGTAGCGGAGCGTCAGGTAATCCAGCGGATAGCCGTTTTGGAGCAGCAGGGCTTCCTTCTGCTTTTTTAAGGCCCCGACACTCTGGCGGAATTCGGCGATGGCTTCAGGATTTTTGCGGGACACCTCACGGGTCATTCGGATTCCCTGAAGGTTGATGGCATGGTCGAGTTCAGCGAGCTTTGGAATGGAGGCATAAAGCGCCTCCTGTTTTCGCTTAAGCTCAAGCTTGTTTCGGAACTGCTTTTGCTCAAAAGCATCGTAGACTTTTTTGGTTCGTTCATTCATTGTCGTCACTCCATAACCAGGCTTCGTCTAACTGGTCAAGCTCTTCATAGACCTTTTTGCGGTCTTCGCTGATCACGACGTCGCCCTTTGACTGATGGTAGCCCTTTTTAGGCTCTGCGTTAATTTCTTCCAGGCTGGTGTAACCCTTCTGGGACCAGCGTTTTAAAATGGCGTCGATGTAGCGGATATCCTGTTTGCTGGAACGCTGCATGGCCGCGGTGATGATGTCCATATCAAAGTGGTAGTCGTCTGCCCAGCGAATGATCATTTCCTTTTCCCAGGCGATGGGCGCCCGACGAAGGCCGAGATATTTGAAAACATCATAGACCAGCTTCTGTTCACCTGCGCTTTTTCGGATATAGGCATCGGCCTCTGCGGCTTCACGGATACCGGCCCTGTACCAGCCCTCGGCTACGGATTTCAGGTAGTTGATGATTTGTTTTGCCGTGAAGGGCTTTTCCTTTTTACCAATAAGGTTCATGGAATATTCCACCAGAAGGATCACAGTTTCCGGGGTAAAATGGTACTCAGTGATCCAGTTTTTAAACATCTGAGTTTCCTTCTGGGTGATGGTCCGGCTGCCATACATCTGCTGAATTTTGGAATACATGTGGGCAACACGGGCCTCCATGCTGTCAGGATCCTGCTTCTGGGGCGTTTCTGCTTTTTTAGTTTCGGCCTCTGTCTTGGTATGGTGCGACATCAGCCTGGCAGAAATGTTGTAATAAGTGACGATGATGTCTTTTGTGCCAACGTATTCCAGGGAGAGGATGCCCTCCTTTTCCCAGTATTCCCATGCCTTGATGACATCCCCCTCAGTCAGGTCAAAAAGCTTGCTGAGTGCCAGGTTGTCAATGGGCTCAAGGGAATGGTTAAAGCAGTGCTTCAGCCCAAAAAGATACACCTTCACATAATCGCCCCGGGCCCGGGGCATATAGTGATTGATAAATATATTTTCGACTGGCGTCATGGCCATATTGTCGTTGTCGATGATAAACTTGAACTGATTCATTTGGAAAACACATCCTTGATTAAAGAGTGCTCTTATTATAGCACAAAACCCTGCAGTTTTTTATCCCAATTGTATACGAGATGTAAATTCTTTCATTTGTTGGCTTAAAAACGGGCACTTTGGGTTGCCAATCAGTTTAGGTATGATATAATAACAAAGTTAAATGCGTGTGCGAAAGGAAGACTATTATATGGATACTTTTATCATTGAAGGAGGTCACCCGCTAAACGGTGAGGTGGCAATCTCCGGAGCAAAAAATGCAGTATTGGGTATTATTCCCGCAGCCATCCTTTGTTCCTGCTCAAGCAAAATCGATAATGTGCCCGACATTAAGGATGTTAACAAGATCGTTGCAATCCTGGAAAAGATGGGGGCAGAAATATACAGAGAAAATGATACTTTAATTATAAATACGGACAAACCAATCAATTATGACTGTTCGGAATATGAAGAAGAAACTGGAAAGATGCGTGCGTCTTACTATCTGCTGGGAGCGCTGCTGGGCCGTTACCACAAGGCCATTGTTCCGTTGCCGGGTGGCTGTAATATTGGAGACCGCCCCATCGACCAGCATATCAAGGGGTTTGAAGCGCTTGGAGCAAAGGTGCTCATTGAGCACGGCCAGGTTAAGATGACAGCGGACCGTCTGATCGGCGCGGATATTTATCTGGATGTGGTCAGCGTTGGCGCTACTATCAATATCATGCTGGCGGCGACCCGCGCAGAAGGCATGACCATCATCGAAAACGCGGCCAAAGAACCGCATATTGTGGATGTGGCAAACTTCCTGAACTTGATGGGAGCAAATATTAAGGGCGCGGGAACAGATACCATTAAGATCAAAGGTGTGGATGAAATGCATGGCTGTGAATACTCCGTCGTACCGGATCAGATCACAGCAGGAACCTATATGATGGCGGCTGCCGCAACCTGTGGCAATGTGCTCGTGAAAAACGTTATTCCGAAGCATATGGAGGCTGTCACCGCAAAAATGCGTGAAATGGGCGTCGAGATCATTGAAGAGGACAATGGTATCCGCGTCATTGGAAAAGAAAATATTAAAGGCTGTAAGGTGAAAACACTGCCTTATCCAGGCTTCCCGACCGACCTGCAGCAGCCCATGGCAGTACTCATGAGCATTGCCAGTGGACAAAGTGTTATTACTGAAAGTATTTTTGAGAACCGTTTTAAATATGTGGATGAACTGCGCAAAATGGGCGCAGAGATTGCCATCAACGGACGTGTCGCCAATATTACCGGCGTTCCGACTTTGTCCGGGACTAAGATTAAAGCAACTGATCTGCGCGCGGGTGCTGCCATGGTCATCGCAGGGCTTATCGCCGAGGGCGAAACCCGGATTACAGATATCCAGTATATTGACCGCGGCTATGAAAAGTTAGAAAGTAATATCCGGAGTCTTGGCGGCATTATCCGCCGTGAGGCCATTGAAAAGAAAGTCGAAGACTAAAAATGAAGACACGAAAAAGACGCCGCATCCGGTTTAAACCGCGGTTTTACGTGTGGGTGGCGGCGCTTGCTGCTGTGCTCATGACGGCGTTCTTTTTCATAGCCACCCATCCGGCAAAGAAGCTTGAGAAGAACTCCCAGACAGCGCTTCAGGCGGTGGAAACCCTTCAGACCGCCCTGTCAAACGCCGCGGAAAAGGGCACCAGCGCCTTGAAGACCGAAGAAAGTAAGGAACAGGAGGCCATTAAAGAGCGCATCCGAAACGGTGATACCGATGGACTTAAGGTTGTTTTTATGACCTTTGACGACGGCCCCAGCGAGCATACCAATGAGGTGCTTGACATTCTGAAAAAATATCACATCAAGGCCACCTTTTTTACAAATGGCCGTGATAATGAAGTGGCAAGAGCTGCCTATAAGAGGATTGTAGATGAAGGCCACACCCTTGGAAATCACAGCTGGAGTCATAAATACGACCTTTATAAAAATCCGCCGGCTTTTTATGAGGACGTTGCGAAACTGGATGCATTTCAGCTTGAAGTGACAGGAAAGGGTGAGATATCCCATATGTTCAGGTTCCCTGGTGGTTCGCTCAACGCTAACGCAACCTGTATACAGGGGATTCTTGACAGAGGCTATAACTATGTGGACTGGAATTCCTCGGCTGGTGACGGGGGCGGTAATCCCGCCAGCACCGACGCGGTTGTGAATAAAATTATGAGCGAGGTTCATCAGCACAATGTGAGCACTGTCCTCTGCCATGCAGAGCTGCGGGACACCACACGGGCCGCTTTGCCCCAGCTTTTTGAGACGCTTAAAGCGGAGGGGTACACTTTTTTACCTATGGAATCAGACCTTTCATATCCCAGACAGGTATGAAAAAGGAAAAGTTGAAAAGTTCTCCCGGACCGCTAAAGTCCGGGGTTTTTTTGCTGTTTTTAAAAGAAGTTGCGTTAAGTAAAGATTAAGTAAGATTCGATAACATGTAAGCAGCGACACTTCTGTCTTAAAGCGCAGAAGAAGTTCTATTACCGATCGAATTTTCGATAGTAGGAGATTCGCATGAAATTTTGTAGTTTATACAGTGGAAGTTCTGGAAACAGCCTTTTTGTTTCACACAGTAAGACAAAGCTTTTGATCGACGCAGGCCTCAGCGGAAAGCGGATTGAACAGGCGCTGTGCGCCGTCGATGAGCTGCCCGCCCAGCTTGGCGGTATTCTGGTAACACATGAGCACCGCGATCATATTCACGGTGTCGGTGTACTTTCAAGACGCTATGACCTTCCGGTTTACGCCAACTTTGCCACTTGGGAAAGCATGCGGGACAGCCTTGGAAAGATTGCGGAGCATAATGTCCGGGTTTTTGAAACCGGCCAGGCCTTTGTTATCGGAGATTTACAGATCGAAGCTTTCAATACCTCCCACGACGCGGTGGAATCTGTGGGCTTTACCATTGACAGCGGATGCAGCAGTGTGGGTATTGCCACCGATACGGGCGTTATCACGCCCAGAATTATGGAAGCCCTGAAGGGCAGAGATCTTGTGGTGCTGGAATCTAACCACGATCCCGCCATGCTGGAAGCAGGACGCTACCCCTTTCCGCTTAAGCAGCGTATTAAGGGAAACCATGGGCATCTCTCCAATGAAATATGCGGCGAGACGGTCTGTACCCTGGTCAAGGAAGGGCTTGATAAGGTTGTTTTAGCCCATCTCAGTGAGGAAAATAATTATCCCCTTCTGGCGTACCAGACCACTGCGCGGATTCTGGAGACCGAAGGCATACAGCCCGGAGAAGATTTGTCGTTAGTGGTGGCAGGCCGTAAAAACAGCAGTGAAATTTATGAACTGTAGAGGAACTTTCATCCAAAATTAAACGAGGTGAAAGAAAAATGTACGAAAATAATGAAAGACCAAAGAGAGAGTCCCATGTGTCCGCCGCCATCGTAGGCGGTGTAGTCGGTGGGATCATCGTGGCGATTATTCTCGTGGCTGTCCTGTACTTTACAGGTACCCTCGGCGGGGGGACCCGTACCGAGACTGTCGCGGGCCAGAAGGTTATCGTCAACGATGTGAATGTGGACTCTCAGGTAGAAGCCGTGGCACAGGTTGTCCCTGAATCCGTGGCCGGAATTGAGACCACCATGACAGAAAATACCATGATGGGCACTCAGGAAGCTGTGGGCGTAGGCTCAGGATTCATTGTGACGTCTGATGGTTATATTGTCACAAACCAGCATGTTATCAGCGATAACCCAAAGGAAATAAAAGTTTCTCTGGCTGACGGAAATAACTACACAGCCCAGAAGGTTTGGGCAGATTCCAGCCTGGATATGGCTATTATTAAAATTGACGCCAAAAATCTTCCAGCAGTTACTCTGGGAGACTCTGATAATTTAAAAGTCGGTGAGGTGGCCATCGCCATTGGGAATCCTCTGGGGCTTCAGTTTGAACGAAGCGTCACCGCGGGGATCATCTCCGCCTTAAACCGAAGCCTGGTTGTTGACAGCAGCCTGGTAGCGGAAGACTTGATCCAGACAGACGCCACCATCAATAAAGGGAACAGCGGCGGACCGCTTGTCAACGCAAACCGTGAGGTCATTGGCATTAATACCTATAAAAACGCCCAGGGTGAAGGCATGGGCTTTGCCATTCCCATCAATGTGGTCAAACCCATCCTCAATCAGGTCGTGACAAGCGGCAGCTTTACGCCGACTGTGATCGGGATCAGCGGCTATGATAAACAGCAGGCTGCTTATTACAACGATGCAGAGCCCATTGACAAGGGAATTTATGTTGCCTCAGTGCAGGCAGGCGGCGGTGCGGCCAATGCGGGTATCCAGAAAGGCGATATCCTTTTGACCATTGACGGCAAGGATGTGAATACCATGCTGAAGATGAAGGAAATCCTCTATGGACACAAGCCGGGAGACACCGTTAAGATTACTTACGAACGCGGCGGGCA
This sequence comes from Eubacterium sp. BL-380-WT-2B, assembly GCF_009696115.1. Taxonomy (NCBI): domain Bacteria; kingdom Bacillati; phylum Bacillota; class Clostridia; order Eubacteriales; family Eubacteriaceae; genus Eubacterium; species Eubacterium sp. BL-380-WT-2B. Next base: position 437,733 of record NZ_VUMP01000005.1, read on the forward strand.
GACAAAAGAAGCCGATGTGACCCTGCAGGCTGGAAATTGATAAAATTTATGAAACAACGGTAAAGAACCGCTGCTAATGCGGCGGTTCTTTTAAATAGAGAAAGTTTACGGGCAGTGCCAGTGCCAGGAGCTGGCACTGAAAAATACCAGAGAAAGAAGGCATCTGGCCTGGCGGATAAAAGCAGACATGAAATTTTCTTTTGTAACCATTCACGTTAATCATTTAGAGGAGTCCATCCGGTTTTATGAGGAGATTCTCGGCCTTAAGGTTTTGCGCCGCTTTAAAGCGGGTCCGGAAAAAGAAATCGCCTTTATGGGCGGTGAGGGGGCAGAGCTTGAGCTCATCGGAGACGCTCGCGACAGCGAGGTGAACGTCAATGAAAAGATCTCGCTGGGATTTGAGATTGCGTCGGTGGAGGAATGTATGGAGACACTTCAGAAAAAAGGCGTGCCGGTTTTAAGCGGACCCTTTCAGCCAAATCCCAAAACCCGTTTTTTCTTTATTCAGGACCCGGACGGCGTGATGCTTGAGCTTATTGAACAAAATTAATTTTCAAATCATGACACAGGATGTCAGTGTTTAGGTGGTATGCTAGAGACAAATACAGAACATCAGGAGGAAAAAATGGAAAAATTTTGCCAGTCCTGCGGGATGCCGATGAGCGAAGAGGTATGCGGAACAAATGCCGATGGCAGTGCAAACGACGATTACTGCCAGTACTGCTATGAGAAAGGCGCTTTTACAGCGCCGGATATGAGCATGGAAGAAATGATTGAAATCTGCGTTGGTCCGATGGTGGAGAATAATGCAGAAATGACAGAGGAACAGGCGCGGGGAATGATGAAAGAATTTTTTCCAGCCCTGAAGCGCTGGAGAGTGTAGCCCAAAAGAATGCCGCATCGCTTTGTGGCATTCTTTTTTTATTTGCAGCAAGCCTTTTCATTTGACAAATGGACGGTAACGCCATAAAATTAGAGTAACGCCAGAAATTTGAAGGAGGCACCAGTATGGAGCTGCCGACCCAGGATGAAATATTAAAGCTGATCTCCATTATTCAGAGGAAGACTCAGATGTATTTAAATAAACAGACCAGCGAGCTGGGGCTGACCAGCGGACAAGCGCCCTTTATCATGATCACCTGTGAAAACGAGGGCATACCGCAGAACCGCTTTGTTGAGCTGCTGGACATGAATAAAAGCACGGTGACTAAAATGGTGGCAAAGCTTGAGGAAAATGGCTACCTGACCCGGGAGGCAAACGCCTGTGACAGCCGTTCCTTTGACGTTTACCCCACCGAAAAAGCCTACGAGGTGCTGCCAGAGCTGCAGCGCATTGGCACCGGATGGGTCGATGAAATCACAGCAGGCATGACAGAAATTGAGAGAGCCATTTTTTTTGACCTGCTGAGGAGAAGCGCGGAGCGGGCAGGAAGGTACTTTGATGACCATTAAAAAGCCAGCCCAGTGCTGGCTTTTTTGGTAAATCAGAGGATGCCGGCTTTCTGGGATAAGAAACCGGTGGTAAATTCAGCCCAGCTGTAATTGCGCATATATTCGCCAGCGTAGCTGTTGATGGCGCGGATATCGCCCTTTAGAAAATTATAGTAATCACAGTCCAGCTTTTCGGTGTCCACAGACAGGTAATTGCGTTTTTTGATCAGGATATCCCCGGCATTGACGGCTTTAAAGGTCTTTATCATGTCTGCGGCAACGGTCTGGAACTGGCTCTGCAGGGAATGGGACAGGTCCCGGTCCTCCCACAGAACAGAGATCAGCTCAGCGGTGGTAGAGCCAGAGCCCTTTCGGTCCACCAGATAAGCAAAAAGCTCTTTGGCCTTTGCGCGTCCAAAGCGCAAAGGCGCGTTGTCCACAAAGACCTCAAAATTGCCGAAGGTCTGTACCCGAACCCGTTTTTGGCTGACGGCTGGCGGCAGTCCGAGATTGTCAATCTCGGACTTTACAGCTTCGACGGTGGGGGGCTTCAGCAGATAACCGCTGGCATGTACTGAAAAGGCATCCAGGGCATAGTCGGGAAAACCGGTGGAAAAGATGATCTTGACCGACGGGGCGGCCTCTTTGAACCGTTTGGCCAGCTCAATGCCGTTCAGACCATACATTTCAATATCCAGAAAAGCAATGTCCACTGGATTTTCCCTGAGATAGTCCAGTGCGGCAAAGGGGTCTTCAAAGCCCTTAAAACGACTGCCGGGCGCGGCCTCCTTTAGGATTTTAAGCATGTAGCCCAGGGCCAGCGCTTCGTCGTCGACTGCGATGATATTCATTCGGTGCTACCTCCTTTTTTAGGCAGAATAATGGTGGCAGTGGTGCCGCTTCCCAGCACGGTGGTAACTGTCAGGCGGCCGCCGCACTGGTTTTCCAGACGGCTCCGGACATTGTCGATGCCGATATGGCTGCGGCCGTCCTCTTTTTTGACGGAAGGGTCAAAGCCCACGCCGTCGTCAGAAATGGTGAGAATAACACTGTCCTCTGTTTCCTGGGTGGACAGGGTAACCGTACCTCCTGAAGGTTTTTTGGTTACGCCGTAGCGCACTGCGTTTTCCACTAAAGGCTGTACCGTCAGAGGCGGCAGAGAAAAGTCGCTGACGCCAATGTCGTAGGCGATGCTGAGACGTTTTCCAAAACGCATTTTTTCCAGAGACAGGTAGTTTTCAATGTGGGTCAGTTCCTTTTCAAAAGGAATGGCGCCGGTGTGGGACAGTGAGTCCAGGTTGCCACGGAGAAATCCAGCGAACTGCCCGACAGCCTCCTCGGCCTTTTCAGGATCAATGGCGCAGAGCTGTTTGATGGCGGTCAGAGCGTTGAACAGAAAATGAGGCTGGATCTGGCTCAGCATAATGGCGATACGATTCTGCACCAGCTCTTTTTCAAGCGCCTGCGTTTTGCGGGCAGCGGCTAGGGTGTTCCGGGTATAGCGGACCATATAAGAAAGCTGTGCCAGAATAAAGAGCGTGAAGCCAAGCTTGAAGAACAGGTTAAAAGGCAGGAACCCCAGATAGTAGTTTACAATATCCCCAAAACCAATAAAACAGATACCACAGGAAAACAGAATAAAGCGGGTATCGCGCTGTGGGTTATGGGCATTCTCATAAATAAGGCTGAATAAAATAATGATCACGGCCGCTGCGTCAAGCAGGGTGAGCGGGGTGAGGAGCTCATAGCCGTCCCAGATTCCCAGAGACTGAACCAGCAGAAAGAACAGAGTGAAGGCAAGCCCGGCGTAAACGCAGCCCGAAATCGCATAGCGGGCCCGGCTTTTTACAAAGTCCAGGAGATAGAGCCCCAAAAAGGGCATGATAAGGCTCAGACTCAGAATATCCAGAATGTTGGTAAAAACATTGGTGGTGACGAGCAGTGAGATGATATGAAAATCAAGAAAGATCCACAGTCCGCTGGCGATGGTAAACAGGGACAGGTGGAAAGGCGCCCAGCTCAGCGGTGTCCGGATGATTTTTAAAATAATGACGGCTGCCAGCAGAACCAGTCCCATGAGCAGGATAAAGCCCCCCAGCAGCAGGGATGAGCCTGAGGTGGTGACCAGGTCTCTGAACAGGACGCCGGAATCACCCATGAAAAGATTTTCAAGGAAAAGATTAAAAGCCTGCTCATTGTTGCTGGGGTAAATATTTTCCAGGCGGATGGTGATGGTATCGCTGGCGGCAACGCCACCGGGCGCGAGGAGCACATCCCATTGGTTACCCGGTGATTTTGAAAAAGAAGGGTAGGCTCCTGGCTGGCCAAAGCTGTAAATTTCAGTGCCATTTTTATACAATTGCACCCGGATATTGCTCACGCGGAAAAGAATGGGAGAGCCGTCGTTAATATTCTGGCTGAAGTGGCCGGTGAGAATAACCGAAGGGTTTTGGTCAGAGTCGATTTTGGTATCAGCTGTCAGAGGCTGTGGTGCTGCGCCGTCACTGGCCTGCCAGGTGCCTGTGAAGGTCAGCGGGTCCAGCACAGTGTTCAGCTCATCCGTCCGGTGTTCCTCTGCGATGGTATAGGCTAACAGCGTAACAGAGAACAGCGCAATAACCAGTGCCAGGATTTTGAGTACAATATTGGATTTCATAGAATGTGCCTTTATCCCTTCTGTTTTTTAAGTTATACCCCGCAGCCTAAATTAAAAAGCAGTGCCCGAAATGCCCAGACACTGCTTTTTTCTAATCCGCGTAATTGTCAAAATACCCCTGGATTAATACAATGGGTGTTCCCTTGTCACCGCTGCCGGTGGTTAAGTCGCACAGGCTGCCGAGCAGGTCGGTCAGACGGCGCGGCGTAGTGCCCTGGGTTTCCATTTTTCCCACAAGGGATTCCTTGGGTTTATTGGCAATGTATTCGGAGATCGCTGATTTGAGGGCGTCTCCAGATAAATCAGCAAAGTTGTTGTCTGCCAGATATTTTAGCTTGACTTCGTTGGGGGTTCCGTTTAAACCGTCGGTGTAAGCCGGACTGACAACCGGGTCGGCCAATTCCCAGATCTTGCCGACCGGATCCTTGAAGGCGCCGTCGCCAAAAACCATGACCTCGATACTTTTGCCGGTAGCCTGGTGCAGTCTTGCCTGTACCTCATGGACAAAATGCTCACACTCCTTTGGAAAGAGCTTGACCTTTTCCTCGGTGGCTTTGTTTGAGCCCAGGAGGCCGTAGTCAGCGTTGTAGCCGCTGCCGTCCACCGGTTTGGTCAACAGGTCGTCCAGGCCCAGAACGGTTAGAGCGCCCGCTGCCTTTAACAGCCGTTTGGAGCGCTCGCGGGTATGGATATCGCAGGTGAGTACATGCTTTTCATAGGGCAGAATGCTGCGGCAGTCATTGGCAAAGACAAAACGGACCTCGGCGTTTTCCTCTTCGCAGAGCGTCCTGTAGTAAGAGACATAATCGACGCCGGTAAAGGTGTGGGGGTTGCTTCCGAACAGATCGCGGTAACGGGCTTCGTCCAGCACGTCTGTCCAGGGGTTTACGCCCTTTTCATCAAGCTGGTCGAGATCGACCAGATGATTGCCCACCTCGTCTGAGGGATAGCTCATCATAATGGTCAGCTTTTTAGCGCCCCGGGCGATCCCGCGCAGACAGATGGCAAAACGGTTGCGGCTCATGATTGGAAAAATCACGCCGAACTCGCCGTCTGGGAATTTAGCCTTTACATCCTCCGCGATGGCGTCGACGCTGGCGTAATTGCCCTGTGCCCGGGCGACCACAGCTTCAGTAATGCCCACAACATCACGGTCGTTTAAATCAAAGCCCTCGCTCTGAGACGCCTCCAATACAGAATCGACCACGATGCCCGCAAGATCGTCGCCCTCTCGAATGATCGGTGCCCGTACGCCTCTGGATACGGTGCCGGTTGCTCTTGTCATATTGTACCTCCCGCGGCAGTGCCGCTTTTTTTCAGAATAAATTAAAATGAAAGCTGTGTCATATCCCCGATGCTCATGCGCTTTCAAAAAGAATTATATTATAAAACCTCCGGCGTGTAAAACAATTATTGCGCTCAATTTAAAAAAGCGGCTTATCGGCCGCTTTTATTTCGTCTCTTTTCTGCATACATCCGCATGTCCACCTGGTCAAAAAAGTCGGCGGCGTTCATTTCCCCAGGGTGGTATTCCTTAATTCCCATGCTCGCATTGACGGAAAAGCGGGAATCACCTTTATAAAAAAGGTGCTCTTTAATGTCCCGTGACAGGGCGGAGAGGACGGGTTCTGCCTGTTCAAGGGAAAGAGAAGGAAAAATTAAGATAAACTCATCACCGCCGATGCGGGCAGCCCAGCCTTTTCCGTTGGCCGCCGCGTCTGTCAGCAGGGAGGCCATCTCACGCAGGACAACGTCACCGGTCTGGTGTCCGTAAGTGTCGTTGATAATTTTGAAATCATCAATATCCATCATGGCGGCGGTAAAGGATTTTTTTTCGTTAATACAGCGTGAAACCTCGCGTTCTGCGTAATTTTTATTGTAAAGGCCGGTGTAAAGATCACGGACAGAAAGATTGTTGAGTTCGGCGATAACATCTGTGATGATCGTGTTGTCACAGTGTCGGTCATCATTGATCATCAGGCTGGCAGTGACATCCTTGGCCATTTCCAGAACGCAGCGGCGTCCATCGAGGGTATGCGGGGTGGAGAGGATCAGAAAGACCTTGTTTTCCAGATATTCCAGCTTGATGACAGGCTCCTTGAGGCTGAGTGCCCGAATGGAGGAACAGTTGTGGCAGGGGGTGTCACGCTGCCAGATTGCGTAGCAGGGAATATCTTCGGCCTCAAGACAGGCATTCTTACAATTATAGACACAGTAATCCGCTGGTGTGACAAAGCGGTACTGGTCAAAAAAAGCCGCGGCAGACTGGTCAATCAGATTGTGCAGCATGGCGTCAGAGTCTTTTATTCTAAACATGATCTTTTCACCTCGTGACCGCCCTTAGTAGACGGACTGTTTTTCTGTGATTATAGTACCAGTGCAGATCACGGTTGTCAATTAAAATCATTCTGAAAATAAAAGGTTTCGCTTTTATGGGTTTTACCGAAAGGGGTGTATTTTTACCAAAGTGGTTGCGGGTATCCCTGCTTTTCGTGATAGGATAAATAAAAAGCTTATTATTCAGGAGGAAAAAATGGAACCGAAAGGAAAAGCCCTTTTAAAGGGCGCAGGCATTGTTTTTCTGATATGGGGTATCCTTATCACAATTTTTGGCGTCGTACTGTTTTCAACAGCGGCGATGCTGCAGCAGCTGGGCGACAGCCATGAAATTCAGCAGATTGCCACAGAGGGCGGTCTTACAATGGAAGGCCTGGTGCACACGGTCAATATGATGTCAGTATCGCTGATCGTCAATGGCGTCTGCATTGTTATCCTTGGGATTTTGGGGATTATTTTCTGTAAAAGCATTGGGAAGGCACGTTTTTTAAGGTTCTTGAGTATTCTGGTCATTGTGTTCAGTGCGGTAAATCTGGGTATGAGCATTCTCTATGGTTTGACTGCAATGATCCCGCACATGGTCAGCATTGTTCTGGGCATTGCCTATTTTATCGGCGCAGACCGGAATGTCAAGACCATTGATTTGAGTGTGGAGGAAGTGGATGCTGAGGACGCTGACACCCTGGCGGAGGAAGTGCAGGAGCAGGAAACAGAAGAAGTGAAGGAAAAGTGAGATGATCATCCCACTGCGGGCAGATGCTGCCTTGCGGTGGGATTTTTTTGATTTCAAAAAAAGTATATTATTTTTACAAAATAAAAAATGTAAATATTTTCAGCGAAGAATATCCGTAAATTTTGAAGAAAATTAGAAAAAATACAAAAATCTTGTTAAGATAACCGACTTTTCAGGTTGACATTCATTATAGAAGTTATATAATGACATTAAACAATGATTGACAATATTTCAGATATAAACAAAAGTAAAAATCACAAAGGTTTGGAGGGATAAAAGATGAAAAAGGTCATTGATGACGAGCGGCTGATGGTTAAGATCTGTGATATGTATTACAATCAGGATTTAAATCAGAAAGTCATTTCAGCTCAGCTTGGCTTGTCCAGGCCAACGGTTTCCCGGATCATCAGCAATGGTAAGGAGCGGGGAATTGTAAAAATCATCATCGACAACCTGGAAGGCACCGACTATGTGGAGCTGGAGCGGGAAATCGAAAACCTGTATGGCCTGCGTGAGGTCATCGTCGTTGACACCAAGAAGGACATCGAAGACCAGAAAAACGAAATTGGCCGGGCTGCCGCCCAGTATCTGGAGCGTGTGGTTAAGGACGGCAACATCGTCGGGGTATCCATGGGTACGACCCTGGGGTATATTGCCAGACACGTTGTGGGCAACGCGACCAAGAACATCACCTTTGTCCCGCTGATCGGCGGTATGGGCCATCTTCGGATGGAGCTGCATTCCAACTACATTGTAGAGGATCTGGCAAAGGTTTTTGGCGGAGAGTTTATGCTCATGCACGCACCGGCAAGGGTTTCCGGCAAACAGATTAAGGAAGAGCTTTTGAAGGAGGACGGCATCAGCAAAATTATCCGGATGGGTGATAAGCTGGATGTGGCACTGGTGGGAATCGGAGTTCCCAACAGTACTTCTGCCATTATGGCTACCGGCTATTATGACCGGGTAGAAATGAACAAAATGCGCGAAAAACATGTGGCAGGCGACATCTGTATGCAGTTTTATGACATAAACGGAAGTACAACTCCCTTCAAAATTGATAACAACGTGGTCGGCATTGAAATTAAAAAGCTGCGCCGCGTACCGCATTCCATCGGTGTAGCCTGCGGCATTGAAAAGGTCGATGCCATCAAGGGCGCCATCAACGGTAAGTATATCAATACACTGGTTACAGATGTGGAAAGCGCAAGAAAGCTGATTGAAGAAGAATAGCCGTAATTTACGGTCATTAATACTTTTAGATTTTTTAAATTAAAAGGAGAACCTAACAATGAATGAAATCCTGAACCTGGCCATCAACGAAATGGCAAACACTGAATTCGACTGCTCCTGCGGGAGACATCACAATTTTTCAATCCATGACATCGCCATCGGGAAGGGCGCGATCAAGGAGCTGCCGCGTGTGGCGGAACCCTTTAAAGAAGGAAAAATCCTCATCGTTTACGATGATAATACCTATAAAGCAGCTGGAAGAGAAGCGAAACAGCTGTTGGACGACGCAGGCTTCAATGTCAAGGAATTACTGTTTGACCGTGGTGGAGAATTATTGATCCCAGATGAAAGTGTTGTCGGACGTATTCTTGAAGAACAGGAACTAGACGTCAGCCTGATGGTAGCCGTAGGTTCGGGTTCACTGAATGACTCTGTTAAATATGTATCCTCCCGTACAAAGGTGCCTTATATCATTGTCTGCACCGCGCCTTCTATGGATGGCTATGTGGCCGATGGTGCCCCGCTGATCTGCAATGGCTATAAATATTCTTATCCGGCATGCCTTGCTTATGGCGTTGTTGGTGATACCGACATTATGAAAGAAGCGCCGATGGAATTAATCCATGCGGGCTTTGGCGATGTCGTAGGAAAAATTACCGCTCTGGCAGATTGGGATTTATCCGTTAAGGTCAATGACGAATACCGCTGCGAAACCTGCGTAGAGCTTGTGCAGCGTGCTCTGGACAAATGCTTTGGCCAGGCAGAAGCGTTAAAGGAACGTAACGACGAAGCGACCTTATACCTGATTGAAGCCTTAACCCTGACCGGTGTGGCCATGGGGCTTGTCAATATCTCCCGTCCGGCTTCCGGCGCAGAACACATGCTGTCCCATTACTGGGAAATGGATTATATCGCGAGAGGCCTGACACCCATCCATCACGGCACACAGGTTGGTGTTGCGACACCGGTCATCGCCATGTTCTTTGAAGAAATGGCAGACCTGCTGCCAGAGGGAACCGGAGCGCTGTGCCCGCCGCATGAAGAAATTGAAGCGCTTCTTCGCAAAGCCGGCTGCCCGGTAACACCCAAGGATATCGGCATTGACAGAGATTTATTCCACAGAAGCCTGATCGAAGGCTACAAAGTACGTCCACGGTATTCTGTTATGGAATTTGCAAAAGCCCACGGCCGTCTGGAAGAAATTGCAGACAAAATTACAAATACAATTTACGGAGAATAAACATGCGATTTGAAAAAGACCAGGCATTAAATGATGTCAAACTGTTCGTACTGGATATGGATGGCACCGTCTATTTAGGCAACAACCTGATCGAAGGGTCCTTGGATTTTATCCATAAGGTTAAGGAAACTGGAAGAAGCTTCATCTTCTTTACCAATAACGCATCCCGCGTGCCGTCTTTCTACAAAGAAAAGCTGGCAAAAATGGGTCTGGAGGTAGAGGAAAGCGATGTTGTCACCGCTGGTGATGTCACCGCGGAATTTTTGAAAACCTACTACCCAGGCAAGCGTGTTTACCTGAACGGGACACCGCTTTTGGAAAACAGCTTTAAGGAAAAGGGCATCAATCTGGTTGATGATGAGCCAGATGTGGCGGTTCAGAGTTTTGATACCACCCTCACCTATGAAAAGCTGGATAAAATCTGCCGTTTTGTCCGTAACGGCGTACCTTTTGTGGCTACCCATATGGACACCAACTGCCCGACAGAGGATGGCTTTATGCCAGACTGCGGCGCAATGTGCGATTTAATCACCTCCTCCACTGGTGTGAAGCCGCGTTTCCTGGGCAAGCCTTTTAAGGAAACGGTGGATATGGTATTGGAAATCACCGGCTTCAAACGCGACGAGGTTGCCTTTGTCGGTGACCGTATCTATACGGATGTGGCTACCGGTGTTAAAAACGGAGCAAAAGGCTTTCTGGTACTTACCGGTGAAGCGGATATGCAGACTGTTGCAGAGTCTGAAGTCGAACCCGACTGTATTTATGATTCATTATACGAAATGAGCAAATACCTATGACGCCAAATCCAAATTCCGCAGAAATTTGGTAGGACACGCAGAGTGGTAGCGGGCGTCCGGCAATAAGGCTAACGCATTTTTAAAAGAAAGTTATCCTGAGAGGATATAAAAACTTTCTTTTAAAAATGTGATCTGTTTAATTCTTTATTGTCGATCTTCGCTTATCGTTATATAATAATATATAGGATTATTAGTAAAAAATGGAGAGTGTCAGATGAACGATGGCTTAAAGTATTTTATATTTCTGGCTTTTGCCATGATGGTTCTGCAGAGCTTTTTATCCTATCTTCAATATAAAAGCTACCAGAAAGCCGTAAGCGCCCTTCAGGGAAGGGGCTGGATCTTAGGCATTGGCATGCGCAAGGGCGGCTTTCATATAAAAGGCGGCGCCATTATTGTGCTGGCATGGGACCGGGGAACCAACCAGGTCATGGCCTGTAAAAGACTACAGGGCATTGCCATGTGGAAGCGTTTTGAAGATGTGGACGACTATAACGGCATGACACTCAATGAAGTGCGCAAAATCGGGATCGAGGAAGATCTTGCCATCAACCCCCGGTTGCGCGAAAAAGAACCCTATAGTCCGCTGTTGGTTGATAAGCGCCGTAAAAAAGGCGCTCTCATACAGGCTATTGAAGCCATAGACAGGCGTCTCGCAAAAGAGATGGAAAAAGAGGAACAAAAAAAGGTCGTGCAGGATGACGGATTAGAACGGCAGGAGTTACAGGCACGGCTGCGCGCAAGACAGCGTGAAATCAGAAAAGAACAGTCCGGCAAAGGCTGAGGGGCCTTTCAGGGCTGTGTGAGGGGGCGGTTTATCTTCAGGTGAAGAACAAATGCAGAGAACGTGTAAACGTTGGCCGTAACGCATACGGCAGGATTAATGGTTTTATTTATATGAGTATTTATTAATTTTTAGAAGGAGTGATTTTATGGAAGCTTTACAAACTTTCGGACAAGGCTTTATGGGTCTGTTCCAGAACGGCGCGAACTACTTTATCCAACTTTATGTCTTACAGTTACTGCCATGGGTTATTATCATGATAACCTTTATGCATATTCTGTTTAAATTAATCGGACTGGAACGAATCGAAAAGCTTGTTAAACTGTGCAACAAATTTTTCTTAACCCGCTGGATTCTGTCACCGGTGATCGCCATGGTATTCTCTGGTAACCCGATGACTTATCCTTATGCCCGTTTTTTACCGGAAAACCAGAAGGTAGCCTTCTTTGACCCTGGTATTTCTTTCTGCCACCCGGTCACCGGCTTATTCCCGCACGCCAACCCAGGCGAACTTTTCGTATGGCTGGGGATTGCCAGCGGTGTCTATGTACAGGGCTTACAGTTCGGTATCGGCATCGAATCTCTTGGTGGTTTAGCAGTGGAATACTTCCTGCTTGGGATGGTGATGGTACTGCTTCGCAGCATCTTTACCCAGGTAATCTACAACGCTAAGTACAAAGCAAAATACGGCCATGCACAGGGCTCAGAAACGGAGGCATAAACCATGTATAATGCAGTAAGAATCGAAAAAGGACATGGCGGATGGGGCGGACCGCTCGTTATCCAGCCAACTGAAAAGAAAAATAAAATTGTCTCTATTACTGGCGGCGGCATCGACCCGTTAACCCGCAAGATTGCCAAGCTCACTGGCGCAGAAGCCATTGACGGTTTCTCAAACGGTGTGCCGGATGATGAAATGGCCTGTGTTATCATTAACTGCGGCGGTACCTTAAGATGCGGTGTATACCCGAAAAAAGGTGTTATGACCGTTAATATCACCCCTGTTGGCCAGTCTGGCCCCTTAGCGGAATTTATTAAAGAAGATATTTACGTTTCCGGCGTTGTCGAAAGCGGCATCACACCGGCAGACGGTTCAGAAGTCCCAGTCGAGGAAGACACTGCTGAAGAAGAAGTGGTTGAAGAAGCCGCTCCGGCAGCGGATGCCCCAAAAGAAAACTGGGTCGCACGCGGCGGTAAAGCCCTTGCTGGTTTTGCAACCAAGTGTGTACAGGGCGGTAAAGAAGCCATTGATATTACCATCAAAGACATTCTCCCGTTCATGGCTTTCTATTCATTGCTCATCGGCCTGATCGAATTCTCCGGTTTAGGTGCTCTGATGGGACAATACGTTTATCCGTATTTAGGAACCCTTCCGGGTCTTTTGATACTGGTAATTATTTGCGCACTTCCTATGATTTCTCCGCTGGTTGGTTCCGGCGCGTTAATCGGCCAGGTATTATCCGTTTTGGTCGGTTATGGGATCATGATTGGCGCATTTCCGGTCGTTTTAGCACTTCCGGCCCTTTTTGCCGTCGATGCTCAGGTAGGCTGCGACTTTATCCCAGTTGGTTTATCCATGGGAGATGCCGCGAGCGATACAGTAGACATCGGGGTACCATCTGTGTTATTATCTAGATTGTTCACAGGACCGATCATGGTGCTTATCGCATATTTTGTAGCAACAATGCTCTAGAATAGATTTTAAGGAGGAAGAATCATGGGATATAAATCAACCGTAACCGAAATTGGACCAATGGTGCAGGACTTTATCGGTGAAAAAATGATTATCGTCTTTAACGATAACGCACCTGCAGCCCTCAGAGAAATGGCTGTTCTCCATTCAATCGAAGAAATGGAAAAGGATATTGCCGTGAACGATATCATCGCCATTGGCGGACAGGAATTCGTGGTAACAGCTGTCGGCAGTGAAGCTAACGAAACATTCAGAACAATGGGGCACTGTACTTTCTGCTTCAATGGAGGGGATACGGCGAAGATCCCAGGACACATCGAACTCCTTGGCGAAGGTATGCCAGAAATCACTGTAGGCTGTACCATCGAAATCATTCACACCTAAGAAAACGGAGAGGTAAATATGTATTCAAAAGAAACGGTTATTATCAACAAAACCGGTCTTCACGCAAGACCAGCATCGGACTTTACCAAAAAAGCCAGCGGCTTTAAATCAGCCATCAATGTAAAAAATCTGGATGAGGATAAAGAAGGAAACGCAAAATCCATCATCGCAGTTATGGCAATGTGCCTGTCAAAGGGAACACGCGTTGCTGTAAGCGCTGAAGGCGACGACGAACAGCAGGCAGTCGATACACTGATCGAGCTGATCGATTCTGGCTTCGGCGAAGAAGAGTAATCTAAAAAAGAGGAGTGCACGAAAGGGCCGACAAAGCCTGTCGTGGCACTCCTTTTTTATCCGCGCCAAAATCCTTGTGGCGCTTGTTTTTTTTTCGCCTTAAGCTTATAATGAATACATTAATGTAAGGAAATCAAAAAGGAGTTAATATAAAATGCAAATATCCAAACGCGTAATGGGGATGGGAGAACCCGCCCTTTTAAAATATTATCCCCTGGTGGATAAAGCTGAGACTGAGGGAAAAAAAGTCTATTACCTGAATATCGGACAGCCCGATATCTGTACCCCGCCCAGCTTCATGAAAAAAGTCAACGAAATGAAGGAAAACGTTCTGGCCTACGCAGCTCCCGAAGGCGAAAACGCATTGCGGGAAGAAGCCTGCAAATATTACCGGAAATACGGCTTAACCTACCATAAAGGGGATATGCTCATCACCAATGGCGGCAGCGAAGCCCTGCTATTCACCTTTCTGACCATCTGCAACCCCGGCGACCAGATTCTGACCCCGGAACCGCTCTACAGCATTTATAAAGAGATGGCCTCAGCCACCAGCATTGACTTAAGAGGCATTAAAACCTATGCCGAAGAAGGCTTTGCACTGCCGGACAGAGAAACCATCGAGGCGGCTATCACCCCGGCGACCAGGGCAATTCTGATCACCAACCCTGGCAACCCAACTGGTAAGGTGTTCAGCAGAGAAGAAATCGAACGCGTGCGGGATATCGCTCTTGCTCACGATCTTTACGTCATCGCTGATGAAGTTTACCGCGAATTTATTTATGACGGGCTCGCCTATGTGAGCCCCGGTCATTATCCAGAGCTGGACCAGAACTGCATTATTATCGATAGTATTTCAAAGCGCTATAGTGCCTGCGGCGCCCGCATTGGCTTTATCTTGTCAAAAAATCAAGTGTTCATGAATCAGATTAAAAAACTCTGCCAGATGCGTCTGGCCGTCTCCAGCGTCGACCAGCTTGGCGCCGCTGAGCTATTTAAGCTGGACACCAGCTTTTTTGATGACGTGCTCAAGGAATACACGCATCGACGCGATATTGTCTACGATTGTCTGAAAACCATCGACGGCGTGGTCTGTAAAAAGCCAACGGGAGCATTTTACTATGTGGCCAAGCTTCCGACAAAGAATGCCTGTGATTTTATCGAATGGATGATCACCGATTTTGATTACGAGGGAAAAACCGTGCTGCTGTCCCCGGCCAACGATTTTTATATTCATCCCGAGGACGGCGCAGATGAAGTGCGCATTGCCTATGTTTTAAAGGATACGGATATGGCAGCTGCCGTGGAAACCCTGAAACAGGGACTCAATACCTATAAAGAAAAATTCCCGGAACGCTGTAAATAGGAGAAAAGAATGGAAATAAAAAATCTACAGAAGGGACAGCCGTTTTTAGGCTATCTCTTTATCAAATCCCAGGTAACCAAAACCGCTGCCAACGGCAGCCGCTATTTTAATATGAAGCTCACCGACACCAACTTTGATGAAATCGACGGAAAAATGTGGGATGTCAAGGAAGCCGATGAAGAGGAATTTGTCACTGGCAAGCTCGTAAAGATCAAAGGCGCTGTCCAGGAATACAACGGGCATCTCCAGCTCATTGCCAACCGTATGCGTCTGGCCAATGAGGGCGACGATGTCAGCATCGACGATTTTGTGGAGTGTGCCCCCAAAAATGTCAATGACATGATCAGAGAGATCAACACGACCATCGATGCCTTTACAAATGAAGACATTAAAAAGCTGACCAAGGCCATTTTTGAAGATAAGACAAAAGTACTGTCCTATTTCCCGGCCGCTAAGTCTAACCACCATGCCCTAAAGGGGGGGCTGCTCTATCACACCTATTCTATGCTGCAAATCGGAAAAAGCCTGACACCGCTTTACCCATTTCTCAATGCAGATTTACTGTATTCGGGCATCATCCTTCACGACATCGGCAAAATTACCGAGATGGAATCCGATGAAAACGGCTCTGTAAGCGACTATACCGAGGAAGGCAAGCTGTTGGGGCATATCGTCACAGAAATCGTGGAAATCGACCAATATGGACAAAAACTTGGCGTCAGCGAGGAAGTTCTTCTCCTCTTAAAGCACATGATTCTGTCACACCATTACGAAGCCGAATACGGAAGCCCCAAAAAGCCGATGTTTCCAGAAGCTGAGCTGCTTCACCACATCGACATCATTGACGCCCGTATGAATACCATGGAAAAAGTTCAGAACACCCTAGAGCCTGGCGCCTTCTCCGAAAAGATCTGGGGGCTGGATGGTATCCAGCTCTACCGGAGCAAATTGTAATCCACAGATACTCTATATAATGTAGAAAAAAGCAGATGACGCCGCGCATCTGTTTTTTTAAATATCCAGCTTAAAATAAAATCAAAAAAGATTAAAACAAATGTTAAAAAGCGCTTGACAAAGGGTAAGGTCCGGGGTATACTAAGTAAGCTGTCTCGGAGAGTACAGAACCGCAGGGCTTTCAGTCCGGCGCTTGAGAAATTTAAAAAATAAATTTTAAAAAGCGCTTGACAGAACAAAGGCAACGCGGTATAATAAAGAAGTTCGCTTGAGAAAACGAACAACGATTACAGCGCAGAGCTGTAAGGGTCATAGAAAAGAGAATAGTACCATAAAACCTGAAATTCCAGCTGATGAAAATCAGCAAAGGATAAAAACGCAAGTGCGATGAACACTTCAAAAAATCATCAAATGAACCAGATCAAGAAGCCGAAAGGCTAAACGATAAACTTTTTATTGAGAGTTTGATCCTGGCTCAGGACGAACGCTGGCGGTATGCTTAACACATGCAAGTCGAACGAGAAGGTTTTGAATGATCCTTCGGGTGAAATTAGAACTGGAAAGTGGCGAACGGGTGAGTAACGCGTGGGTAACCTGCCCTATGGAAAGGAATAGCCTCGGGAAACTGGGAGTAAAGCCTTATATTATGGTT